>DASPWT010000093.1:0-7170 GCA_035637655.1 Burkholderiales bacterium | reverse complement strand
CCGATGGAGCCCAAGGCCTGTCTTGCCGCATACGACGCGCAAGCCGACAAGTACGATCTGTATGTGAGCTCGCAGGGCCTTTCGCTCATGCGCGGAAGCGCGAGCGGCATCACCGGCATTCCCGCGGAGAGAATCATGGTCCGCGCCCAGGACGTGGGCGGCGGCTTCGGGATCCGCTCGGATGCCTATGCGGAATACTGCGTCGCGATGCTCGCCGCGAAGAGACTCGGCAAGCCGGTGAAGTGGACGTCCTCGCGCTCCGAGACGTTCCTGTCCGACTACCACGGCCGCGCTGCAAAGCTGACCGGCGAGCTCGCGCTCGACAGGGATGGGCGTTTCCTCGCGATCCGCATTCAATGGATCGTGAATGCGGGGGCTTATCTGTCCACGCCGGGACCGCTCATCAACACCCTTCCGCCGGGCCTTCACGCGATCAACCTCTACCGCATCCCGGCGATGTACGGCCGGCACCGCCTCGCGCTGACCAATACGACGCCGACCACCGCCTACCGCGGCGCGGGCCGGCCCAACGTCTGCTATCTCGCCGAGCGCCTGGTCGAGGAAGCGGCGCGCGAGACGGGCGTCGATCGGATCGAGCTGCGCCGGCGCAACCTGATCCCGAAGGAGGCATTCCCGTATCAGACGCCGCACCCCCATTCGGTGTACGACAGCGGCGATCCGCACGGTCTTCTGGACGAGGCGGTCAAGCAGTCGGAATGGAACTCGTTCGGCTCGCGCCGGGTGGAATCGCAGCGCCGCGGAAAAATGCGCGGCATCGGTTGCGCCGTGTTCATCGAGCCCGCGGGAGCGGGCGGGGCGCCCAAGGAGGAGGCGGTGATCAAGTTCGGCGAATCCGGCAATGCGCTTCTGTATGTCCTTGCCGGCCCGTCCGGGCAGGGACACGAGACGGTGTATCCGGAGGTCGTCGGCGAAGCGCTCGGCATGGACCCCGAGAAAATCACGCTCCGGGCGAGCGATCCGGACGGACCGCGCTTGGTTGGCGAGGGCACGATCGGCTCGCGCTCGATGATGGCGCACGGTGGAGCGCTCCTCGTCGCGGCGCGCGAGGTGGTTCGCAAAGGCTCCGAGCTCGCGGCAAAGGACCTGGAAGTCGCGCCGCACGATCTGGAATTCGCGAAGGGCCGCTACCGCGTGAAAGGCACCGACCTCTCGATCGGATTCGAGGACGTCGCAAGGAAATACGGGAGCGCCCTCGACTCGGGCGGCGAGATCCCGCTGCCGCGCTCCTTTCCCAGCGGTGCACACGTGGCCGAGGTCGAGATCGACCCCGAGACCGGGGTCGTCGAGATCCTGCGCTACACCGCCGTGGACGATTGCGGGCGCATCATCAATCAGGTCCTGCTCGACGGGCAGCTGCACGGCGGCATCGCGCAAGGCATCGGGCAGGTGATGGCCGAGCACGCCATCTACGATGCGGCCTCCGGCCAGCTTCTCACCGGCACGTTCATGGACTACGAGATGCCGCGTGCCGACGGCATGCCTGATATTCGGCTGCACGACCGTTCGATCCCGTCGCCGGGCAATCCGCTCGGCGCAAAGGGCGCGGGCGAAGCCGGCACGACCGGCGCCGTGCCTGCCGTGGCGAACGCGGTGATCGACGCGCTGCGGCCGCTCGGTATCCACGGCCTTGATTTTCCGTATACGCCGGATCGCGTCTGGCACGCAATCCAGGCGGCGAAGGGCCGCTGAGAAGTTTCACGCGTTCTCGAGCAGGATCCGGATGACGGCTTTCGGATCGGTGATCATGCAGTCATGCCCGGTCGCGAGCTCGTAAAACTGAAGGTGCGGGGTGAACCGGGCTTGGCGCGATGCTTTACGGTTTTCGGGCGCGGCACGTCAATCAGGTGCCGAGCTCTAGTCGCACGAGCGCAGCCCCGGCGGTGAGGGCCTTCAGTTTGCCGAGCGCGACATCGCGCGCGAGCGGCACCATGCCGCAGTTGGTGCAGGGATAGAGCTTTTCCGGCGGCACGAATCTCATCGCCGAGCGGATCGTCGCTGCGACTTGCTCGGGCTTCTCGACGGTGTCGTTCGCGACGTCGATCGCGCCGACCAGGACGTCCTTGCCCTTGAGAAGCGCGAGCAGCTCGAGCGGCACGTGCGAGTTCGCGCACTCGAGCGAGACCTGGTCGATCTTCGATCGGGCGAGCAGGGGAAAAATGGACTCGTACTGCCGCCATTCGGAGCCGAGGGTCTTCTTCCAGTCGATGTTCGCCTTGATTCCGTAGCCATAGCAGATGTGCACGGCGGTCTTGCATTCGAGGCCCGCCGCGGCCGCTTCCAGCGCTGCCATGCCCCAGTCGGCGACTTCGTCCATGTAGACGTTGAAGGCCGGCTCGTCGAACTGGATCACGTCGGCTCCGGCCCGCTCGAGCTCGCGCGCCTCCTGGTTGAGGATCGCGGCGAACTCGCGCGCGAGCTTCTCGCGGCTGCGGTAGTGGTTGTCGTAGAGCGTGTCCACCATCGTCATGGGACCGGGGAGGGAGAGCTTGATCGGGCGCTTCGTGTGCCTTCGGAGGAAGCGAAGGTCCTCGACGAACACCGGTTTGCCGCGCCCGACCGGTCCCACCACCACCGGCACGTCCGCGTCGTAGCGGTTGCGGATGCGCACGCTGCGCTTGTGCTCGAAATCGACGCCGTTCAGGCTCTCGATGAAGGTCGTAACGAAGTGCCTGCGCGTCTGCTCGCCGTCCGTGACGATATCGATGCCTGCGGCTTCCTGGTCGGCGAGCCGGAGGCGCATGGCGTCGCGCTTGCCTTCCTCGAGAAGATCCCCTTCGAGCAGCCAGGGTGCCCAGAGCTTCCTCGGCTCGGCGAGCCAGGCCGGTTTGGGGAGACTGCCGGCAATCGTTGTTTGCAGGAGCAAAAGGGTCTACGCGCGCGCGGCGAGGTTCCAGGAGGCGAAGCCGCAGCCGACGTAGACCTCGGGACAGTTGCAGTAGCCGATCAGCTCGAAGCCGCGCTTGCCCGCAGCGCCGTGCGCCGCGACCCAATTGCGGATCTCCGCCGCGCCGTTGCCGATGGTGGGCAGGCACTCGTTCAGGAAATCGATCAAAGGGCGCTCGTCGCCCTTCTCGAAATGGCGGATGCACTCACGGTCGAACGGCTCGTCGATTTCGCCCATCGTGGGCTCCCCGATCGAGTGGCTCAAGCCTCCGGTGGCGAGGATCGCCACGCGGATGTCTTCCGGGTAGGTGCGTACGGCTTCGGCGAGCATGGTTCCCCACTGCAGGCAACGCCGCACGCTCGGATAAGGCGGCTCGAGATCGTTGAAGACGATGGGAACGATCGGGGGCAGGGGATCGAGGCCGCCCCTCCAAAGCGGAATGCAGAAGCCGTGGTCGAGCGTCAGGTGGTGCGACACCGAGGGTTCGAAGTCGCGCTCGAGCGCGGTTTGCAGGATGTGATTGGCGAGCTTCGGATGCCCGGCGATTTTCTTGAAGGGGCAGTCCTTCATCCACGGTTCGGCGGGGCCTTCGTGCTCCTCGCCCATGCCGACGCAGATGCTCGGAAGATTGTCGATGAAGAAATTCACCCAGTGGTCGGGGGCGATCTCGATCAGCACGTCGGGCCTGGCGGCCTTGATGCGTCTGCCGAGCTCGCTCAGCGCGCTCGTGAGTTCCTGCTGATTCGCCGGCTTGACGTCTTTCCAGCCGCGGACGATGAGCGGCGCATGACTCGAGGCGAACACCCCGGCGAGCCTAGCCATGGCTCGACCGCGCAGCCGCGTCGGCCCCGGCGGTCCTCACTTTTTTCAGGAAATCCGCCTCGGACATTCCGGCGACCACGAAATAGAACCGGAGCAGGTAAGGATTGACCCGCGACGCGAGGAAGGCTACGTCGTCGCGCTCGACCGCGGCGCGCACCTCGGGCTTCAGGGGATAGCGGTCGAGGACCTTCTTCCGGTTGGCGCGGTACTCGTCGCCGAGCGCGGGGGAGCTCTGAAGATCGAAGAAGAGCTTGCTCAACCAGTAGTCTCTCATGGGCCCTATTCTATTTCGCCCCGCGATCTCTTGTAAGGGGCACGAACCTCACCGGCAGCGTGCGCTTGGTCGCCGCGGTGCCGTCCGGCCGCTTTTCCACGAGCAGGAGCTGCTGAACGTCCGATGATCCTCCCACCGGTATCACCATCCGCCCGCCGGGTTTAAGCTGATCGACGAGCGGTTTCGGGATTTCCCCCGGCGCCGCGGTGACGATGATCGAATCGAAGGGAGCAGCCTCGAGCCAGCCGTTGTAGCCGTCGCCGATGCGCACCTCGACGTTGCGGTAGCCGAGCTCGCCGAGGAGCAGCTTCGCGCGCTTTCCGAGCGGCTCGACGATCTCTATCGTGTAGACCTTCGCCACGAGCTCGGCGAGCACCGCCGCCTGGTAACCCGAGCCAGTCCCCACCTCCAGCACGGTGTCCCCGGGCTTGGGGTCGAGCAGGTCGGTCATCAGCGCCACGATGTAGGGCTGCGAGATCGTCTGGCCTTCGCCGATCGGCAGCGGGTGATTGTCGTAGGCGAAGATCTGTTGCGGGAACGGGACGAAGCGGTGACGCGGGACTTTGCCCATCGCCGCCATCACCGCGTCGCCGAACCTCGGCCGTCCGGTTTCCGCGCCGGTCTCGCGCGCCATCGCGGCGATTTCCGCCACCATGCGCGCCTGGCGATCCTGTGCAGCCGAAGGTTCTGCGTGCGTCATTGCAAGCAAGACAAGCGCGGGGAGGAGGACGGCCAGCATGGGGCGGCGGAGCTCAGGCGACCACCAGGCTGGTGAGGCGCTGCGGATCGGCAAGCAGATCCGCGCTCGGACCGTTGTAGGCGATGCGGCCGCGGTTCAGCACGAGCGCCCTTTGCGTGACCCCGAGCGCGACTTTCGCGTGCTGCTCGACCAGCACGACCGCGAGCGAGTCCTCGCGGATCAGGCGCTGCAGGGCCCGCAGCAGGACCTCGACGATGATGGGCGCCAGCCCCTCGAGCGGCTCGTCCATGAGGAGCAGCGTCGGGTTGCCCATCAGCGCCCGCCCGATGGCGAGCATCTGCTGCTCGCCGCCCGAGATCTGGTTGCCCCAGTGCCCGCGCCGCTCGGCGAGCTTGGGAAAGAGATCGTAGACGCGCTCGAGCGTCCAGCGGCCGGAGCGCGTGGCAACGGTGAGGTTCTCCTCGACCGAAAGCGAAGGGAAGATGTCGCGCGTCTGCGGTACGAGGCCCACGCCCAGCCGGCAGCGTTCGTAGACAGGCAGCCCCGCGATCGGCTTGCCCTGGTATTCGATGCTGCCCGCGTGAAAAGTCGTGTGGCCCATGATGGTCGCCAGGAGCGTGGTCTTGCCGACGCCGTTCCGGCCCAGTACCGCGAGGGCCCCGCGCTCCGGGAGATCGAACGCGATGTCTTCGAGGACCACGGTTTCGCCGTAACCGGCGCGCACGTCCCGAAGGCTGAGCTCAGCCATGATGCTGTTCGCCGAGATAGACCTGATGCACCCGCCGGTCCTTTGCGATCTCCTCCGGCGGCCCCTCGACCAGCACTTCGCCCTGGACCAGGACGGTGATGCGCTGCGCGAAGCGGAACACGAGGTCCATGTCGTGCTCGATGATCAGGATCGCGATGTGCTCGGGGAGCTTGTCCAGCACCTGCAGGATGCGATGCGATTCGAGCGAGGGCACGCCCGCTGCCGGCTCGTCGAGGAGCAGAACGCGAGGTTTGAGGCCGAGCGCGATCGCGATCTCGACGAGGCGCTGCTTGCCGTAGGGCAGGTCGAGGATGCGAACGCCCGCGTCCTCGGCGAGGCCGAGCGTGGCGAGCAGTTCCATGCTCTCGGCGCGTACATCGGCGTGTGTGCTTGCCGCGCGCAGCATGCGCTGCGCGACGCCGCGGCGCTCCGCCACTGCGAGCGCCACGTTGTCGAGCACGGCAAGGCGGCGGAACAGCGCGTTGATCTGGAACGTCCGGCCCAGCCCGCGCTTCACCCGCTTCGCCTGGCCCATGGCGGTGATGTCCTCCGCGCCCAGCACGATCCTGCCGGAGGAGGGCGGCAGCGCCCCGCTGAGCATGTTGACGAAGGTGGTTTTCCCGGCGCCGTTCGGACCGATCAAAGCGTGGCGCGCGCCGGCCTCCAGCCGGAAATTGATGTCGTCCGCCACGGTAAGCGCGCCGAAGTTCTTGCACAGGCCGCGTGTCTCGAGAGCGGTGCTCACTGCCTTGTCCGCAGTTTCGCGAGCGCCCCGTCCAGGATGCCGAGAATTCCGCCTCGGGCGAACATCACCACGAGCACGAGCATCGTCCCGATGCCGAAGTACCAGTACTCGGGGAATTGCTTGGCGAGCAAATCCTGCGCGATCAGATACACGACCGGTCCGACGAACGCGCCGTAGATGCGTCCGACACCGCCGAGGATCAGCATCACCAGCAGCTCGCCTGCGGATTCGAAGGACAGCACGTTCAGCCCGACGAACTGGTTGGTCTGGGTGAGCAGGCCTCCGGCGACGCCGGCGATCGTGGCCGAGAGCGTGTAGACCAGGACCAGGCGCCAATAGACCGGAGCACCGATCGCGTGCATGCGCAAGCTGTTTTCGCGCACCCCGGTGAGCGAGGTTCCGAACGGCGAATAAATCACCCTTCTCGCCAGCCACCAGCCGAGGAGCAGCACGAGAAGGCAATAGAGATAGGCGGTCTTGCCGAAGATATCGAACTTGAACAGGCCGAGAACCGGAGCCACCACGACGCCGGAAAGGCCGTCAGCGCCGCCGGTGAGCGTAGTCGCCTTGTTGGCGATCTCCAGAACAACGGAGGTGATCGCGAGCGTGAGCATGAGGAGCGTCAGGGCCTTTGTCCGGAGGATGACGGCGCCGGTGCCGATCCCGAGCAAGGCGCCGGCGGCCGCTGCGGCGACAAGCTGCAGCATCGGATCTCCGATCCCCGCCTTCGCGGCGAGGATCCCGGCGACGTAGGCGCCAAGGCCGAAGTAGGCGCTGTGGCCGAGCGTGATGATTCCCGCATAGCCGACAATCAGATCGAGCGACAGGGCGTAGAGGATGTAGATCAGGATACGCGCTCCGAGGGAAAGATACTCGGGCAGCAGGAAGAAAGCCGCGATGGCGAGGATCCACGGCAGGAACTCGATCCACCGGATACGGGGATCGGCGCTGTAGCCTCCGGCGTGGGCGCTCATGC
>DASPWT010000092.1:0-7524 GCA_035637655.1 Burkholderiales bacterium | reverse complement strand
TCGAACTGGCTGTCGAACTCGCGCGCGGTCACCAGGATCGCAAGCTCCCTCAGGCGCGGCTCGAGCGGCATCTCGTTGCGCAGGATGCGGTTGAACTCCCGGATCGGCTCTCCCACCCTGGGGCTGTGCAGCCAGATGCCGGCGGGCCCCTGAAACCCCGCGAGCGTGGGACGCTTGGGATCGAGAACCGAGTCGTAGACGCGCCTTCCCTGCTCGTCGAGCGCTTCGCGTTTCGGGAGCGGGAGGCGGGAGCGCGATTCGGGATAGATGTCTTTGGGCAGAGTGGTCATGGTCGGCACCTCGGAAGCCTCCTCGCGCTGCGGCCCGCCCGCGGAGCAGCCCGCGAGCACGGCGGAAACGATCAAAACAAAGCGAATCGATTTCATCTTGCGCCTCTTCACTCTTTCACCGCGCCGGAGTGCCTGATCGCGAGCGCGAACTTCGCGATCTCGGCGTCCCAGAACTTGCCGAATTCGGCCGCGCCCATGAAGCGGACCGTGAGGCCCGCGTTTTCGTAGGCCGCGACCACCTGCGGCTGCGAGAGCGCCTTTCTTATTTCCGCTTCGAGCCGCAACAGGATCGCGTTCGGCGTTCCGGCGGTGGTCACGACGCCCGACCAGCCGTTGATCTCGAAGTCCGGATATCCCGACTCGATCATGGTCGGCACCTCGGGCAGCTGCGGCACGCGCCGCGCGCTCGTCACCGCGAGCGCGCGCACTTTTCCCGCGCGAATGTGCGGCAGCGAGGGCGGGACCGAATCGACCATGATATCCACGTCGCCTGAGAGGAGCGCCGTCATCGCCGCCGCCGCGCCGCGGTAAGGCACGTGCACGATATCGACGCCGGCGTAGTACTTGAGCAGCTCCGCGGAAAGATGCACCGAGGTGCCGGCGCCGGTCGAGGAGTAATTCAACCTGCCGGGATTGCGGCGGGCCAGCTCGACCAGCTCGGCGAGCGTCTTCGCGGGCGTCCTCGGGCCGGCGACGAGGACGTTGGGTATCACGCCGACGAGCGCGACCGGGGCGAGGTCGCGGCGCGGATCGAAGGCGAGGTCCTTCACCATCGACTGCACGATCGCCACCTGGGGAGTCGCCGAAAGCAGCGTGTGGCCGTCGGGCGCGGCCTTGGCCACCAGTTCACCGCCGACGACGATGCCGCCGCCGGGCCGGTTCTCGACGACCACCGGCCGGCCCAGCGCCTGCGCGAGGCTCGGGGCCAGCACCCGCGGCGTGATGTCGGCGATGCCACCGGGCGCGCTTGCCACGAGGTAGCGGATCGGGCGGCTGGGGTACTGATCGGCATTCTGGGCGGCCGCCGAGGCCCAGACCAGCGCTGCAAACGTCGCTTCGAAAACGCCGCCGATTTTTACCCGGATCTTTCTTCGCATCGCGGTCCCGGCCTAGTTTCCCGCGTAGACGCAGCCATGACGGCAGGACTCGCGCCGCACTTCCACGCGCGCGAGCGGCGGAAGCTCGGGCTTCAGGTTCTCCCAGATCCACACGGCGATGTTCTCGAGGCTCGGGACTTTCAGGCCGTCGACGTCGTTCAGGTATTTGTGATCGAGGCGCTCGCGCAGCGCCTTGCAGCGGGCCTCGACCTCGCCCAGATCAGCGACGAATCCCGTCGCCGGATCGACGCGACCCGCGAGCACGATGCGCGCGACGAACGAGTGTCCGTGCAGCCCGTAATAGGGGTGGCCTTCGGGAACCCCGGGAAAGCGGTGGGCCGCGTCGAACGTAAACTCCTGGTAGATCTCCACTCGACCTCCTACCTGATTCCCAAGAACTTATGCGTCTGCAGGCTCAGGCGCCACTTCGGATGCTCCATGCAGTAGGTCACCGCCCGCGCGGTGTTCGCGCGGACGTTCGGCCCATCCATCGGCTGAAGCAGGAAATGCTCGAACGGGAGGTCCTCGTAAGCCGAGGGCGAGGCGCCCGCCTGCGGATAGACGAGCTTCAGCTCGTTTCCCACTCGCAGCTTGAGCGGCGCATCGGCCTTGGGACTGACGCAGACCCAGTCGATCCCGGGCGGCAGCTCGAGCGTGCCGTTGGTCTCGATCGCGACGAGAAAGCCGCGCGCATGCAGCGCGTCGATGAAGGGCCTGTCCACTTGAAGCGCCGGCTCGCCGCCGGTCAGGACGACGAACCTGCGCTCGCTCTCCTTTCCCGGCCACAGCCGGTCGATCGCCGCGGCAAGCGCGCCCGCCGTCTCGTACTTTCCGCCGCGGGTGCCGTCCATGCCGACGAAATCCGTGTCGCAGAACTTGCACACGGCGCTTGCGCGGTCTTTTTCGCGCCCGGACCACAGGTTGCAGCCGGCGAAACGGCAAAAGACCGCGGGGCGGCCGGCGTTCATGCCCTCGCCCTGCAGCGTGTAGAAAATCTCTTTCACCTGATACATGCGCGATCCCTATGCACTGCGCCTCGCCGCGCGCGCTGCGCTGTAGCCCGCGTAGCCGTCCTTTCTCAGCTTGCAGGCGGGGCATTCGCCGCAGCCCCTGCCCCATTCGTTGCGTTCCCGGTTGCCGAGATAGCAGGTGTGGGTGTGCTCGATGACGACATCGATGAGCGGCTGGCCGCCGAGTTCCTCGGCCATCCTGAAAGTCGCGGCCTTGTCGACCCACATGAGCGGCGTCTCGATCGTGAAGCGCCGGTCCATGCCCAAGCCGAGCGCGACCTGCAAAGCCTTGATCGTGTCGTCGCGGCAATCCGGGTAGCCGGAAAAATCCGTCTCGCACATGCCTCCCACGAGCACGCGCACTCCGCGCCGGTAGGCGAGCGCCGCCGCGGCGGTGAAGAAAAGGAGGTTCCTGCCCGGGACGAAGGTGTTGGGCAGGCCCGACTCCGTCATCCCGATCGCGATGTCCTCGGTCATGGCGGTCGCGCCGAGCGAACGGATCACGTCCAGCTCGAGCACGTGGTCATCGCCGAGCTTCCCCGTCCACGCGGGGAAGCGCTTGCGCAGCTCCGCGACGATCACCGGCCGGCAGTCAAGCTCCACCGCGTGGCGCTGGCCGTAGCGGAAGCCGATGGTCTCCACGCGCGCGAAATTCGCGAGCGCCCAGGCGAGGCAGGTCGTCGAGTCCTGCCCGCCGGAGAAAAGCACGAGAGCTTGCTCGCGCATGGGTGTGCTACGAAAACACGGGCTGCGATACCAATCTAGGGACGGAAGTATAGTCTCATCTCCAGCTGGGCCGGTGGGGGCGGCGGGATGCTAAAGTTCCGGCATCATGAGCCGGATGCCCAGCTCCATACAAATATCCCTTGCGCTCCTGTGCATCATTTTCGCCTGCCCCGTTTCGGCCCAACCCGGCGGCAAGGTGATGCGGATCGTCGTGCCCTTCGCGGCCGGCGGTGCGCGCGAGGTGCTCGCGCGCACTTTCTACAGCGAGCTGGGCGCCGCGCTCGGGCAGACCGCGATCATCGACAACCGCCCGGGCGCCGGCGGCGCGATCGGCACGGCGAGCGTCGCAAAGGCCGCGCCCGACGGCCAGACGCTCATCTTCGCGGCTTCCAGCCACAACGTCACGGCGCTCCTCGGCGCGAATCCTCCGTACGATCCGATCAGGGACTTCGCGGGGGTCGCCAACATCGGCATGCAAAGCTACGTCCTCATGGCGAGCGCCGCGGTCCCGGCAAAGACGGTGGCCGAATTCGTCGAGTACGCAAAAGCGAATCCCGGCAGGCTCAACTACGCTTCGGCGGGCCACGGCAGCTCGAGCCATCTCGCGATGGCGTATTTTGCGGGCCTCGCGAAACTGGACATGGTGCACATCCCGTTCAAGTCCACGGCGGACGCGAACAACGACGTGCTCGCCGCGCGCTCGCACGCGGTGATCGTGCCCAACGTCGGCGCGATTCCTTTCGTCAAGGACGCGCGCATCCGGCTTCTCGGCGTGACTTCGCAAAAGCGCTCGGCCTTCCTTCCAGACATTCCGCCCGTCTCCGAGAGCGTTCCCGGATACGAGTTCGACTCGTGGTTCGGGCTGCTCGCGCCGGCGAAGACGCCCAAGGGCGTGATCGCGCGCATCAACGCGGAAGTGGCGAAGCTGCTGCGCGCACCGGTGATCCTCGGGCGGCTTGCGAACCAGGGCGTCGAGCCGCGCCCCTTGAGCCCCGAGGCGTTCGAGCGGCTGATCCGCGAGGACTACGAAGATATGGCGAAGGTTGTAAAGACGGTGGGGCACATCGAATGAGCACGGTGATCGACATTCATCCGCACGTCATCGCTTCGGACACGAAGCGCTACCCGCTCTCCCCCTTGAGCGGGCGGCAATCGGACTGGTCGCGCGAGCGTCCGGTCGGCCTGGAGCGGATGATCGCCGCGATGGACGAGGCGGGCGTCGCGAAAGCGGCGCTGGTGCAGGCCTCGACCTGCTACGGCCACGACAACGCCTGCCTCGCCGACGCCGTCGCCGCGCACCCGGAGCGCTTCACCGGCGTATTTTCCGTGGACGTATTTCAATCCGGCGCGCCGGAGAGGATCCGCTACTGGATGAGCAGAGGTTTGGCGGGCTTGCGCGTTTTCATCGCAGGACACACGGCAGCGGCAAAGGACGCGAGGCTCGACGACCCGAGCTCGTTCCCCGCTTGGAAATTCGCGAGCGAGACCGGAATCCCGGTGTGCGTTCAGCTGCGCGCCGAGGGACTTCCCCAACTCGGGGCCGTGCTCGAGCGTTTTCCCGAGGTGCGGATCGTTCTCGACCACATGGCGCGGCCCGTCCTCGACGACGGGCCGCCTTACGCCGCCGCGTCCGGCCTTTTTTCGCTCGCCCGATACCGCAATCTCTATCTCAAGCTCAGTACGCACAACGTCCGCGAGTCGCGCGGCGGCAAGGCGACCCCGGAGAGCTTCTTCGGGCGCGTCGTGGCCGAATTCGGCGCCCCGCGCATCGCCTGGGGCTCGAACTATCCGGCCTCCGAGGGGACGCTCGCGGGCGTTCTCGCCGAGGCGCGCTCGGCGCTCGCGGCGCTCCCGAACCGGGACCGCGACTGGATTTTTTTCCGCACAGCGCAGTCGCTCTACCCGGCGCTCGCGGGGCCATGATGAAAAAAGTCGCGCCCGGCCTGCCGCAATGCCCAAAACCAAGTCTATAATCCGGGAGTCCATGTCTTCGAACCCCAGGAAAAAGGAGGACAGGTGAAAAGCTTGCCGGTCTTTGTCTCGCTGGTTTCGCTCGTCTTCGCAGTCGATGGTCTTGCGCAAACTCCCGGCCAGGGTCCGATACAGGTGGCCCAGGCCGCCGGCGGCGCGTCGCAAGGCGCCCTTCCCGCGGCGTCGTCAGGCGCCGCGTCGACCATAGCGGCCGTGGTCGCGGTGGGAGTTGCCGCGGCGGCAGCATTGGCCACCTCCAACACCACCGTGGCGTCGCACCACTAGCCCAGGCGAGGCCAGCCGCGCGAGTCTGGTGCCGCGCCCGCGGTCCGGTCGGGTTCGCGGATTTTCCCGAGGAGCTCTTCGATGATCACCCTGAACGTCAACGGCAAACCCATGTCTGCGGACGCCGATCCGGACACGCCTCTCCTGTGGGTCCTGCGCGACCACCTCGGCATGACCGGCACGAAGTACGGCTGCGGCATGGCGCTGTGCGGCGCCTGCACCGTGCACGTGAACGGCCAGGCCGCGCGGTCCTGCTCGACGCCGGCGAGCGCGGCGGCCGGCAAGAGGATCACGACCATCGAGGGCATCGGCCAGACCAAGGAAGGCAGGGTGCTGCAGGAGGCCTGGGTCGCGAACGACGTGCCGCAGTGCGGCTACTGCCAGTCGGGCCAGATCATGAGCGCCGCGGCGCTGCTCGCCAAGGTGAAGCGCCCGACCGACGCAGAAATCGAAAGCGCCATGAGCGGCAACGTGTGCCGTTGCGGCACCTACAATCGCATCAGCCTCGCGGTCAGGCAGGCGTCACGGAACATGAAGTAACGCGTCGGGAGAAATGCATGAACACATTTGAAATCGTCAACCTGAGCCGCCGCGGCTTCCTCAAGGCGGGCGCGGGACTCACCCTCGGGGTCGCCGTGCCGTCGCTCGCGCAAATGGCCGGCCCCGGCCAGGGCGGCGGCGGCGTCGCCGCCGCCGGGACTTTCGAACCCAACGCCTTCGTCCGCATCGGCACGGACAACACGGTCACGGTGATCGTGAAGCACCTCGAGATGGGCCAGGGCACGTACACGGGCCTGCCCACGCTGGTCGCCGAAGAACTCGACGCCGACTGGAGCCAGATCCGGGTCGAGGGCGCGCCCGCGGACGCAAGCCGCTACAACAATCTTCTCCTCGGCACGATGCAGGGCACGGGCGGCAGCACCGCGATGGCGAATTCGTTCGAGCAGATGCGCAAGGCCGGCGCCGCGGCGCGAGGGATGCTCCTCGCCGCGGCGGCGGCGCGCTGGAAGGTCGCGCCGGATTCGATCACGATCGCGCGCGGCGCGGTGATGCATCCGCCTTCGAACCGCAAGACGACCTTCGGCCAGCTCGCAGCGAGCGCGGCCAAACTGCCGGTCCCGCAGGAAGTGCAGCTCAAGGATCCGAAGGATTTCGCCTTGATCGGCCGGCGCATGCCGCGCACCGACAGCCGCGCCAAGTCGAACGGCACGGCGATCTACACGCAGGACGTGAGGCTGCCCGGGATGCTCACGGCGCTGGTCGCGCATCCGCCGCGTTTCGGCGGAAAACCGAAGTCGTTCGACGCGGTGAAAGCGAAGGCGGTGAAGGGCGTGGTCGACGTGGTGGCGATCCCGCAGGGCGTGGCGGTGCTCGCGAACGATTTCTGGTCCGCGAAGAAGGGCCGCGAAGCGCTCGCCGTGGAGTGGGACGAGTCCGGCGCGTTCAAACTGGGTTCGGCCGAGATCATGGCCGAGTACAAGAGCCTCGCCGCGACGCCCGGCCTGCCCGCGAGGAAGGAAGGCGATCCCGCCGGCGCGTTCGAGCGCGCGGCGAAGACGCTGGAGGCGGCCTACGAGTTCCCGTATCTCGCGCACGCCTGCATGGAGCCGATGAACTGCGTCGTGAAGCTCTCGGCGGATGCCTGCGAGATCTGGAACGGCGAGCAGTTCCAGTCGATCGACCAGGGCGAGGTCGCCGCGGCGATGGGAATGAAGCCGGAGCAGGTGAAGCTCAACATGCTCTTCGCCGGCGGCAGCTTCGGGCGCCGCGCCAATCCGCACGCGGATTACCTCGTCGAGGCGGTGCGGATCGCGAAAGCCATCGAGGGCCGCGCTCCGGTGAAGCTCGTGTGGACGCGCGAGGACGACATGCGCGCGGGTTACTACCGCCCCATGTACTACCACGCGCTGAAAGCGGGACTGGACGCGCAAGGCAACCTCATCGCCTGGCAGCACCGCATCGCCGGACAGTCGATCCTCGCCGGCACCGCCTTCGAGGGCATGATGGTCAAGGACGGCATCGACGCGACTTCGGTGGAGGGCGCGGCGAACCTCCCGTACGCCGTTCCCAATCTGGGCGTTGAGCTGCACTCGCCCAAGATGGGTGTGCCGGTGCAGTGGTGGCGCTCGGTCGGCTCGACCCACA
>DASPWT010000091.1:0-8755 GCA_035637655.1 Burkholderiales bacterium | reverse complement strand
GCGTGGTGAAAGACGGAAAGCCGCTGGAGCTCGGCGCGGGATCGAAGCGCAAGCCGCTGGAGCTGCTGATGGCGCTCATCGCACTCGGCGGCTCCAGCGTGAGTCAAACCAAACTCACCGACGCCTTATGGCCTGAAGTCGAGGGCCATCTCGCCCAGCAAACCTTCGAGGTCACCTTGCACCGCCTGCGCAAGCTCATCGGCCAGGAGCCGGCCTTAGTGCTCAAGGACGGCAAACTCAGTTTAGACGCGCACCACTGCTGGGTGGACAGTTGGGCGTGCGAACACCTGCTTGGCCGCATCGAGCGCGCGCTGCAGGCAAGCCCCGCACGCCCGGAAGACATCGACCGGTTGGCGACACAATTGCTGGCGCTCTACCAAGCCCCGTTCCTGGCCACGGAAGCGGAACAGCCGTGGTTGCTGTCCCTGCGCGAGCGCCTGCGCAGCAAGTTCCTGCGCCAATTCGGTGCCTTGGGCCGTCACTGGGAAGCCGACGGGAAATGGGACAAGGCGATAAACGGTTATCTCCAAGGATTGGAAGTGGACCCGCTGGCGGAGGAACTTTACCGCAGCCTGATGCGCTGCTATCGGCGGCAAGGCCGCCCGGCCGAGGCATGCGCGGTCTACGCGCGCTGCCATAACACCTTGAAAACCGTTCTCGGCGTCGATCCCTCCCCTGAAACCGAGACCCTGCGCCGGGGCATCGAAGCCGATCAGACCAAACGATCTTGATTAGTCCGCAATAACCTAGCTCGCCCCGTTCGTAAAGATCCCGCCGTCCCTGCCGCCGGGGCCAAGAGCGCCCCTTCTGATTCTGTTTTTGTGCGGTATTTCGCGAGTATGCGTTTTGTAAGTCCGGCGCGCTCAGGATTGCGCCTGCGAGCAAACGGCTTCGGAAAGCCCGGGACGGCAAATGGATAACTACATCGTGCGCATCTATCGCCGTGACCGGCGCCACCCGGAGCAGTTGGTGGGCATGGTGGAAAACGTGGAACAGGAAAGTCAACAAGGGTTCCATACCGCGCGCGAGCTGTTGGAGATCTTGCTCGCATCCAGGCCCGGTAAACGTCGCGCGAGAACAGAACCACGGAAAGCAAAGATAGGTTGAACCGTTTCGGGGAACCAGACGACAGACAAATCAGTTACACGATCCTCATTAATGGAGGCGATCAGTATGAACTACAAACGCATTAATCTAATGCCGTTGATTGTAATCGCTACGCTCATTGGCCTTGCTGCTTGTGGCGGCGGGGGTGGGGGTGGGGGAGGTGGCGGGGGTTTCGCCATGGTGAGCGCAAAGACCTTCGATGCCACAGCCTTTGACGATGGAGCCTACTCGATCCAGCAGACGTCGGATGGAGGATACATCGTGGCAGGCGTCGTTGATTCGAGCGGTTATGGCGCAGGTTTTGGCGATCTCTGGGTGTTTAAACTTGATAACGGTCTGAATATTCAGTGGGAGAAGACATACGGCGCCGCCAGCGAGGAGGGGGCCTACGCAATCCAGCAAACCGCGGATGGCGGATATGTCGTGGCGGGTTATACGTTTTCGTCCGGTGCAGGCGACGCCGATTTCTGGATATTGAAGCTTGACGCAAGTGGAAATGTAACGTGGCAGAAAGCCTATGGTGGTATCAACGAGGATGTTGCTCAGGCAATCCGGCAGACATCGGACGGCGGATATATTGTCGTCGGCCGTACGCTGTCGTTCAGTGCCGGCACTGCATGGGTATTGAAGCTCAACAGCAGTGGCTCCATCGTGTGGCAGAAGGTCTATGGCGGCACCGGCAACGTGGCCAGTCCCGACACCGTTCAGCAGACCTCCGACGGTGGATACATCATTGCCGGTGAAATGATGGCCATAGGCTCAACTACTATGGCTGGATGGGTATTGAAGCTTGACGGGAGCGGGACCGTCCTCTGGCAGAACACCTACAACGCGAACCAGTTCGATCATTTCTACTTCGTACAACAGACGTCCGACTCCGGATACATCGTGGCGGGACTGTCCTCAACAACCACACTACCGTTAACGTCGTATGCATGGATCGTGAAACTATCCAGCAGTGGTTCTGTTGTGTGGAATAAGACCTACGGCGTTACGGGCTCGGATTACGCCGCCATTGTTCGGCAGACCTCGGACGGAGGTTATATTGTGGCCGGCGCGATCGGCTTGGTTTCCGGTAATAGCAATACATGGGTATTGAAGCTTGACAGCAGCGGAAACGTCATGTGGCAGAAAGCTTACGGCGGCGGGGGGGATTGGTACCCCGGCGGGATCCAGCAGACTTCGGACGGCGGATACGTCTCTGCAGGAATCACCGCTGCATTTGGCTCAAATATAAGTGATGCATGGGTCATGAAGCTCGACGGCTACGGTGATATTGCCGGCTGCCCGGGCGCGCCGTCGCCTGCGATTTCTGTGAATAGTCCGACTGTAGCCGTATCTTCCTTGAGCATAGCAGGAGTAGCCACCTCAGTTACTCCTGTGACAACACTTGCCACGGTAGGTACCACGGGTCCGATAGTAAACGAGGTATGCCCTTTCTGACGCCCGTTACTAGTCGGTGTAGCGTGCGCCATGCGCACGGCGGGGTTGATTGCCTGCGCAAGCAAGCTGCCCGATTTTCTCTTTAAGAACGCCCCTGAGGAGCGGAGAGCGGCGCTGCTTTCCAAGACGGAAGCGCTGAGCAGGATGATCGAATCGGAGTTGCCGGCGGTGCAGTTACCGGCGGTATAGCTCCCGGCAGTGCAGCTGCCCGCAGTGCAGCTTCCCGCAGTCCAGAAGCTGGCCGATGACATTATCCCCAAGCTGGACCCCGCGGACAAAAGCTGCTGGTTATGCGGGGTGTCACCGGACCCGTATGTCGTGGAGTTGCATCGGATCGCGGTGGATCTCCTGATCGAGTTGAAAGCAGTGCTCGGTGTGGCCCGGAGCCGAGCATTGGCGGAGGAATGCAGGAGGGCCGGCAATGACCGCGACTCGCGAATCGCTCAAAGGGATTGGAAATATTCTTCCGATCGCGCTTTCCCTGCTGATCGCCGCCTGCGCCTTCATCGGGCGGGGAATGGAGAGGTCTGATTACATATAAAGGGACATTGCGTTCAGGCCTCTACTCCTACGAGGAAGGAAAAGCCGTTGTTGCTTTTCAATATTCAAGTGCGGATTCGGATGCCTTTAGAAATGTCTTTAGTATTCCAGTTGGCACCGTAACCGGGATGGTAGAAGGCGGCGGCTTCGATCCCTTGACTTCCGCGCCGTGCGTTTTTGTTGCATCGTCTGTTCTTTCTGTTCCGATTAACAATATTAACTTCAACTATGGCTAGCTTGACTTCAATTATGATTTTCCATGGGGCATAGCTTTGTTGAATTGATCTTCTCCAAAATGGGAGATCTTTCTCTGCAGATCTGTCACGTCCTGGCGGCTCAGATCTCGCGCCCGATGCGACGATCGACCGAATATTCACCGCCCCCGCGGATCAGGATGACCAGCGACAGGATCAGAAGAAGCAACGGCATTTCCATACCGCGGCTGGTCCAAAAATAGCCCAACTTCCAGTTGAAATGAAATGCGGCGACGAACATGAAGCCGAAGAAAAGCGCCGCCACGGGCCGCGTCAGAAAGCCGATGGCAACGAGGAACCCGCCCACCAGTTCGAGGGTTCCGATGTAATACGCCCAGAACATCCCGGGCTCGATTCCCGCCGCCGCCATCCCCTTCGCCACGCCGGCAATATTCCCGCCCCACCAGCCGAAGAGCTTCTGGCATCCGTGGGGAATGAACCACACGCCGAAGGTCACACGCAAAATCGGATAGGCGAAACGCTGGCAGCGCTCGTACAGCGCGCCGAGAGCCGGGAACACGTATCGCGAAGCTCGCTGGGGTGTCTGCATGATGCGTCTCCTCCTTCAAAAATTCATTCCTGCGGAACCGTATCGGAAAACGACTGACGCTCCGAGAGCTTCGCAAACGCCCGCGCGAGATTGGCGTGGCTCTTCTTCCAGGCCATCTTCGGGTAGCGGAAATCGAGCCAGCCCAGGCAGACGCCGACAGCGATGTCGGCGAGGGTGTAGCCGTTGCCCACGCACCAGGGCTTGTCACCCAGTTCGGCTTCCATCGCGGCGAGCCCGGCGCGGACCTTGCCCATCTGGCGCTCGATCCACGGCGCGCTCCGCAGCTTCGCTTCGCGCTGGTTTTCCAGCCGCGCGAGCACTCCCGCGTCGAGCACGCCGTCGGCGAGCGCTTCCCAGCGCCGCACTTCGACGCGCTCGCGGTTTTCTGCGGGCACCAGCCGCGCAATCGGCGAAGCGGTGTCCAGAAACCCGACGATCACCCGCGAGTCGAACAGCGTCCTGCCGTCGTCGAGCAGCAGCGCGGGTACTTTGCCGAGCGGGTTGAGCTTCGCCGCTTTGGCGTCGGCTTTCCACGGGTTGTCGATCTCGAAGTCGTAGTCGATCTTCTTTTCCGCCAGCACGATGCGCACCTTGCGCGTATACGGGCTGGCGAGCGAGCCGATGAGTTTCATATCGGATGAGCTTACATCACGCGCACGGCATTGAACCTTCGGCGCAGCTGGGGCAGCACTTCGCGCTCGAACCAGGCATTCTTCCTCATCCAAAGCCGGTTGCGCGGGCTCGGGTGAGGCAGCGGGAAAAACTCGGGCAGGTATTCGTCGCGGGCGCGCACGGTCTCGGCCAGAGTCTTCTTTCTGCGCGTGCCGAGGTAATACGCCTGGGCATAGTTGCCTATGAGGAGCGTCAGCCGGACGCGCGGCAGAAACGCGCGCAGCCGCGGGTGCCAGTGCGGCGCGCATTCGGGGCGCGGCGGAAGATCGCCCGATTCGCCCGTTCCCGGATAGCACAGGCCCGCCGGAACGATGGCGATGCGGCGCTCGTCGTAGAAATCCTCGCGCCCGATGCGCAGCCATTCGCGCAGGAGATCGCCCGAAGGGTCGTTCCAGGGAACGCCGCTCTCGTGCACGCGCCGGCCCGGCGCCTGCCCCACGATGAGGACGCTCGCCGTGGGCCATGCGCGCAGCACGGGCTTCGGCGGATTGGGAAGGTGCGCCTCGCAGATTCGGCAGGCACGGACTTCGGCGAGCAGCTGCTTGAAGTCGGCCGCTTTGACCTGCATGTTAAAATTGGCGCTGTTCGTCACACGGGCTCCGTCGATGCCGCCGCTGTCACCGCTGAGCGCATTATCCCCTCTGGACGGACGCTACCACAAGCAACTCGAGCCGCTGCGGGCCTGCTTCAGCGAAGCCGCGCTCTTCCGTTACCGCATCGCGGTCGAGATCCGCTGGCTCCTGGCGCTCGCCGCCGAACCGGCGATCGCCGAGATCAAGCCCTTTTCGAAGGCGACCCACTCCGAGCTCGAGCGGATCATCGAGACCTTCTCGGAGGAGGACGCCGCGCAGGCGAAGGCGATCGAGGCCGAGACCCACCACGACGTCAAGGCGATCGAGTATTGGCTGAACAAGCGCCTAGGCGGCAACCCCGAAGCCGCGCGCGTCGCCGGATTTGTGCATTTCGCCTGCACTTCCGAGGACATCAACAATCTCGCCTACGGCCTGATGCTGAAGGAGGGGCGGGACCGCGTGCTCCTGCCCTCGCTCGATCGCGTGATCGAGACACTCGCCGCACTTGCCGTGCGGCTCGCCGACGCGGCGATGCTCGCGCGCACCCACGGTCAGCCGGCCTCGCCGACGACGCTCGGCAAGGAGCTTGCGAACGTCGTGCACCGGCTGCGGCGCGCGCGGCGCTCGAGCGCCTCGGTGTCCCTCACCGGGAAGATGAACGGCGCGGTGGGCAACTACAATGCTCACGTCGCCGCATACCCGAACTTCGACTGGCAGGGCTTCGCCAGGGCGTTCGTCGAGTCGCTGGGGCTGGAGTTCAATTCCCACACGACGCAGATCGAGCCGCACGACAGCTTCGCCGAGCAATTCGACGCGGTCGCGCGCGCCAACACCGTGCTGCTCGATCTCGACCGCGATCTGTGGGGCTACATCTCGCTGGGTTATTTCAAACAGAAGGCCCGAGCGGGCGAGGTCGGCTCCTCGACCATGCCGCACAAGGTCAATCCCATCGATTTCGAGAATTCCGAGGGCAATCTCGGAATCGCAAACGCGCTGCTGCGGCACCTTTCGGAGAAGCTGCCCGTGTCGCGCTGGCAGCGCGACCTTTCGGATTCGACCGCGCTGAGGAACATCGGCGTCGCGCTCGGTCACAGCCTGCTCGCTTACGAGTCCTGCTTGAAGGGCCTCGGCAAGCTCGAGGCCGATCCCGCGCGCATGCTCGAGGACCTGGAGGCGAACTGGGAAGTGCTCGGCGAGGCGGTACAGACGGTGATGCGCCGCTATGGCCTTCTCGATCCTTATGAACAACTGAAGCAGCTCACGCGAGGCAAGCGCGTGGACGGAGAGGCGATGCGCGCTTTCATCCGCGGCCTCGCGCTGCCGGAAGCCGAGAAGGCGCGGCTGCTCAAACTCACGCCTGCCGGCTACATCGGCAAGGCCGCCGAGCTCGCGCGCAAGGTCTAGAGCCGGGGACAGACCACGGTTTTCCATCCGGCCGGTATCGACGGGTGAACGGAAAACAGAAAAACCGTGGTCTGTCCCTGGCCTTGCGCCAGGCGCTCGCCGATTTCGGCGGCGTCTACTTCGTGAACGGCCTGGTCGCGTTCATCTTCGCGGCCTCGGGTCCGGTGGCGATCGTCCTCGCAGTGGGCACGCGCGGGGGGCTTGCGCCGTCGGACCTGTCCTCGTGGATATTCGGCGCGTTTTTCGTGAACGGGCTGATCAGCATCGCCTTCTGCTGGTTCTACCGGCAGCCGCTCGTCTTCTTCTGGACGATTCCCGGGACGGTGCTCGTCGGGCCGGCGCTCGGCCACTTGAGCTACGCGGAAGTGATCGGCGCGTTCATCGCGACCGGAATCCTCATGCTCGCGCTCGGGCTCTCCGGCTGGGTGCGCCGGGCGATGGAAGCGGTGCCGATGCCGATCGTGATGGGCATGGTGGCGGGCGTGTTCCTGCGCTTCGGCCTCGATCTCGTGTTCGCCATTCGCGACGATTTCTGGATCGCGACGCCGATGGTGGTGGTGTTCCTCGTGCTCGGCGCTTCGCACAGGCTCGCGCGGCTCGTGCCGCCGCTCATCGGCGCGCTCGCGGTCGGCGTGATCGCGATAGTCGTGATCGGCGGATTCGAGGCCGCGCCGCAGGCCGTCGTGCTGGCGCACCCGAACTTCCACGCGCCTGCATTTTCCTGGCGCGCGATGGTCGAGCTGGTCGTGCCGCTCGCGATCACCGTGCTCGTGGTGCAGAACGGCCAGGGCGTCACGGTGCTGCGCGCCGCGGGCCACACACCGCCCGTCGACGCGGTGGCCGCTGCCTGCGGCGCGGGATCGATCGTCACGGCCTTCGTCGGAACGGTCTCGACCTGCCTCACCGGTCCGGTGAACGCGATCCTCTCCTCCTCTGGAGAAACACGCAGGCACTACACAGCCGGGATTTTCGTCGGCCTGCTCGCGCTCGCCTTCGGACTGTTTGCGCCCTTCTTCACGCGCCTCATGCTGGCGGCGCCCAAGGCCTTCATCGCAGCGCTCGCGGGCCTTGCGATGCTGCGCGTGCTGCAGACCGCCTTCACGGTGAGCTTCAGGGACCGCTTCGCGCTCGGCGCCCTGGTGACGTTTCTCGTGACCGTCGCCGACGTTCCCATCCTCAATATCGGGGCACCGTTCTGGGGGCTCGTGCTCGGTTACGGCGCCTCGCGCCTGCTCGAGCGCAGCGACTTCCCGGCGCGCGGCTGAAAACCGGGGACAGACCACGGTTTTCCACCTTGCGGGCAATTGAACATTGAACAGGCAAATAGCGAACCGGTGGTCTGTCCCCGGCTTGTCCGGTATGCCCGCAGCGCTGCGCGGCGCGCTTTGGATGGGAGGCGCGCTGCTCTCGTTCTCGCTCATGGCGGTGGCGGTGCGCGAGCTGCTTCGCACCATGGGAAGCTTCGAGATCCTGTTTCTTCGAAGCCTCGTTTCGTTCGTCTTGGTGCTCGCCGTCCTGCCGCGCCTCGGACTGGGAAGACTGCGTACGCAACGCTTCGGGCTGCACGTGGTGCGCAACGTGCTGCACTTCGGCGGCCAGTACGCCTGGGTGTACGCGATTGCGATGCTGCCGCTCGCGACCGTCTTCGCGATCGAGTTCACCATGCCGGTGTGGGCCGCCGTGCTCGCCGTGCTGATCCTCGGCGAGCGCCTCAACCGCGGCCGGATCGTGATGCTCGTGCTGGGGTTGGCAGGCATCCTCATCATCCTCAGGCCCGGATTCGGACTGGTGCAGCCGGCGGCGCTGGTGATGCTCGCAGGGTCCTTCGCCTACGCCTCGACCATGATCGCCACCAAACGCCTGTCGCAAAACGATTCGGCGTTCGCGATTCTCTTCTACATGTCGGCGATTCAGCTGCCGCTCGGCTTCATTCCCGCGCTGCCGGGCTGGGTCGCGCCGACGCTCGTCGACTTGCCGTGGATCGTCGCAGTCGGCGCGGCGGGCTTAAGCGCGCACTACTGCGTGACGCGCGCCGTGCGAATCGCCGACGCGATGCTCGTCATCCCCATCGATTTCCTGCGGCTGCCCCTGATCGCCGTGGTGGGGATGCTCTTCTACGGCGAGCCGCTCGAATTGTCGATCATGCTGGGGGCGGCAGTGATCTTCGCCGGGACGTACTACAGCGTCCGGCGCGAAAGCCGAAAACCGGGGAC
>DASPWT010000090.1:0-9599 GCA_035637655.1 Burkholderiales bacterium | reverse complement strand
TTTTCCCGGAGCGCCCGGTTGTTCGCCGTTCCGTAGAGCGTCACCGTGCCGTCCGAGGCCACGGCGTCGATCGCGAGGAATTTCAAGGCCGGATCGGCGCCCAGCGCGGACTTGACCTTGTTCGCCAGCACTTTGTTTTCGTCGATGGGGGGTTTGGGTGCCTCGATGGATTTCGGGATTTCGACGGCTTTCGCCACCTCGATCGTTCCTTCGACGGGCTTGGGCTGAGCGACCGCGCCGGTGGCGGGATTGGCTTTCTCTTCGCTTTTCCACAGCGACTGGATCTGATCGCATGCGGCGAGGCTCAGCACCAGCGCGCCTGCGGTCACGGCGGAAAGGGCGCCGTGTCCTTTTCTATTCCATTTCATGACTCGTTCCTCCTTGAGAGAATATCCACCTCAGACACGGGACGATTCCGATAAGTTTCCCGGAATGAAACGAATTTCGCAAGCGCCCAACTGTACTGTCGCCGCCGCCCGACAGTCGCTGTCTGCGCTACACTTGCGCTGCCCAAGGTCCGCCAAAAGAAAAACCCGCGCTCCCGCAATGCCCGGTCCGCTCAATCTTGACGCGAGGCTCGCCGCGATCCACGCGGCGGAGTATCCGCGCTTCTCCGACGCCGAGATGGCGCGGCGCCGCTCGGCGCTGGCGCGCGTCATGGAGGAGGCGGAAGTCGACCATCTGCTCGTGTGCGGCGAGCAGCGCGCCGGCACCGGCGTCGCCTGGCTCACCTCGTGGCCCGCTACGGTCGAGGCCTACGTGATCGTCGCGCCGCGCGAGCAGCAAACGATGTACATGGAGTGGTACAACCACTGGCCGCTCGCGCGCAAGCTCGCGCGCGACACCGAGGTGCGCTGGGGCGAGCACCGCGGCATCGACAAGGCGATCGCCGACCTCAAGGCGCGCGGCGCAAAGCGCATCGGCCTGATGGGCGCCCTGGGCCTCGCGAACTGCCGCAAGCTCGAGGCGGTGTTCGGACCGCTCGTCGATCTCAACCGCGAGTACGTGCGCCTGCGGCTGGTGAAGTCGCGCGAGGAGATCGACTGGATGCGGATTGCGGCGGCGCTCACCGATCTCGCGATCGAGGGATTGCGGCGCGAAGCGAGGCCCGGCATGACCGAGCACGAGCTGGGCGCCATCTGCGAATCGGCCTATCACCCGCACGGCGGGGTGACCTACATCCATTATTTCCTCGTCACGCCGATGGCGAACCCGGAGTACTGCGTGCCGCGCCAATTCGCTTCCAGCCGCAAGGTAAGGCCGGGCGACGCGATCGCCACCGAGATCACCGCCCAGTTCTTCGATTATCCGGGGCAGATCCTCCGGTCCTTCACCGTGGCGGCCGAACCGACGCCCCTCTTCCGGAAACTCTACGACACGGCGGAAGCGGCGTTCGATGCCGTGACCCGCGTCATCCGCCACGGCACCAGGATGCAGGAAATCATCGACGCCGCGCGCGTCATCGAGGACGCGGGATTCACTGTATACGACGACCTCATGCACGGATTCGGCGGCGGCTACTTTCCGCCCGTGCTCGGATCGCGGAGCCGCCCGGCGGGACCGCTTCCGGAAATGACGTTGCAGGCGGGAATGACCTGCGTCGTGCAACCGAACGTCATCACCCCTGACCAGAAAGCCGGAGTGCAGGTCGGCGAGCTCGTGCTCGTTACCGAAACGGGCTTCGAGCGCCTGCATCGCGTCGAGCGGGGGTTGTTCAGGATCGGCTGAGGCACCGGGTTTGCTAGATATCAGTACGTTCGGCTGGCTCGTTTCCAAATGTCGACACGGCCAGCCCTCTCCTCCTTTGGGCGGCTGTTATTGTTGTGGTAGCCTTAACTCTTGGCATCCTCTTCCTCCATCGGCGCATTGATCGCCACATTCAGTCGTTGAAGGGGCTATGACTATGGACATCATCGTCGCTGCCTTAATGGTTATCGTCGCGCTCGTCTTTGTCGGCATAGCCATCCACGCTGCCCGCTGATACGAGAGGGCGCGGCTGACCGGCCAGGTCAAAAACCCGACTCCCACCGAACGAATCGAAAGGCGAATCGATCATGCCCACAGGTACCGTCCGACTTCACCGCGTGCTGCGTGCGAATCCCGAGCGGGTCTATCGGGCGTTTTTAGATGCCGACGCAAAGACCAAGTGGCTTCCGCCGTACGGTTTCACCTGCAAGGTTCACCACATGGATGCCAAGGTCGGCGGCACCTACAAGATGTCGTTCACGAACTTCACGACAGGCCACGGTCACTCCTTCGGCGGCAAGTATCGCGAGCTCGTGCCATTCGAGACAATCCGCTATACGGACAAGTTCGACGATCCGAACTTGCCCGGAGAAATGCAGACGACGGTGACCTTGAAGAAAGTGTCGTGTGGAACTGAGCTCAACGTAGTGCAAGAAGGGGTGCCTGAAGCCATTCCGCTCGAGATGTGTTATCTCGGCTGGCAAGAGTCGCTCGCACAACTTGCGAAACTCGTCGAGCCCGAGATTCCGGGGTAACGAGGTGATGGTGGCCAAGCCCGATGAATGAGATCGCAAAGCTCATCTTAGCGGTCTCGGCATTGCTACTGTGCCATGAGCTTGCGGCTCAGACCTTCAAATGCACAAGTCCGGCCGGAAAGATCACGTACTCCGGCACGAAATGCAGCGAGCTTGGGCTGAAAGATGCTGGTGAAGTCAAAGACCGGCTCAATGTGAACCCGGCCTACCGACCGCCAGCCCGGGCAATCGAGTCGCCGCCGTCGCCCGCTCCCGCCGCGAAAACCGAGGACACGGAAATACCGGCCGCCGCCGCAGAACCTGCCGATCCCGAGCGGCGCTGCTTCACCGTACGTACGGCTAAGGGCAACGTCACCCGCTGCAACGACAAGCCCGATGAATGACAGTGGGGCGTCTCTCTTCCGCGCGCCGAGAACAAGGTCTCACGGAACCCTGATCGCCTTCCCGTAGCAGACGAAGGATTCCGAGCCGAAGGAGAAGAGGCCTCCGTCGCCGTAGCAGTCGACGTTGATCAGCCCGTTCGCGCCCAGCGCCGCCGCTTTGTCCTGCAAGGCGGCGATTCCGTCCTTCGGCGAGGAATAGCTCGGCACCCAGAACGGCGTGCGCCAGGTTTCGACCCACAGGCGCTTGACGGTTTCGTACTCGCCCTGCCTGAGCTGCGCCGGCGTGTAGACCTTCACGTCCCCGGCCTTGAGCGCGGCGCACCCGGAAAGACCGCCGGCCAGGATGATCGTAGTCAGCATTGCAATTCGCTTGTTCATAGTTCTCAGCCGTCGGTCCGACCAGCGATTATATTCTCACGACCGCGGGGATCGCCGGCGGTCCCTTTCGCCGCGTCGCCGATCCGCCTGGCCACTGGCGCCGGCATGCCCTTGGGCTCGCAGCCCTCCTCCCGTCAGCACATACGTCTTATCGGCCGTCCTCGCCGCCGCCGCCGAGTGAGTGACGAGTATCCCCGCCGCGCCTTCGCTCTTCACGCATTTGCGCAGCAGCGCGAGCACTTCCCTCGCGCTTTCCGGATCGAGGTTGCCGGTCGGTTCGTCGGCGAACACCAGGCGCGGCTTGTGCACCAGAGCGCGCGCGATCGCGACGCGCTGCATCTCGCCGCCCGAGAGCTCGTGCGGCATGCTTTCGCCGCGCTCGCCCAGCCTCACCGCGTCGAGCAGCGCGCCGACCCGCCTGCGCATGGGCTTGTTCCCGACACCGTTCAGCGCGAGCGGGAGCGCGACGTTCTGCGCCACGCTCAGGTAAGGCAGGATGTGAAACGCCTGGAACACGAACCCCATGTGCTTGCGGCGGACCAGGGTGAGGGCGTCGTCGCCGAGCGCGCACAGGTCCGCGCCGTCGAGGAATACCTGTCCGGAATCGGGCCGCTCGAGCCCGGCGATGAGATTGAGGAGCGTCGATTTTCCGATTCCCGACTCGCCCATCACCGCGACGTAGTCGCCCGCGGCGAGCTCGAAGCTGATGTCCCGCAGCACGGTCTTCGGGCGCGGGCCCGAAAAGGACTTGCACAGGTTTCGAATCGACAACACCCGGGCGAGATTACGTGTGCCCGGGCTTCCCGGCAAGCGCGCCGCGCCCGTCAGACCCCGAGGTAGCGGTGCTGCAGCTCGCGATTCGCCGCCAGCTCGGCCGAGACGCCGCTCCAGACGACGCGGCCTTTCTCGAGCACGTAGTGCCGGTCGGCGATGCGCGTCAGGGCGCGCAGATCCTTGTCGATGATCAGGATCGCGAGGCCCGAGGCCTTCAGGCCCTCGATCGCGCGGTAGATCTCGATGCGGACGAGCGGCGCCAGGCCCTCGGTGGCCTCGTCGAGGATGAGCATGCGCGGATTGGTCATCAGGGCGCGCCCGATGGCGAGCATTTGCTGCTCGCCGCCGGAGAGCTGGCTGCCGAAGTGCCCGCGCCGCTCGGCGAGTTGCGGGAAGAGCGCGAACACGCGCGCCAGCGTCCAGAGCTCGGCGGGCCCCGCGCGCCTGGCCGCAGTCGCCACCAGGTTCTCGCGCACCGTGAGGTTGGGAAACACCTGCCGTCCTTCCGGCACCAGGCCGATCCCCGCCTGCGCCACGCGGTACGAAGGCAGGCCGTGCAACGGCTTGCCCTCGAAGGTGATCGTGCCCCCGTGCGGGCGCACCATGCCCATGATCGAGCGCACCGTGGTGGTCTTGCCCATTCCGTTGCGGCCGAGCAACGTCACTGCTTCGCCCGGGCGCACGCCGAACGAGACGCCGAACAGCACCTGGCTCCGCCCGTAGGCGGTCGCGAGCGCATCGACCTCGAGCATCACGCCGCGATCTCCTCGCCGAGGTAAGCGCGCCGCACCTCGGGGTTGGCGCGGATCTCCTCGGGCGCGCCGGTGGCGATGATGCGCCCGTAGACCAGCACCGAGATGCGGTCGGCGAGGGAAAACACCGCGTCCATGTCGTGCTCGACCAGGATGAGGGTCTTCCCGCCCTTGAGGGAGGAAAGCAGCGCGATCATGCGCTGCGTTTCCTCCGCGCCCATTCCCGCAACCGGTTCGTCGAGCAGCAGGAGGCGCGGGCGGGTCGCGAGCGCGGTCGCGATCTCGAGCGCCCGCTGCTCGCCGTGCGCCAGGTTCGCGGCCAGCACCCCGGAGCGCCCGCTCAGGCCCACGTCCTCGAGAATCGCGCGTGCGGGCGAGCTCAAGGCCGCCTCCCCGCGCGCCGGCCGCCAGAATCGGAAGCTCGAGCCGGAGCGCGCCTGCACCGCGAGCATCACGTTCTCGAGCGCGGTGAAATCGGGGTAGATGCTGGTGATCTGGAAGGAGCGCGCGAATCCGCGGCGCGCGCGCGCCGGAGCCGACAGCGCGGTGATGTCCTCGCCGGCGAAGCGCACGCGGCCCCGGTCAGGACGCAGATTGCCGGCGAGCTGGCTGATCAGGGTCGTCTTGCCGGCGCCGTTCGGCCCGATGATGGCGTGTGTCTCGCCTTCCAGGATTTCGAGGCTGACATCGTCGCACGCGAGCAGCGCCCCGAAACTCTTCGTGAGGCCGCGGACTTCGAGCAGGATCTTATTCATTCTTGCCGAAGAGCAATCCCGCGAGGCCGCGCCTCAAGAAGAGCACCGACAGCACCAGCAGCGGCCCGAGGACGAGCTGCCAGTGCTGCGTCCAGCCCGAGAGCGCGTCCTCGACCAAGAGCAGCGCGAAGGCGCCGAGCACCGGCCCGGCGATGCTCCCCATTCCGCCGAGGATCACCATGAACATGAGTTCGCCCGAGCGCGTCCAGTTCATGAACTCGGGCGTGAGGTACGCGGTGTGGTTGACGAGCAGCGCCCCGGCGAGCCCGCACACGGCGCCCGCGATCACGAACGCCGCGAGCCGGTACGGGTACGGCGAGAAGCCGATCGAGCGCGTGCGCAATTCGTTCGACCTCGCGGCGCGGATCACCATGCCGAAGCGCGAGTTGACCAGCCGGTGCCCGAGGAAGAGGGCGAGGACCAGGATCGCGAGCACCAGGTAGTAGAAGGCGTTGGCGTCGTTGAGATCGATGAGTCCCGGAAACCGGCTCTTCACCGCGAGGCGCATGCCGTCGTCGCCGCCGAACTCCTCGATCGAGATGCCGAGGTAATACAGCATCTGCGTGAACGCGAGCGTGATCATGATGAAGTAGACGCCGCTCGTGCGGATCGATACCGCCCCGATTGCGAGCGCCACCAGCGCCGATGCGCCGATTGCAAGCGCCCATTGCAGATATCCGTTGTGGATCCCGTAGTGCGCGAGCACCCCGACGGCGTAGGCGCCGACGCCGAGGTACGCGGCGTGCCCGAACGAGATCATGCCGCCGTAGCCGAGGATGAGATTCAGGCTCAGCGCCGCGATGGCGAAGATCATGACGCGGCGGAAGAGATCCAGATAGAAAGGCTGGTTGGCGAGCGCCGCGAACGGCGGCACCGCCGCGAGAAGCGCGAGGCCCGCCGCCAGCACGATCGCGCGGGTGCGGGGATTCATGAGCGCGCGGGAAAGAGGCCTTGCGGCTTGAGCGCGAGCACGATCGCCATCAAGAGGTAGACCAGCATCGAGGCGAGCGCCGGGCCGGCGGCGTCGGCGGCGGTCGGCTGCAGCACGGTCGCGAGCATCGGCCGCACGAAGGCGCGGCCAAGGGTATCGGCCATGCCGACGATCAGCGCGCCCGCAAGTGCGCCGCGGATCGAGCCGATGCCGCCGATTACTATAACTACAAACACCTCGATCAGGATCAACTCACCCATCCCCGGCTGCACCACGTGGATCGGGCCCGACATGAGGCCCGCAAGCCCCGCGAGCGCGGCGCCGAAGCCGAACACGAACGTGTAGAGCAGGCGGACGTTCACGCCGAGCGCGGCCACCATGGCGCGGTTGGACGCCCCGGCGCGGATCAGCATCCCGAGGCGCGTGCGCGCGACCACGAACCAGAGCAGGCCCGCCACCGCGAGACCGACGGCGATGATCACCAGACGGTAGAGCGGGTAGCGGAGGCCTGCGAAAAGCTCCACGTGCCCGGTCAGGTAGTCGGGAAGGGTGGTGTAGATCGCGGCCCGGCCCCAGAGGACCGCCATCAGCTCGTTGAAAAACAGGATCAGCCCGAAAGTGGCGAGCACCTGGTCGAGATGGTCGCGTTCGTAGAGCGTGCGCAGGGCCACGAGTTCGACGACGATTCCCACGACCAGCGTTCCGGCGAGGCCGAGCAGCACGCCGAGCGGGTACGACCCGGTGACCTGGTAGAAATAGGTGGCGAGGTAGGCCCCCACCATGTAGAGCGAACCGTGCGCGAGGTTCACCAGGTTCATGATGCCGAAGACGAGCGTGAGGCCCGCCGCCATCAGGAACAGCATCACCCCGAGCTGCAGCCCGTTGAGAGTCTGCTCGAGGACCAGGACGATGTTCATGCGAAAACAAAAGGGGCGCGGTCAGACCGCGCCCCCGGATCGTTGCAGAAGGGCCGCCGCCGCTACCACCTCATCCCGCATTCCTTGCTGTAGGAATCCTTGTGGTTGGTGAAGACCGTTTTCTGGATCTCCATCACCGGATCGGCGCCGGGTGTCGGGCCCGCGACCGCCTTCAGCAGGTAGAAGTTCTGGATCGGGAAATGGTTGGTGTTGTAGGAGAACTTGCCGCGCGTGGAGGCGAAGTTTGCCCTGCGCATCGCCGCGATCATGCCTTTCTTGTCGGCGAGATTGCCCTTCACGGCGCGCACCGCCGAGTCGATCAGCAGGATGCCGTCGTAGCTCTGCGCTCCGTAGAAGACCGGCATCTTGCCGTATTTCCTGCGGTAGTCGGAGACGTACTTCTCGTTCGCGGGGTTCTTGAGGTCGGGGCTCCAGTAGCGCGTTTCGAACTGGCCGAGGGCCGCGTGCTTGACGGCCGGAATCGAGATCTCGTCCACCGTATACACCGAGTACAGCGGGAACTGCCCGCGAAGCCCGGCTTCGGAGTACTGCCGCAGGAACGAGATGCCCATGCCCCCCGGGTAGAAAACGAATACCGCTTTCGGATTCTTGGAGCGCAGCTGGGAGAGCTCCGCCTGGTAGTCGGTCTGCCCGAGCCGCGTATACACCTCGTCGACGATGCGGCCCTTGTAGGAGCGCTTGAACCCGTTGACCATGTCCTTGCCGGCGGCATAGTTCGGCGCCATGACGTACACGTCCTTGATCCCCTGGTCCTGCATCACCTTGCCCATCGCCTCGGGCGTATCGTCGTTCTGCCAGGACGTGGTGAAGAACATCTCGTTGCACAGAGCCCCGGCGAGCTCGTGCGGCCCGGCGTTGGTGCCGATCATGAACGTGCCCGCGTCGGTAACGGTGGGCGCGACCGCAAGCATGACGTTCGACCAGATGATCCCGGCGACGAAATGCACCTGGTGCTTCTTCAGCATCTCGTCGGCGACCTGCTTGCCGACGTCGGGCTTGACCTGGTCGTCGCCGTAGATCACCTCGACCTCGAGCCCCGCCATCTTGCGCCCGAGGTGATCGAGCGCCAGCTCCACCGAGTTCCTCATGTACTCGCCGACGACCCCCTGAGGGCCGGACAGCGTCGTGATGAAACCGATCTTGACTTTCTGCTGCGCGAGCGCCGGCCCAGCGGCGAGCAGCGCGGCGGAGAAAACGATGGCGCCGGTGCCCAGCGTCTTATGCTTCATAAGCTTATCCCTCCGTTTGGATGATTCCGCGCGTTGAACGGCGCTAAGCGTCCGTTCGAACGCGCGGAGTTAAAGCGGCGCTTTGTGTCCGCTCCAACCTTTATTCTACGAGAACCGGCCCTTGATACGCCAACGCAGCCTCGATCGCGAGCCCCGCCGAGAGGACGCGCTCGTCGTCGCCGGAAAACCCGACCACCATCAGCCCCACCGGCGCCTCCCTCGCCCGGTGGATCGGAAGCGTGAGCGCGCAGCCGTCCAGGAAATTGATCAGATTGGTGTTGCGCAGCATGTTGGCGTTCGCAAGGCGGAAAGTGTCGGGGTTGCGCTCCAGGGCCTCCATGGGAGGCGCGATGCGCGGCACCGTGGGCATCAGCATGACGTCGATAGCGTAGTTCGCCCGCGTGAAACGCCGCATGAGGCGGGCCCGGGTCGCGAGCAACTCGATGTAATCGGCCGCCAGGACGAATCCGCCGCGCAGGATCCGCTCCAGCACCCGCGGATCGATCTCCTGCTCGCGCTCGATCCATTTGCGGTGCACGACGTAGGCCTCCGGCGGGGAAATCCCCCCGCCGGCGTTCGCTTTCGCCGCCTCGTCGAACTCCGGCACCGCGAGCTCCACGATCTTTCCGCCGCGACGCGACAGGCGCTGGATCGCCGAGTCAAACGCCTCCATCACTTCGATGTCGAGGTCTTCGAGCATGGTGTTCTTCGGCACGCCCAAGCGCAGCCCGGCGAGCGCCACGGCGTCGAGCGCCTGCGGCGGGTCCCCCGCCAGAACCTGGAAGACCGTCGCGCAGCAGGCGACCGTGGGCGCGAGCGGCCCGACCGAATCCAGGGTCGTGGAAAGCGGAAACGCTCCCGCGAGGGGGACGCGCGCTCGAGTCGGCTTGAACCCCGCGATGCCGCACAGCGCCGCCGGGATGCGCACCGAGCCGCCGGTGTCGGTGCCGAGCGCGAA
>DASPWT010000089.1:0-10304 GCA_035637655.1 Burkholderiales bacterium | reverse complement strand
CGGCCGGCAGGCCAGTGCCGATGAGGATTGGAAGCGAGCGCGGCTGGTCGAGTTTGGCTTCGAAACACCGCGCTGGCGGCAGAGCTGGCTGCGTCTCGTCGCGGGTTACACCGACACGCCAGTCGTGACGAGCGACGGGATCGGAAGCTACAGCTACAGGTACGGCACGTTGGAAGCCGTGGTCGCCTTCTAAAGCAAGGGATCCAAAAAAGATCAGGGATCGCGTTCGGCGTCAGCGCGTGAACACCACCTTTCCTATCGTTTCTGGACGACCGGGGATCAGATGCAGGATGCCACGGCGGTACATCGGGTGTTGTCCTTCAGATTACAAATAGATCGACGAACTCGTTGGCCGGCGTCGCCTCAAGACGCTTCGGATCGCTGCACAAATCAAGAATCGTCTCGCGCCGTTCCTTCGGAAAGCGGCGGGCGAGGTTCCTGCGGAATTTCGCTTCGAGCAAAGGAATGCCTTCGTGACGGCGGCGGCGGTGACCGATGGGATATTCCACCGCCACCTTGCGCGTCTTGGTTCCGTCCCTGAAGAAAATCTGCAGCTGGTTCGCGATCGAGCGCTTTTTCGGGTCGAGATAATCGCGCGAATACCGCTTGTTCTCGATGCACCGCATCTTGGCGCGCAACGCATCGATGCGCGGATCGGAGGCGACGGCGTCTTCGTAGTCGGCGGCGCTGAGACCGCCTTTGATCAGGCCGATGGCAACCATGTACTGGATGCAGTGGTCGCGGTCGGCCGGGTTGTTGAGCGGCCCCTTCTTGTCGATGATGCGGATCGCCGATTCGTGCGTCACGATTTCGATCTTCTTGATGTCCGCAAGCCGATCCTTGACCTCGGGATGCAGCTCGACCGCCGCTTCCACGGCGGTCTGGGCATGGAACTCGGCGGGAAACGAGATCTTGAACAGCACGTTCTCCATGACGTAGGAGCCGTAGCGCCGCGGAAACCGGAACGGCTTGCCGCGAAACAGCACGTCGTAGAAGCCCCAGGTCTTGGCGGTGAGCACCGACGGATAGCCCATCTCCCCGGTCTTCGCGATCAGGGCGAGGCGCACGGCCCGCGAACTCGCGTCGCCCGCCGCCCAGGACTTGCGCGAGCCGGTGTTGGGAGCGTGGCGGTAAGTCCTCAGGCTGTGGCCGTCCACCCAGGCGTGGGAGACGGCGTTGACGATCGCTTCGCGCGAAAGGCCCAGCAGCTTCGAGACGACCGCGGTGGAGGCGACCTTCACCAGCACCACGTGATCGAGACCGACGCGGTTGAAGCTGTTCTCGAGGGCGATCACGCCCTGGATCTCGTGCGCCTGGATCATCGCGGTGAGCACGTCGCGCATGACGATCGAAGCGCCGTTGCGGGACAGCCAGTCTGCGACCGCGAGAATTCCGCCGAGGTTGTCCGAGGGGTGGCCCCACTCCGCGGCGAGCCAGGTATCGTTGAAATCGAGCCAGCGGATGGCCGCGCCGATGCTGAAGGCCGCCTGCACCGGGTCCAGCTCGAGGCGCGTGCCGGGGACGCGCGCGCCCTTGGAGACCGCCGTTCCCGGAACGAGCGGCCCGAGAAGCTTGGTGCACGCGGGATAATCGAGGGCCTCCAGGCCGCATCCGAGCGTGTCCATCAGGCACAGCCGCGCGGTGTCGTAGGCTTCCGCGCTTTTTATTTCATATTTGCCGACATAGTCGGCGATGTCGACGAGGACCTTGTCCGGTTTGGGCCGGACATTGGAAACGGGCGCGGACATCAATATTCTTTTTTGATGGGACCCTCTTCATTCGGCACGTCGGTCGGCTGCACTCCCGGCTCCCCGGAAGGCGGGCTGCCCTGCGGCTCGGACGGAACGTTCTGCGGAGCAAGCGGCAGGCCCTGCGCGCCCGACGGCGGAAGCCGCAGGCAGCGATAGTCGCTTTTCGAATCAGCGAAACGCAAGCCCATGCCGGGCGTGCGCTGCTTCGCGCCGTCATCGGGCCGGATCATGAATTCCTGCCCCTGCGCCGGCTTGACCTTCCACCATCCGCCCTGGTCGGCAGCGATTTCCGAGCGGCCGTAGATTTCACGCGCAAACCCGTCCACCTCGATCGTAACCTGCGACTGATCTCCACCGGTTTCGGCGACGTAGAGAATGGGAGGCTTGTTGCGGTATTGGATCCCGGGCTGACGGCATTCCCAGGTGCCGGCGAGGTCCCCGGCCGGCGAAGCGACCGCGGCGCAAGGGCCGGCGAGCGCGGCGAGGAATGCGAGCCTCAATGACTTCATGGCGGTTTTCCCTTCATTCCAGTATTACCGGCGCTCCTTGAGCGGTACCCATGGCCGGTCTTCGGGGCCGGTGTAAACGGCGCCCGGACGGATGATTTTACCGTCGATTCTCTGCTCGATGATGTGCGCCGACCAGCCCGAGGTGCGCGAGATGACGAAAATCGGGGTGAACATCGCGGTGGGCACGCCCATCATGTGATAGGAGACCGCACTATACCAGTCCAGATTGGCGAACATCTTCTTTTCCCGCCGCATCACCTGCTCGAGCCGCTCCGCGATGTCGAAGAGCTTCATGTCCTTTTGAGTCTTCGAGAGGCGCCGGGCCACTTCCCTGATGACCTGGTTGCGCGGATCGCCCGTGGTGTAGACCGGGTGGCCGAAACCGATGACGATTTCCTTGTTCCGCACCCGGCGCACGACGTCGGCCTCCGCCTCGCCGGCGTCCGCGTAGCGCGACTGCACCTCGAAAGCGAACTCGTTCGCTCCGCCGTGCTTGGGACCGCGCAGGGCGCCGATGCCTCCGCAGATCGCCGAGTAGATGTCCGATCCGGTGCCGGCGATCACCCGGGCGGTGAAAGTCGAGGCGTTGAACTCGTGCTCGGCGTAGAGGATGAGCGAGGTGTGCATCGCGCGCACCCACTCGGCCGAAGGCGGCTTCCCGTGCAGCAGGTGCAGGAAGTGCCCGCCGATGGAATCGTCGTCGGTTTGCACTTCGATGCGTTTGCGCCCATGGCTGAAGTGATGCCAGTAGAGCAGCATCGAGCCGAGCGAGGCCATCAGCCGGTCGGCGATATCTTGCGCCCCGCGCAGGCCATGGTCTTCTTTTTCGGGCTCGGCGGTACCCAGAACCGATGCTCCGGTGCGCATCACGTCCATGGGGTGAGCCGAAGCGGGCACGGCTTCGAGCGCCGCTTTCACCGTCGGCGGCAAGCCGCGCAGACCTTTGAGCTTGTTTTTGTAGGCGGCAAGCTCTCCTGCGTTGGGCAGCTTCTCGTGGACCAGCAGGTAGGCGACTTCCTCGAATTCGGCCTGGTCGGCGAAATCGAGGATATCGTAGCCGCGGTAATGCAGGTCGTTGCCGCTGCGGCCGACCGTGCACAGCGCCGTGTTGCCGGCCGGGACTCCGGAGAGCGCGACCGACTTCTTGGGCCCGGGGGCCGCGGCCTCGCTCATTTCGATTTCTCTTTGGCGAACAATTGGTCGAGCTTGCGCTCGTAGGAGAGATAGTCGAGGACCTCGTAGAGATCGGCGCGCGTCTGCATCAGATCGAGGACGCTCTTCTGCGTTCCTTCCCTGCGGATCGCATTGTAGACCTTGAGCGCCGCTGCGTTCATGGCGCGGAACGCCGAAAGAGGATAGAGCGCGATCGCGACCCCGGCCGAACGCAGCTCGTCGAGGGTGAAAAGCGGGGTTGCGCCGAACTCGGTGATGTTGGCGAGCACCGGTACCTTCACGGCCTCGGCGAATTTCCGATACATGGAAAGCTCAGGTATAGCCTCGGGAAAAACCGCGTCGGCGCCGGCGTCCACGCAGGCGATCGCGCGCTCGATCGCGCGCTCCAGGCCTTCCACCGCCAGCGCGTCCGTTCTCGCCATGAGGACGAAGTCCGCGTCGGTCTTGGCATCGGCCGCCGCCTTGATCCGGTCGGCCATTTCCTCCTTCGACACGAGTTCTTTTCCCGGCCGGTGTCCGCAGCGCTTGGCGCCGACCTGGTCTTCTATGTGCATCGCCGCTGCGCCCGATTTGATCAGCGACTTGACCGTGCGCGCGATGTTGAAGGCGCTCGCGCCGAAACCGGTATCGACGTCGACCAGCAGCGGCAGCGGGCAGGCGTCCGTGATGCGGCGCACGTCGGTCAGCACGTCCTCCAGATTGCTGATGCCCAGATCGGGGAGCCCGAGCGACCCGGCGGCGACTCCTCCGCCGGACAGATAGATCGACTTGTAGCCGGTGCGCTCGGCAAGGCGCGCGTGGTAGGCGTTGATCGCGCCCACGCATTGCAGCGGTTTTTCCGCTTTCATCGCGGCGCGGAATTTTGCTCCCGGCGACATGGCAGCCATGCCCAATCCTAACCCAAGAGGTGCCCGATGCCGTCGCGCTCTTCGCGCAGTTCCTTCAGGGTCGCGTCCATTCTGGCGCGGCTGAATTCGCTCACCCGTATGTCCTTGACGATCTTGTACTTGCCGCTCGCGCAGGTCACCGGATAGCCGTAGATCACGCCTTCCGGAATGCCGTAGCTCCCGTCCGAAGGGACCGCCATGCTGACCCAGTTGCCTGCACGCGTGCCGTGGACCCAGTCGCGCACGTGGTCCATGGCGGCGTTCGCCGCGCTCGCCGCGGAGGACAGCCCGCGGGCCTCGATGATCGCGGCGCCGCGCTTTTGCACCGTCGGGATGAAAGTCTTCTCCAGCCACTCCATGTCGTTGATCATCGGCCAGACCTTGTGGCCGCCGCACTCGGCCTGGAACACGTCGGGGTACTGCGTCGCCGAGTGATTGCCCCAGATGGTGACCTTGCGGATCGAGCCCAAGGGCTTGCCGATTTTTTGCGCGATCTGGCCGACTGCGCGATTGTGGTCCAGGCGCATCATCGCCGTGAACTGCGTGGCTTTGAGGCCAGGCGCATTTTTCATCGCGATGAGGCAATTGGTGTTGGCGGGGTTGCCGACCACCAGCACCTTGACCCTGCGGCTCGCGACCGCGGCGAGCGCCTTGCCCTGCGGCGCGAAGATCCTGCCGTTCGCCTCGAGCAGGTCCCTCCTCTCCATGCCCGGGCCGCGCGGACGGGCGCCGACGAGGAGCGCGATTTCGACGTCCTTGAACGCGACCATCGGGTCGGCGGTGGGGACCATGCCGTGCAAGAGCGGAAAGGCGCAGTCGTCGAGCTCCATCATCACGCCCTTCAGCGCCTTCTGCGCTTTCTCGTCGGGAATCTCGAGCATCTGCAGGATCACCGGCTGGTTCTTCCCGAGCATTTCGCCGCTCGCGATGCGGAAGAGCAGGCTGTAGCCGATCTGGCCGGCGGCGCCCGTCACTGCGACACGAATGGGTTTGTTGGCCATGGAAAACTCCCTGGAGAAGGCCCGAATATATCCGGCCTGGCGCTTTTGCGCAGCACAGGCGCGAGTCGAAGCCTGATATAATCTTGACTCCCGTCAAGATTCCAAATCAGCCCAAGCGTTGCGGAAGGATTGCTTTACATGCCTGATCTGACGGCGAAAAAAAAGCGTCCCCTCTGGTATAACCTCAGTCCTCTCAATCTCCCTCTCCCGGGTCTGGTTTCGATTCTTCATCGCGTCAGCGGCGCGATGCTCTTCCTCGCATTGGTCTGGTTTCTGTTCCTGCTGGACATGAGCCTGGCGTCGGACGCCGGGTTCGCGCGCTTTCGCGGCTACGTGGGCCATCCGCTCGTGAAACTGTCGCTGCTCGCGCTCCTCTGGGCGTATCTGCATCATTTCTGCGCCGGAATCCGCTATCTGTTCCTGGATATCGACAAAGGAGTGGGTCTGCCTGCCGCACGCGCATCCAGCTATGCCGTTTTCGCGATCAGCCTGGCGCTCACGGCGCTCCTGGGGATGAGGTTATGGTGAAGCGTACCATCGTCGGCGCGCACTACGGGTTCTCCGGATGGCTCGCGCAGCGCATCACGGCGGCTGTGATGGCGCTCGCGACGCTCGTCATGGTGTGCGGCATTTGGAGCGCGCCGCCCCTGACTTATGCGATCTGGAAGGGCCTGTTCGCCAAATGGTGGATGTGGCTGTCGCTCTGCCTGTTCTCGCTCAGCGTAATGGTGCACGCCTGGGTGGGCGTACGCGACATTCTGATGGACTACGTCAAGCCGACCGGAATCCGCCTCACGCTCGAAGTCCTGATACTTCTGGCGCTCGCCTACTACACGGTATGGGCGATGCAGATCCTCTGGAGAATCTAAAGTGGTCGTCGCAAGGCGCAGTTTCGACGCAGTCGTGGTGGGGGCCGGCGGCGCCGGCCTGCGCGCCGCGCTGCAGCTGTCGGAGGCGGGGTTGAGCGTCGCGGTCCTTTCCAAGGTGTTCCCGACGCGCTCGCACACGGTGGCGGCGCAGGGCGGGATCGGCGCGGCGCTCGGCAACATGGGCGAGGACTCGTGGCTGTGGCACATGTACGATACGGTGAAGGGCTCGGACTGGCTCGGCGACCAGGACGCGATCGAATTCATGGTGCGCGAAGCGCCCAAGCTCGTGTACGAGCTCGAGCACTTCGGCATGCCGTTCGATCGCAACGAGAACGGCACGGTATACCAGCGGCCGTTCGGCGGCCATTCCCAGAATTTCGGCGAGCGGCCGGTGCAGCGCTCCTGCTGCGCCGCAGACCGCACCGGCCACGCGATGCTGCATACGCTCTATCAGAGAAACGTCCGGGCGCGCACGCAGTTTTTCGTCGAATGGATGGCGCTCGACCTCGTCCGCGACGCCAGCGGCCAGGTGCTGGGCGTGACTGCGCTCGAGATGGAAACCGGCGAAGTCATGATCCTGCACGCGCGCGCGACGCTTTTCGCGACTGGCGGGGCGGGGCGGATTTTCGCCTCCACGACCAACGCGTTCATCTGCACCGGCGACGGCCTCGGCATGGCGGCGCGCGCCGGCATCCCTCTCGAAGACATGGAGTTCTGGCAGTTTCACCCGACCGGTGTCGCAGGCGCGGGGGTGCTGATCACCGAAGGCGTGCGGGGGGAGGGCGGTTACCTGCTCAACAAGGGCGGCGAGCGCTTCATGGAGCGCTATGCGCCGAATCTGAAGGACCTTGCTTCGCGTGACGTCGTTTCGCGCGCCATGGCGACCGAGATCAAGGACGGGCGCGGCGCCGGGCCGCACGGCGATTACCTGCTGCTGAAACTCGACCATCTCGGCGCGGAGGTCATCGAGAAGCGCCTGCCGGGGATCCGCGAGATCGCGAGGAAATTCGCCGACGTGGATCCGGTCAGGGAGCCGATCCCGGTCGTGCCGACGGTGCACTACATGATGGGAGGGATACCGACGAATTATCGTGGCGAGGTCGTCGTTCCCGAATTTTCGAATGGGCGGGGCGACGCCGAAGCGGCGGTGCCGGGCTTCTACGCGGCGGGCGAGTGCGCCTGCGCCTCGGTCCACGGCGCGAACCGCCTCGGCACGAATTCGCTCACCGACCTGCTCGTCTTCGGCAAGGCGGCCGCGGAATCGATCATCGGATTCCTCCAGGAGAATCCGGGGCGCAAGGACTTGCCCAAGGATGCGGCCGAGCGGACCCGGGCGCGCCTGGCACGGCTCGACGGCCAGAAAAACGGCGAGCCGGTCGCCGAGGTGGGCATGGAGATTCGCCGTACCATGCAGGCGCATTGCGGCATATTCCGTTTTCCGGACCTGCTCGCCAAGGGTGTGAAGAAAGTCCGGGAAATCGCCGACCGCGTCACCCGCACCCAGGTCAAGGACAAGAGCCGCGTGTTCAACACGGCGCGGATCGAAGCGCTCGAGCTCGACAACCTGATCGAGGCGGCGCGCGCCTCGATGGTTTCCGCGGAGGCGCGACGCGAGTCGCGCGGCGCGCACGACCGCGCCGACCATCACGCCCGCGACGACGCGAACTGGCTCAAGCACACGCTCTGGTACAAGGACGGCGACCGGCTCGAGTACAAGCCGGTGCACATGAAGCCGCTCACCGCCCGGAGCATCGAGCCGAAGGTACGGACCTACTGACCAACTCGGGGGGACGCATGCGCTTCAGGATTTTCCGCTACGACCCGGACAAGGACGAAAAGCCCGCGATGCGGGACTACGAGGTCGCGCTCGATCCGCACGACCGCATGCTCCTCGATGCTCTGGAGCGCATCAAGGAGCAGGACGACAGCCTCGCCCTGCGGCGCTCCTGCCGGGAAGGCGTGTGCGGCTCCGACGCCATGAACATCAACGGCAGGAACGGACTCGCCTGCATCACCAAGTTGAGCGATCTGAAGGAGCCCGTTGAATTGCGGCCGCTTCCCGGGCTGCCGGTGATCCGCGACCTGATCGTCGACATGACCCAGTTCTTCAAGCAGTACCACTCGATCAAGCCGTATCTGATCAACGAAGACCCGCCGCCGGAAAAGGAGCGGCTGCAGTCCCCCGAGGAGCGCGAGGAGCTCGACGGCCTCTATGAATGCATCCTGTGCGCGTGCTGCTCGACCTCCTGCCCGTCGTTCTGGTGGAATCCGGACAAGTTCGTCGGGCCCGCCGGATTGCTGCAGGCCTACCGGTTCATCGCCGACAGCCGCGACCAGGCTACGGCTGAGCGGCTCGACGACCTGGAGGATACCTACCGCCTGTTCCGCTGTCATAGCATCATGAACTGCGTGGACGCCTGCCCGAAGAACCTCAATCCGACCCGGGCGATCGGCAAGATCAAGGAACTGATGGTGAAGCGGTCCGTATGAAAACCGGGGACAGACCACGTTTTTTGCATGCGATCTGGTTAGACTAGGAGGACTGGCCGGTGAAAAACGTGGTCTGTACCCGAATTTCTCCAACATGACGACGACGGAAATGAATCGTTTGCGCTGGAGCTGCCGCCGCGGCCTGCTCGAGAACGAGCTGGTGCTCGAGCGGTTTCTGCATACGCACGCGGCGCTGCTCGAGGGCGAGCGCCTCGCCGCTTTCAAGACCCTGCTCGACTGCAGCGACGACGAGCTCTGGGGTCTGGTCAGCGGGCGCCGCGAATGCGGCGATCCCGCGCTCGGCGAAGTGGTCCAATTGTTGCGGAATTGCTGAACAGCGCGAATTCACCGGGGGAAACGCCATGGGTTCCACGAAAAAAGCCACGCTTTCCTACGGGGAGGGCAAGTCGATCGAGTTTCCGATGTTGTCGGGCAGCGTCGGTCCCGACGTGGTCGATATCCGGACGCTATACGCGAAGACGGGGATATTTACCTACGACCCGGGGTTCCTGTCCACGGCGAGCTGCAGCTCGAAAATCACCTATATCGACGGCGACGCGGGCGTGCTGCTCTACCGCGGCTATCCGATCGAGCAGCTTGCGGTGCACTGCGATTTTCTCGAGGTTTGCTACCTGCTGCTGAACGGCGAGCTGCCCGACCAGAAGCAGAAGGAGGGGTTCGTCAATATCGTCATCCATCACACCATGGTGCACGAACAATTGGCGCGGCTCTATACGGGGTTCCGCCGCGATTCGCACCCGATGGCCGTGATGGTCGGCGTGGTGGGGGCGCTCTCGGCCTTCTACCACGACTCGCTCGACATCAGCAATCCTCAGCACCGCGAAATCTCGGCGTTCCGCCTGATCGCGAAGCTGCCGACCATCGTCGCGATGGCCTACAAGTACTCGGTCGGCCAGCCTTTCATCTATCCCAAGAACAACTTGTCCTACACCGAGAACTTCATGCGCATGATGTTCGCGGTGCCCGCCGAGGAATACCACTTGAACCCGGTGCTGGTGAGGGCCCTCGACCGCATTTTCATCCTGCACGCCGATCACGAGCAGAACGCTTCCACCTCGACCGTGCGCCTCGCGGGTTCCTCGGGTGCCAATCCTTTTGCCTGCATCGCGGCGGGAATCGTCTCTCTGTGGGGCCCGGCTCACGGCGGCGCCAACGAGGCCTGCCTGCAGATGCTGGAAGAGATCGGCGACGTGTCCAAGGTCGGCGAATTCATCAAGAAGGCGAAGGACAAGAACTCGGGCTTTCGCCTCATGGGTTTCGGGCACCGCGTCTACAAGAACTACGATCCGCGCGCGAAGCTCATGCGCGAGACCTGCCACGAGGTGCTGGAGGAGCTCGGTCTGCACGACGATCGCATCTTCAAGCTCGCCCTCGCGTTGGAGAAGATCGCGCTCGAGGACGAGTATTTCGTCGAGCGCAAGCTCTACCCGAACGTCGATTTCTATTCGGGGATCGTGCAGCGCGCGCTCGGCATCCCGGTATCGATGTTCACCTGCATCTTCTCGCTGGCGCGCACCGTGGGCTGGATCGCCCAGTGGCAGGAGATGATCAGCGACCCCGAATACAAGATCGGCCGGCCGCGCCAGCTCTACACCGGCGCCGC
>DASPWT010000088.1:0-44440 GCA_035637655.1 Burkholderiales bacterium | reverse complement strand
GCCGCGCCGGCGAAGTCGGCGCCTTCATCGAGCTCGGAGAAACGCACCGGCAGCACCTCCCGGGTGGTGAGCTTGCCGCCCTCGGATTTCTCCACCAATATCAACTGCTGTTTGTCGGGAATCCCGGTCGGGATCACCATTTTGCCGCCGGGCTTGAGCTGCGCGAGCAGCGGCGGCGGAATCAGGTCGGGCGCGGCGGTGACGACGATCTTGTCGAAAGGCGCGTGTTCGCTCCAGCCGTAGTAACCGTTGCCGACGCCGATCTCGATATTTCGGTAACCGAGATTCCTCAGCCTCCTCCGGGTATCCAGAGCGAGCTCCTCGATGAGCTCGATGCTGTAGACCTGATTCACCAGTTCCGAGAGGATCGCGGCCTGATAGCCGACGCCGGCACCGACCTCGAGCGTCACGTCGCCCGGCTGGGGCTCGAGCAGATCGGTCATGAGCGCGACGATGAAGGGCTGCGAGATGGTCTTGCCGTAGCCGACCGGCAGCGGCGAGTTGAGATAGGCATAAGCTTGCAGCTCCAAGGGCACGAATTCGTGGCGGGGGATCCTGCCCATCACCTCGATCACCCGAGGGGCGAACGCGGACTTGCCGAGCTGAGCCGTAAGGAAAACCGTATCGGCCACGATCTCGGCGATCATCTGCCGGCGCATCAAATCATGCTGTCGGTTTTCCATCGCCCGTCAGTGCAGGGAGGGCTTCTTGAGAAGATCCTGACGGTCCGCCGAGGGCACGCGAACACGGGATACGGAGCCCTCGCGCACCAGAGTCATCGGCACCTCGACCCCCGCGGAGCCGGTGCTCCAGATTTTCCGGAACAAGTCGGCAAGCCCACTCACCCGTCCGCCCGCGACCTCGATCACAATGTCGCCCACCTGTACACCGGCGCGTTCTGCAGGCCCGCCGCCCGCGAGGCCTGAAACCACGACATGTCCTTTGACTTCCGTCGCGTAAAGACCGAGCCAGGGGCGTGCCGGCCGCCGCGCCCGGCCGAGCTTCACCATGTCCTCGAGGATCGGCTCGAGCAGGTCGATCGGTACGATCATGTTGCCCTGCACGGTGCGGCCGCCCGATTCTTCCTGAACCATCAGCGAGCCTATCCCGAGCAGCTGTCCCTCCCTGCTGATCAGGGCTGCGCCGCTCCAATGGGGGTGCGCCGGGGTGGTGAAGAGCGCTTCATCCAGTACGTACTCCCAGTAGCCGGCAAACTCTCGCCTGGCGATGAGCTTGGCCTTGAGCGCATGCTTGCGGCCGCCGTGACCGGCCACGACGACGTCGTCGCCGACGCGGCACGAAGCGGCAGTACCTCGTAGAAGCGCCGGCACGCCCAGCCGGCCCAGAGGCTGCACCAGTCCGAATCCGGTCGGCTGATCGTAGGCAAGCGGATGACCCGCGACCGCCGTGCCCTTGTTCGTGTTCAGCCAAAGCGTCGTCGCTTCGGTGATCAGATAGCCGATGGTGAGCACGAGTCCGTCGGCGCGGATGACGACGCCGTTGCCGATGCGCTCGGTGCCGAGTATCCCCGCGGTAAAGGCGTCCTCGGGTACCTCGGCGCGCAACAGCACAATCGAGTCGAGCGCCGCCTCCAGGTCGAAGCGCGACTCCTCGGTTTTGGGCTGCATCTCGGGCGGAAACGCCCAGTTGCTCAGGTCCGCCATGGGATTTTCTTGCGAAATTCTAGCCCTTCATTCTATGGCAGAGCCGGGCTGCGTGTCAGCTCCCGCGCGATAATTTTCCCGGTAAACTCTGTTCGTCAGAGGACCGACATGAACATTCCGATCAGCATCGCGATGGCTTCCAATCCGAGGACCTGGCCGGTTTTCGACGGCAGGGTCAAGCCGGACGGGATCACGCTCATTCCGAGCGCCGTGCATCCGTCGGAGCTCTTCTGGCGACAGCTGCGCTTTGCCGATTTCGATGTATCCGAGATGTCGTTTTCCTCGCTGATCATGGCAAAGTCGAAGGGCGATGACCGCTGGGTCGGTCTGCCGATTTTTACGACCCGGAAATTTTTCCATGCCGAGATCCTGGTGAGAAAGGATTCCGGGATCGATCGGCCCGGCGACCTGAAGGGGCGGCGTGTCGGCGTTCCCGAATACCAGCAGACCGCTGCGCTGTGGACGCGGGGCGTGCTCGAGCATGAGTTCGGTGTTGCACCGAAGGACATGCAGTTCTGGATGGAGCGCACTGCTTCGCACAGCCACCGCGGCGCGATCGGCTTCTCGCCGCCGCCCGGGGTGACGATCGACCAGATCCCACCGGAGAAAAACATCGGATCGATGATGCTCTCGGGAGAGCTCGATGCGACGATCCATTACATCGTGAATCCCAACCTCGTCGACCGGAGTACCGCCGACCTGTGGAACCATCCGGCCGTCAAGCCGCTCTTTCCCGATCCGCTGGCCGAAGGGATCCGCTATTACCGAAAGACCGGCATTTTTCCCATCAACCATGGAATGGTGATCCGAAGGGAGATCGTCGAGAAGCACCCCTGGGTCGTCCTGAATCTATACAAGGCGTTCGAGCGCGCGAATGAAATCGCGAACCGCGAACGCCTGGAGCACGCCGAGTATCACTGCGCGGCGGGCTTGCTGACGGGCGAGGCGAGAGAGGCACTGCGTGCGCCGCTCGTGCAGCACGGCATCAAAGCCAACCGCAAGGTGCTCGAAACCGCCGCGAGCTACTCGCACGAGCAGGGGCTGACTTCGCGGCCGGTCGCGCTCGAGGAGGTTTTTGCCGCGAGCGCGATGGAACAGTGAAAAGCGGGCCGGCGGCTGTCACTGCGCTGCGGCCTTCTCGCCGAGCAGCGCCTCGCGGAAACGGTGCTTGAGATGGGCGCCGTCCCGCGGCGGGAGGACAAGAGGTAGAGCGTCAGGTCTTACCTTGACCTGAAAGAAAAGCGGCCCTCGACCTTGGTAGATGCCCGAGCGCACGGCCGCGATCTCGGCGTTCCTGCGGATGATGCGGGAATCGGCAAACCCGCACGCGCTGGCTACTGCCGCGAGATCGGTTCCGTAAGCGGTATGCGTTTTCTGCATGCCGGTTTCCCCGTAGCGCTCGTTGTCGAGCACCACGACAGCGAGGTTGCCCGGGCGCTGCGCGCCGATGGTGGCGAGGCTCCCCAAGCCCATCAGCATCTCGCCATCCCCGGTGACGACGAGCACGCGGCGCCCGGGCTGCGCGAGCGCAAGGCCCAGACCGATCATGCACGCCGACCCCATCGCGCCCCACAGCGGGAAAGTGAGCGGATGATCGCCCGCCGCCGTGCAATCCCACGCGGCCGATCCGAGCCCGGCGACGACCAGCACCCCTTCGCGCCGCTCCAGTAGCGAAGCCACGACCTCGCGGCGATTGAGCGCCTTCACCGCTTTTCCTCGAAGGATTTCACGCCGATCAGCTGCTGCGAGATGAGGAGTGCCACCGCACTTTGTTCTTCGAAGGCGATCTTCGCCGCGGTATTTGCAACCGCGCTCGCCTCTTCGGCGCGCTCCAGACGCAGGGCGTGCACGCCGGCGAGGCGCAGCGCCTCCGGCGTCGCCTGACCCATGGGAACCTGCCAGGGATTGCGCTCGCCCGTCTCGCCGCGCATGGTGACCAGCATCAGCAGCGGAAAGCCGCAGTTCGACGCGAGGGTCAACGCATTGACGCAGTTGCCCACCCCGCTCGATTGCATGAGAAGCGCACTGCGCTCGCCGCCCAGCCATGCGCCCGCGGCGAGACCGATGCCTTCCTCTTCGCTCGTGAGAGGCAGCGCGATCATGCCGCGATCTGAGTGGCAGAGCTCGATCAAGCGCTTGTGGCCTGCATCGGGAACATAAGACACTTGCCGCACGTGCTGCGATTTGAGCGCGCGATGAATCGCGGCGGGCCAGTCGCTGGCCTCGGTGGCGGACGATTTCGATATTTTCCTCTGCACTATTCGCCCTGATCACCCAGCCGACGCTGCAACCCGAAAATTCCGGGCTTTCCTGAAATCTATTATTCAGTTGCCAGGATGGTCCAGTCAACTTAACTTAGCCGCTGACGACAAGATTTTGCCCGGAGGTGCCCGTGCCATTGAAAAACGAGCTAATGCGGCGTTTGAAAATGATCCATCCGGTCGTCCAGGCGCCGCTCGCTGGCGGCGGGGACACGCCGGAACTGGTCGCCGCGGTCGGCGAGGCCGGCGGGTTGGGGTTCATCGGCGGGGCCTATCTGACGCCGCAACAGATTCTCGAGGCGGCGCGGGCGGTGCGCACGCGCACTGCCCGGCCCTTCGGGATCAGCCTCTTCGCGCCGCAATCCGCCCCGGAGGCGCCGAAAGATCCGCGCCCGGCTCTGCAATGCGTCGCGCCTTTCTACGCGGAGCTCGAGCTGCCGCCGCCGCAGGCGCCCGCCGCGACCGCCGACTCGTTCGGTGAGCAGCTCGCTGCGGCACTTGAAGGCGGCGCATCGGTCTTCAGCTTCACCTTCGGCATCCTGCCGGCAAGCGCGATCCGAGCGGTCAAGGCTCGTGGCATGTTTCTGGTCGGCACGGCGACGACCGTCGACGAAGCGGTGGCGCTGGAACGAGCCGGCGTCGACGCCGTGGTCACGCAGGGCGCCGAAGCGGGCGGCCATCGCGGGAGTTTCGCCGCCGAATTCGAGGCGGCGATGGTGGGAACGATTTCGCTCGTGCCCCAGGTGGTCGATGCCGTGCGCATCCCCGTGATCGCCTCGGGCGGCATCATGGACGGTCGCGGCATCGCTGCGGCGCTCGCCCTGGGTGCGCAGGCCGTGCAGATGGGAACGGCTTTCCTCGCCTGCGACGAGTCCGGCGTTCCCGACGCCTACAAGGAGGCGATCCTCAAGGCGCGCGAGCACGAAACGCGGCTCACGCGCGTCTTCTCCGGGCGTCCGGCGCGGGGCATCGTCAACCGCTTCATGACCGAAGTCGAGCGTAACGCCGGCCCGGACGCCGTCCTTCCGTTCCCGTTCCAGAACGCGCTGACGCGGCCGCTGCGCAGCGCGGCAGCCAGACAGGGGCGCGCGGAATTTCTTTCGCTGTGGGCGGGCCAAGGTGTCCGAATGGCGCGGCGTCAGCCGGCCGCGCAGTTCATCGCACGGCTCACCCGGGAAACCGAAGCAGCCATTCGCCGGTTGGCGATGCCGGATTGAAGCCCGTCGGAAAGGACGCCACTGCGTGCAGCGGCTTAGGTATGATTACAGGCTCCCCGGAACGCCGCGTCATCTGCAAGGAGGAACCGGCATGAAACTCTACTATCACCCCGTCTCCACGACCAGCCGCCCGGTGTGGCTGTTCATCGCCGAGAACGGCATCGACTGCGAGCTGCGCGTGGTCGACCTGATGAAGGGCGAGCACTACCAGCCGGAGTATGTGGCGATCAACCCGAATCGCCTGGTGCCCGTGCTGGAGGACGGAGATTTCCGCATGACCGAGAGTTCGGCGATTCTCAAGTACCTCGCCGAAAAGACCGGATCTTCAACCTACCCGAAAGAGCTGCGAGCGCGGGCAAAGGTGAACGAAATGATGGATTGGATCAATACACAGGTCTGCCGTGAGTTCGCCTATGGACTGGTCTATCCGCAGATCTTCCCGACCCACAGGCGGCGCAGCGACGAGGCGCACGCGGGAACGATCGCCTGGGGCAAGGAAAAAGCTCAAGGGTGGCTGAAGGTTCTCGATGAAAACCTTCTCGGGCCGAAGAAGCAATACCTGTGCGGCGAGCAGATCACCATCGCGGACTATTTCGGCGGTCCGTTCGTCGCCCTCGGCGAGATCCTGCGGTGCAACTACTCGGCGTATCCGAACGTCAAGCGCTGGCTGGATCGGATGAAAGCGCTGAAGAACTGGGGCAAGGTGCACGAGGTCTTCCATGGATTCGCCGCCTCGCTCAAGGACAAGGCTTTCGAGGCGGTTTGAGACGTACCGGGCGTGGCCCAGGCGGCACTCGGCAACCGCTACCAGCGCTGGCGATGCCGGTACCACGGTTGATTCGGGGTTTTCTTCTTGTCCGACCCCGCTTCCGGGGCTTCCGGGGTGCCCCCTTGATCGGAAGCTCGGCCCGAGGAAGATGATGACGGGTCGTCCACTCTGGCGCTCTTCTTCTGCATCGATGGTTTCTTCGAAGTCGACGCGGAGGGCTTCTTGGGAGCCCGATGCAACATCTTTTGCAGGTTGCGAAGGATCGATTTGGAAAACTTCTCGGCCATGACTGTTTCACAAGGGGTTGGGCGGCGCCATTCTATTACAACATCGGTTCAAAGCGCGGTCTCGGCGACGCCGCAGTGATCATTCGTGCTATGGCTACCTACGCGATCGGCGATGTTCAGGGCAGTTTCAAAGAGCTGCAGGCGCTGCTTGGCGAATTCGGGTTCGATCGCGCGAAAGATCGCCTGTGGTTCGTGGGCGACCTCGTCAACCGCGGCCCGGCCTCGCTCGCTACATTGCGCTTCGTACGGGATCTGGGTGATCGCGCGGTGACCGTGCTCGGCAACCACGATCTGCATCTGCTGGCGCTTGCTCAGGGCTCGGTCAAGGCTCGCGAAGACGACACGCTCGGGGACGTGATCGCCGCGCCCGACCGCGACGGCTTGCTCGACTGGTTGCGGCACCGGCCGCTGGTGCACGTCGCCGCAAACTACGCGTTGGTGCACGCGGGGCTCCTGCCGCAATGGGACGTCGCCACGGCGAAAGCACTTGCCGGAGAAGTCGAGACGGAACTGCGCGGACCCCGGCACAGGGAATTTCTCGCCCAACTTTACGGTTCGCGTCCGGATCGCTGGGACGACAAGCTGCGCGGGATCGACCGGCTGCGCGTCATCGTCAACGCAATGACCCGCCTGCGCTTCTGCACCCCCGAAGGCGTTATGGAGTTCCACACCAAAGGCGAGACGGCGAAAGCTCCCGCCGGCTACCTTCCGTGGTTCGAGGTCCCCGGAAGGAAAAGCGCTGATCACACCTTGATATGCGGTCACTGGTCGGCGCTCGGCTTGCGCATTGCGCCCAACCTCCTCGCCCTCGATTCGGGTTGCGTCTGGGGCGGAAACCTCAGTGCGGTTCGCCTGGAGGATCGGCGTTTGTACCAGGTACCGTGCGCGGCAGATGCCGCGCACGTGAAATCCCCTGCGGAGCGGGCACGCCCAGGGCCCCGGCGATAGCGGTCTCTGCTTTTTCTGCGAGCGAGCGGCGCGTCTGTGCGCGTACGGAAATCGGTGCGAGAAGATTGAACTCCGCGACCATGTGACGCGTCGAGACGATAGCCCAGACCGATTCGAGAAGCGAGGTATCGCCGACATAACCGGCGGCGTCGGTGTGCCGGCCAGCGGCGTCGAGATAGCGCAGCGCCACCGGCTGTAGCGTCGCAGCGGCGTCGAGCGCCGGCTGGAATAGCGCCGAGTGAAAGCGTTCAAGGCTGCGCCCGAAGGTCGTGGCTCCCTCGGGACACACTGCGATCAGTGTGCCGCGCTCGAGTTCAGCAGCAACGATCTGGCGGGCGCGTCGCGCCGCGGAGCGCTTGCCGCGCTCGATGTACAGCGTGCCGACCAGCGTGCACAACCAACCTACGACCGGCCAGCTGCGGACTTCCGATTTTGCGATGAAAGTCGCAGGGAATCTCGCGTCGATAACGAAGATGTCCAGCCAGGAGATGTGATTGAGCACCAGCATGCAGCGAGCGGGGAGCTCTTTCGGCGCGTTCTTTTCGCGCACGGACACGGAGAGGATGGAGAGCAGCGTTCTCGACCAACGGCGCTTTTGCGCTTGCCTTTCTGCCTCGGAGAGTTTCGGGTAGCGCAGCCACGCGATAGCGAGGCCGCGCACCAGATGAAGTGCGAGCCTCGCCAGTCGGAGCAGGCGCAGCGGAAGCGGGGTGCGGTTGGCCGCCATCGGTCGTGTGATCCTCCATGGAAACCAGGCGGCATTCTACCGGCTAGCGGCGCAGGGCCGGCACTGGTCCTCAAATGTCGGAACCGAAATTCCGGCGGAACAGGCGCTTGATTTCATCGAGGCTCATGGAATGATTCTGGCCGCCACGCGATGCGATCTTGATTGCGCCCATCAACGCTGCGAGCCTGCCGGTCTTCGGCCAGTCGAAACCTGCGGCAAGACCATAAAGAAGACCGGCGCGATACGCATCGCCGCAACCGGTGGGATCCACCACTTCGGTTGCCCTGACGCAAGGAATCTCGAGGCGTTGGCCGTTGGTGTAGATGATGGACCCCTCTGCGCCCCGGGTGAGAACGAGTGCCTTGAGTGTGCGCGCCATTTCCTCGAGGTTTCGGCCGGTACGCTCCTCGAGGAGCCGGCCTTCGTAGTCGTTGACGGCCACGTAGGTCGCCCGCTCGACGAAAGCGAGCAGCTCTTCACCCGAGAACATCGGCAGTCCTTGGCCGGGGTCGAACATGAACGGAATGCCGAGCTCGGCAAGCTCGCGCGCGTGCTGCAGCATGCCCTCGCGTCCGTCGGGTGCGACGATTGCGAGGCGCACATCCAACTCCCCGGTAATGTTGTTCAGATGCGAGTAATTCATCGCCCCGGGATGAAAGGCGGTGATCTGATTGTCGTCGAGGTCGGTTGTGATAAACGCCTGTGCGGTGAGGGTGCCGGGCACCTGGCGCACGTAGCCCTGCCCGATGCCGAGCTGTTCGAACCGCTTGAAATACGACGCCGCATCTTCTCCGACCGTGGCCATGACCAGCGGATCGACGCCAAGGAGCTTCAGGTTATAGGCGATATTGCCGGCGCAACCACCGAACTCGCGGCGCAGCTCGGGAACGAGGAACGCCACGTTCAATATGTGGATCTGTTCCGGCAGGATGTGCTCCCGGAAACGGCCGCGAAATACCATGATGTTGTCGTACGCGATCGAGCCGCAGATCAGAGTACGCATGGGGTTTCCTACAAGTAGAACAGGTAGAGGCGATAGCCGGTAGGCTTGAGTGCTGCGGCCTCGATGTAGACCCGAATCTGGAGCTCGCTTCCGGCAGCGAAGCCGGGCTCCGATCGCGTGCTCTGCGATGCGTAGTCCCTGGGTGTCAGTACGCGCCGGGCGACAGTCTGGCCCTCGGTACTGGTGAGGCTCAGCTCCAAAGCGGGGAACGCTTGGATGAAGCCGGCGCGGTTCCGAAGCGTTGCCGTCAGTACCATCACGCTGGGATGGGTGCCGTCGGCCTGCAGGTCGGAAGACTCGATACTGAGCAACTCCGCGCGGCGCGGTAGCGGTACGTCGCACCCGAGCTCGGCGCAGATGCTCTGCACGAGGGGCTTTGCTTCGGGAAGGAGTACCGCGATCTCGCCCCGGTAGCGATAGCCGCCTTGCACCGCGAGAGCGAGCAGCAGAAACGCGCTCGCAAGCCACCACAGCCGGCTTGGACGCAGCCGCGACTGCGGTCCGAAGTCAAATGACACATCCCTCTCGGTGTCGAGCAGGACTGCCATGCTGGCAGCTTTCGCGTCCTCCCGCGCGGGGCGGCTGGCCGGGCCCGGGCTCAACGCGGCAAGCGCATCGAACAGGGCGCCGCAACGCCCACAGCGGACTTGGCCCGCACGCGCACTAAGCTGTGGTTCGGTCACCCGAAACGCGGTGGCGCAAGCCGGGCAACGCGTGATCATGCTCACAGCTTTACCCCGGAGAGGCACACCCAGCCCTCCGCCTCGGCAGGCGGCGCGAACGCGATCCAGGGTGAGTAACAGCTCTCGACTTCGCTTGCCTGGTCCGACAGAATTCCCGAGAGCGCAATCTGTCCGCCGTGCCTGCATCGTGATGCGAGCATCGGAGCGAGCAGCTTCAACGGATTGGCGAGGATATTGGCGATCACGACATCTGCGGCGAACTCAAGCGGCGCGCCACCTTCGAGGAATTCGCCGGCAACTCCGTTGCGCCGGGCGTTGGCCCGGGCCGCTGCTACGGCGCCGGGATCGATGTCCACGCCGACTGCGCGCCGCGCGCCGAGCTTCAGGGCAGCGATCGCCAATATACCGGAACCGCAGCCGTAGTCGAGAACTGTTTCCCCGCCGGCGATGCTGCGCTCAAGCCACTGTAGGCACAGGCGCGTGCTCGGGTGGCTGCCGGTACCAAACGCGAGCCCGGGATCGAGTACAAGGTTGATCGCATCGGGCTCGGGCGGCGCGCGCCAAGTCGGCACGATCCACAAGTGCGCCGAAACCCGGATCGGCCCGAACTGTTCCCTCGATTTCTCGACCCAATCCTCGTCGGGAACGCTGCGCAGCTCGTGAACCGGTACTGCGACACCGGCTCGAGTGCACGCGCGCAGGAGCAATTGTTCGGGCTCGGGTTGGACTTTACACAACGCGGTGAGTTTCACCCGGGGCCAGGAGACGGACTCACTCGACCCAACAAAGTGTGGCACTTCCGCTGCAGTCTCTGCCCGGGCGTCCTCGCAGCTTACTGACAGCGCGCCCGCAGCTAGCAGCGCATCGGAGAGAGGATCAACCTCCTCCGCTTTCACTTCCAGGACGAGCGCGGTAAACGTCACGCGTTCGATCCTCTACCTTGCGGCATCGCGCTTTTTTTGTTGGGCGAGCTTCTGCTCGAGATAATGGATGTTCACCCCTCCTTTAATGACGCGGTTGTCGAGCAGGAGTTCCTGATGCAGCGGGATGTTGGTCTGGATGCCCTCGATTGCCATTTCGGAGAGCGCGATGCGCATACGCCGGATCGCCTGATCCCGGTTCTCCCCGTAGGCGATGACCTTGCCGATCAACGAGTCGTAGTTGGGCGGCACCGTGTAGCCTTGGTAAATATGCGTATCGACCCGGATGCCGGGTCCCCCCGGAGGGTGATAGGACGTAATGCGCCCCGGCGATGGGGTGAAGCGGAAGGGGTCCTCGGCATTGATGCGGCACTCTATCGCGTGGCCGCGAAGCTCGATGTCCTTCTGCCGCACCGATAGCCTCTCGCCCGCGGCGACGCGGATCTGCTCCTGGACGATGTCGACTCCGGTGATCATCTCGGTAACCGGATGCTCGACTTGGATGCGTGTGTTCATTTCGATGAAGTAGAACTCAGCTTCTTCGTAGAGATACTCGAAAGTGCCGGCTCCGCGGTACCCGATCTTGCGGCAGGCCTCGATGCAGCGCTCGCCGATACGCGCGCGCTGCTTCGAGGTCATCTCGGGTGCCGGGGCCTCCTCCATGATCTTCTGGTGCCGTCGCTGCATGGAGCAATCGCGCTCACCGAGATGGACCACGTTCTTGTGCCCGTCGGCGAGCACCTGCACCTCGATGTGTCGCGGGTTCTCGAGGTACTTCTCCAGATAGACAGTGGCGTTGCCGAAGGCAGCCCCGGCCTCCGCCCGCGTGATGCTTATCGCACCCTTGAGTGCGGCTTCCGTGTGCACGACACGCATGCCACGCCCGCCGCCTCCGCCCGCGGCTTTTACGATGACCGGGTAACCGACCTTTCTCGCGATCCTGAGCGACTCCTCCGGGGCATCGGGCAGCGGACCGTTCGAGCCGGGTACGCACGGCACCCCGGCTTTTTCCATGACTTGCTTTGCGTTCACTTTGTCGCCCATCAGCCGGATGGTCTCCGCCTGGGGGCCGATGAAAACGAAGCCGCTCTTGTCCACACGTTCGGCAAAATCCGGGTTTTCCGCGAGAAATCCGTAGCCCGGGTGAATTGCCTCGGCGTCGGTTACCTCCGCCGCGCTGATGATGGCCGGTATATTGAGATAGCTCGCACTGGATGCCGCCGGTCCGATACACACCGATTCGTCGGCGAGCTTCACGTACTTCGCCTCGCTATCGGCTTCGGAATGCACTACCACGGTCTTGATGCCCATGTCGCGGCATGCGCGCTGGATGCGCAGAGCGATCTCTCCGCGGTTGGCAATCAGAATTTTCTCGAACATGATTTGGTGGGCGGCTTTTCACGACCTCTGATATGGGAATAGCAGGCGCGCCCTGGCGTATTCCCTTTTTTATGCCCGCTACGCTAGCCGATCATCATCAGGGATTCGCCGTACTCGACCGGCTGACCGTTCTCGACCATGATCGCCTTGATCACGCCGTCCTTGTCGGCCTCGATTTCGTTCATCAGCTTCATCGCCTCGATGATGCAGATGGCCTGTCCAGCCTTGACCGTATCTCCGACCTCGACGAAGGGCTTTGCGCCGGGGGAACCCGACCGGTAGAAAGTGCCCACCATCGGCGACTTGACGATATGCCCTTCGAGTGACGTCGGCGCCTCCCCCTGGGTGGAGGCGGGGGCTGAGGCGGCTGGCAGAACGGTCTGAGCACCGAGCGGGCTCGCCGCCGAGGCAGACGGGGAAAGGACAACGCCCTCCTTTCCGCCTGAGCCGCCCTTCACGATCTTGACCTTCTCCTCACCCTCGGTGATCTCCAGTTCGGCGATTCCCGACTCTTCGACGAGGTCGATCAGTTTTTTTAGTTTGCGCAAATCCATGCTGCCCTCCTTCCGGTCCGGGCACGCCCGCCCGTTTCCGCGAGGTTTCGGGGCTCTCGGAAACGACCCCGAAACAAGCTCTCAGTTTGACTGCAAGGCGAACTGCAGCGCGAACTCGTAACCCCGACTGCCTAATCCGCAGATCGTGCCGGCCGCGAGGTCGGAAAAGTACGAAAGGCGCCGAAATGGCTCCCTGGAGTAGATGTTCGACAGATGCACCTCGAGAAAGGGAATCTCGACCGCTGCCAGAGCGTCGCGTAACGCCACGCTGGTGTGAGTCAGCCCCCCGGGGTTGACGATGATCCATGAAATTCGCTGCTTCCTCGCTACATGCACGCGCTCTATCAAAGCTCCCTCATGGTTGCTTTGAAAAGTCTCCAGGGCAGCCCCCTCGCGTTTCGCAATCCGACTGAGCCTCTCGTTGATGCTCGCAAGGGATTCCTTTCCGTAGATCCCGGGCTCACGGGTGCCCAGCATGTCGAGATTGGGGCCGTGAATGATCAGGATTCTTCTTGGCGTCCGCGAACGTAGGCCCAATGCACGTTTTGGCTTGGACATAAAGGAAGTTTGGGGGCGATGTCGGAAATTGTCCAGTGTTCGGCGCAGTTCGATTACAAATGAGCGGGCCCATATAGCCGAACGGCCGATGGGTCAACAGCGAGAGATTGACAGGGCGACAAAGATACCGGAGGCGTCACCGGCTCGCAACCGAACCCAACATAATCAACGTAGTTAACCGAAAATACAAGAAGATTATCGATATTTCGATGCAGTTCATGCCACGTTTTGGCCGCGGGAGAGCTCATATTTCGCTCGGAGCTGCGCAGTTTCCCGGTTTTTCTTGCGGCCAGACCCCCGGGAACGTAGACGGGCCTTTTAGCTGCTCCCGTGGGAGAGCAATTGTGTGACGGCTTGAATCCCGGCGCGCTCGATCGGGCGACCGGCCAACGTCGTCTTTAGGGTACCGCGCTCTTCCTTCAAGGTGTAGATCGCCAGATTGACTGGCACGCCCTGCCAATCGAGCTTCAGCACCGGCACGGCCCGCGCCTGGTCGCCCGCGTAGTGGCGCTGATCGGAAATATCGTACGCAATATTGCGGTTCAGGAGAAAAAGCTCCACGGACTTGCCGTCATCAGTGAACAGCTGCAGGTCGATGTCGCTGTATCGCCCTGCCGTGCCCTTCAACACCGCACCCGCGAGGTAAGGGCGGAACTGCTCCAGCAGACGCATTGCCTCGAGCGCTTGCTCGCGCAGGTAGAGGATGCGCTCGCGCTGTTCCTCGCCTTGATAGAGCGACTGGTAAGCCCGTAGCTCCGCCTCGATCTCCTCGTTTTTCGGCAGCGCCTGCGTGTCCTCAGCCCCCAGTTGGCGGGCGGCTTTGCGTTTGGCGAGGGCAAAATCTTCAAGACCATCCTCGGCCATCATGCGTGCGGCGGCCGCAGCGATGCGCGTGCGCATCTGCTGCTGCTTGAACTTGCTTTCTTTCGGCATGGAGAAACAGGTGGGAGTCGGGCTATGATACCGCAGCCTGAAAACGCAGCGAAGTAGGCTAGAATTGTGCCTTTTTTTTGGCCGCCGCCCTTCGCGATCTGTCCTGGCGTGCCTGCCCGCCCCGTGCACATCCACATACTTGGCATCTGCGGCACTTTCATGGGCGGGGTCGCCGCGATCGCCAAGGCTGCGGGCCACCGCGTCACCGGGTGCGACGCCAATGTCTATCCGCCGATGAGCACGCAGCTTGAAGCGGAGGGCATCGAATTGACCGTGGGGTATGGTGCCGATCAAGCGGTGTTGAACCCCGACGTATGGGTGATCGGGAATGTCGTAACCCGAGGTAACCCGCTCGTGGAGGTCATTTTGGACCGAGGCGAGCGCTACGTTTCGGGTCCTCAATGGCTGGCTGAGAATACCCTGTTCGGCAGGCAGGTGCTGGGAGTCGCGGGGACACACGGAAAAACAACGACTTCCTCCATGCTGGCTTGGATTTTAAGGGATGCTGGAATGGACCTTGGCTTCCTCATCGGGGGCATCCCGATTAACTTTGGGGTATCGGCAACGCTAGGAAAACAAAGCCATTTCGTGATCGAAGCTGATGAATACGATACCGCCTTTTTCGACAAGCGTTCCAAGATGGTGCACTACCGACCCAGGTTCGCCGTTTTGAACAATATAGAGTTTGATCATGCCGATATCTTCCCCGATCTTGCAGCGATTGAGACCCAATTTCACCACTTCGTCCGAACGATACCTGGATCCGGAAAATTGATAGTCAACGGCGCCGACCCGGTGATCGACCGTGTCCTGGCGCGCGGCTGCTGGAGCTCCGTGGAACGGTTTGGCGTGGCGGACGGCTGGAACGCTAGCGCAGCCGGCCCGGGCCGCTTCGAAGTATTCCATCAAGGCAGACTCATTGGACTCCTGCGCCTAGACCTTCACGGCGAGCACAACCTCCAGAATGCGCTTGCCGCGATCGCCGCGGCGCAGGCTGCCGGCGTCGATCCGGCACGCGCCATCGAATCCCTCGCGCGCTTCAAGGGCGTCCGGCGCCGCATGGAACTGCGGGGTACGGTTGCGGGTGTTGCAGTTTGGGATGACTTCGCGCACCACCCGACGGCCATCGCGACGACGGTTTCAGGCCTGCGGAACCAAGTCGGTAACGCTCGCATTTTGGCCGTCCTCGAGCCGCGTTCCAGCACTATGAGAGCCGGCCTGATGAAGGACCGCCTGCCGGCGAGTCTCCGGCAGGCTGACAGGGTTTTCTGTTATAGCGCGAACCTCGGCTGGGACGCGGCGGCTGCGCTCACACCGCTTGGCGATCGCGTGAGTATCGAGAACGATCTGGAGCGGCTCGTCGGGGCAATCGTTGCCGAGGCGCAGCCCGGCGATCAGGTGCTTGTCATGTCGAACGGGGGGTTCGGGGGTATCCATGAGCGCTTGCTCGCTTCGCTCTCCACACGGGCGGCCCCGGCGACCGGGGCATGATCGTCTACCTCCACGGTTTCAACAGTTCGCCGCAGTCGGGCAAAGCACAGTATTTGAAGCGATACCTCGATGAGCGGGGCAAGGGAGCGGAGTTTGTCTGTCCGCAGTTGCCTCACCGACCGGACCTGGCCGTGGCGGTCGTCGAGGCCGAAACAGCGCGACAACCGAGGGAAAAAATCACGTTAGTCGGGAGTTCGCTCGGCGGATTCTACGCGACCTGGCTTGCAGAGAAGCACAACGTGCGGGCGGTGCTGATCAATCCGGCGATCGCCCCGCACGTGGACCTGCACACCTACCTCGGCATGCAACAAGCCTCTCACGGGGGCGAGCGCTACGAACTGACCGAAGAGCACCTTCGCCAATGGAAGGAACTCTTCGTGATCAAAGTGCACCCCGAGCGCTACCTGCTCCTCGTCGAAACCGGAGACGAAGTGCTCGACTACCGAGCAGCGGTGAGGAAGTACAGAGGCGCGAAACAAGTCGTCGTGCAGGGTGGAGACCACACTCTCGCTAGCTTTCCCGAACAAATCCCGCTGATCCTGGAATTCGCCGGGATGGATTGACTACTTTACCTGCAGCACCTTCCAGACCGACTTTCCGTCTTTTAGCCCGTAGCGCGCCACGGCCTTTTCATCGAATCCAAATCCGAGGCCCGGCGTCTTCGGCAGAATCAGCATGCCGTCTTTCGTCTCGAGCTGGGTATCGATGAGACGCCGGAAATTGAGCACTTGATCGTCGGGGAAGAACTCCACGTATCGCGCGTTGGGTGTAGCCGCTACAAGCTGCGCGTGCAGGTCATGAAACCAGTGCGGGCAGACGGTGACGCCGTAGCTCGACGCGGTAGCGGCAATTTTTCTCCACTCAGAGACCCCTCCGCACACAAGAGCGTCGGCTTGCAGGATCTGCGCCGCGCCCTTATCGAGGATTTCCTTGAAATGCCAGCGCCCAGCGCCGATCTCGCCCGTGGCCACCGTGACGCGCGTGAGTTTCGCCAGGCGTGCGTGGTTGTCGATGTCATCGGGGAAGAACGGCTCCTCGATCCAATAGGGGTCGTAGAGCTCGAAACGCTCCATATAACGCATCGCCGTAGGCAAATCATGCCAGGCGTTGTTCGCATCCAGCATCAGCGCGACATCCGGCCCAACCGCATCGCGAGCAGCTTTTACGCGCGCTTCCTCTTCCTTGGGAGAGAGTCGTCCCACCTTCATCTTTACGGCACGAAAACCGTCTTTTGCGTAGCCCGCCATTTCCTCACCGAGCTTTTTCGGCGTCTTGCCCGGAAGGTAGTAGCCGCCGCTTGCGTACGCCGGCACGGCCTCGTCGACCGCAGCGCCGAGATACCTGTAAAGCGGAAGTTTCGATGCGCGCGAATTCAGATCCCAAAGCGCACAGTCCAGGATCGAGATCGCGCGCATGACGCTGCCGGCGCGTCCGTGCAGCAATGCTTCCTCGAACATGCGCTGCCAAAGGCCTTCGACGAGCAGGCTTTCACGGTCGAGCAGGCCCGGCGCAAGCAACTGCTCCACGGCTTGCGCAACGAGTGTTCCCCCGGAAGAGCCTGCGTAACAGAATCCGATACCCTCGACGCCCCCTGCACGTACCCTGACCAGCCCGTAGTCTCGTGCCGAAACCGTGCGCGTGGCGAAGCTCGTCGCGTTATCCAGCGGGACCCGGACGGTTGCTACGGCAATCGATTCGATCTTGGCCATTTGGCGAGCGGTTGGCGTTTTGGCCGGCGTGAACGGGTGCAATGCTGCGCTATAATTATCGCACTCCTTGGGCCGGCGCGACGCGGCTCTTTCCCGTTTGGCTCCATCTCGTGAACGTTCTCTACGAAGACAGCGGTACGTTTAAGGTCGCCACGGTGCTCGCCGACAGCGACAACACCCTCCAGGTCGAGGCACCGCACGGCAAACGAGCCAAGATCAAGTCAAAGGACGTGCTGTTGCGGTTTCCGGAGCCCGGCGCAGTGGAGCTGCTCGCGCAAGCCGAGGCGTTGGCGGGCGGCATCGATGCGGATTTCCTGTGGCAGTGCTGCGGCACGGAGGAATTCGGATTCACCGAGCTCGCGCGCGAGTATTGCGGCCGCGCGCCTTCGACAGTGGAAGCAGCCGGTATTCTGGTGAAGCTCCACTCGGCGCCGATGTACTTTTACCGCAAGGGCAGGGGCCGGTATCGGGCTGCGCCGCCCGAAACGCTGCGCGCCGCGCTTGTCGGCATCGAAAGGAAGAAACAACAGCAAGCGCAGATTTCAGTCTGGGCTGAGCAGCTCGAGCGCGGCGCGTTTCCGGAAGAGTTCCGACCGCTCCGGGATCAGCTCCTGTACAAGCCCGATCGCAACCGAGCGGAAACCAAAGCGCTTGAGGAGGCTTGCGCAAAGACCGCCGTGTCACCGGCTAAGCTGATGGAGCGCTGCGGCGAGCTGCCCTCCAGCCACGACTACCACCTCGACCGATTTCTCTACGAATACTTTCCAAAGGGAATGGATTTCCCCTTGAAGTTCGAGATTGTCGAGCCCCGGGCTTTGCCGGTTGCCGAAGTGGATGCATTCAGCCTCGACGACGCGATGACGACGGAAATCGACGATGCATTCTCGCTGGCTCTTCTTGCGGGTGACCGCCTTCGCGTCGGCATTCACATTGCCGCTCCCGCCCTCGGGTTCGCACCTGGGTCGGGGCTCGACGCTGTGGCGCGCGAGCGGCTCTCGACCGTGTACATGCCGGGCCGCAAGATCACCATGCTGCCGCCCGAAGCGATCGAGCGCTTCTCCCTTACCGAAGGCGCCCAGCGCCCAGCGTGTTCCCTCTATTTCGATGTACGCACCGACGATTTCGTGGTCGAGTCTCACCATACCCGCGCCGAGCGGGTGCGCATTGCCGCGAACCTGCGCCATCAGGCGGTCGAAGAACTTGATGCGGCGTTTCTTTCCGGCACGTCGCGGGAGGACATCCCCTATTCGCGCGAGCTGAACACGCTCTGGAAGTTTGCGGGCGCACTCGAGAGAGGTCGCGGCAAAACCTCCTCGGGGCCTGAACGTCCTGACTACGCCTTCCGCGTCGAGGGTCACGGGGAAAACGCGCGCATCAACATCGTCGAGCGTCGTAGGGGCACGCCGCTCGACAAGCTGGTCGCTGAGCTGATGATCGCGGTAAATAGCACTTGGGGGAAGCTGCTCGACGATCACGATGTCGCGGCGATCTACCGGGTGCAATCGGCCGGTAAGGTCAGGATGACCACTTCGGCAATGGCGCACCAGGGCCTGGGAATCAGCCACTATGCCTGGACGAGCTCGCCCCTGCGCCGGTACGTGGATCTGGTGAACCAGTGGCAGCTCCTCGCGCTCCTCGACGGGCACGCGCCGCCGTTTTCGCGGAATGCAGACATCATGCTCGCGGCGGTGCATGATTTCGAAACGACATACGCTGCGTACGACGAATTCCAGCGACGCATGGAGCATTACTGGTGCCTCAGGTGGCTGCTGCAGGAGGCAATCGATGTTGCGGGGGCCGAGGTGGTGCGCGAAAATCTGGTCAAGTTCGACGGCTTACCGCTCTACGCCAGAGTGCCGTCGCTGCCCGAACTTGCTCCGGGTACGGGCGTCGAAATCGCAGTGACCGAAATCGACCTCGTTGAAGCCGATCTCAAGTGTGTATTTCGTCGTTGCAAGGAAATCTCGAGCACCTGGGCGGGCAGCGCACATGAGACAAAACTCGAGAAAGAGCCTAGAATTGTATGATTCTGAAAGCTTTTAGGGTCCAGAAAGTTGAGCGTTTCTAACGCCCTCGCGTGGCCGCAGCCGCTTGCCAGGCTGGATCCCGACTCGCGCGTGCTGGCGTTGGCGCTGTCCATCTCGATCGTCCTCCACGCGATCGTGCTCTCCATCCATTTCAAGCTGCCCGACGCTCTGCGCAAGCTCACCCCGTCACAGCTCGAGGTGGTGCTGGTGAATTCCAAAACCCGCTCGAGGCCGACCCGCCCCGAGGTCCACGCCCAGTCCAACCTAGACGGGGGCGGCGACACCGATCTTGAGCGCCGGGCGAAATCCCCGCTTCCGGTAACACCGCCCACGGAGCGCGGCTCGGACTTGACGCAGGCGAACCGCCGCGTACAAGAGCTGGAGGCGCGACAAAGACAACTGCTCTCACAGGTGCAATCCCGGAAGGAGATGGCATCAGCCGAGCCCGAGCCGCAGACCGAGATGAAGTCGCAGGTCTCCGGAGCGGAACTCGCCGAAAGCGCTTTGATCGTTGCTCGGATGGAAGCGCAAATCGCGCGTCAGATCGAGGAGTACAACAAGCGTCCGCGCAAGACCTTCGTGGGCGCGCGTGCCGCCGAGGTTCGCTACGCCCTTTATGTCGAGGACTGGCGCCAGAAGATCGAACGCATCGGGAATCTCAACTATCCCGAGAGTGCGCGCGGCAGAATCTACGGGAGCCTCCGGCTCACCGTGTCGATCAACTCGGACGGCACGCTGGCGGCGATGGATCTCGAGCGATCCTCCGGATACAAAATCCTCGATGCCGCCGCACAGCGCATTGTTCAACTGGCGGCGCCCTACGCCAGATTCCCCGCCGACATCCGCAGGGAAACCGACATCCTGGTGATCACCCGCACCTGGCATTTCGCGCGCGGTGATAAGGTCTTCAGTGACTAGGAAGCGCCTGCCGAATGAGGCTGCTCGTCTCAGTGTGGAAGATGTTCTGCTATGCCGCCGGGACGGCGGTCATCGTGCTTGCGGTCTACGAGTTCTGGTTCTTGGCGCAGATCCTGTACTGGGTCGAGCACAATCCTGCGACGACGCGGGTCATGGATGTGCGCCTGGAGGCCTTGCGACAGAACAAGCCCAAAACGGCGCTCGAGCAGAAATGGGCGGACTATGAACGAATTTCGATCCATTTGAAGCGCGCCATCATCATTGCGGAGGACGCAAAGTTCGTCGATCACGAAGGCTTCGATTGGGAAGGCATCCAGCGGGCGATGGATAGGAACCAGCGGCGCGGGAAAATCGTCGCCGGGGGCTCGACCATCACCCAGCAGCTCGCAAAGAATCTGTTTCTTTCGGGCGAGCGCAGCCTGCTGCGCAAGGGCCAGGAGGCGATTCTTGCCGCGATGCTCGAGTCCGCCATGGACAAGCGCCGCATTTTTGAAATCTATCTGAACGTCGCGGAATGGGGCGAAAACGTCTTCGGAGCCGAAGCGGCGGCACACCACTACTTCGGCGTGGACGCAGCCGGCCTCGAACCGGAGCAGGCGGCGCGCCTGGCGGCGATGCTTCCGCGCCCGCGCTACTACGACCGCAACCGCGACTCAGCCTATTTGGCGAACTATAGCGAGAGCATATTGGAGCAGATGCCCGCCGCGCAGGTTCCCTAGTCTTCGTGAGGAGCACTGCTAGGGCCGTCCTGCCGCGCGCCGGCCGCGAGGGACATCGATCCCCGCCAGTAGGAGAAGGCCGGCAACGAAGAATCCGCCGGTCGCCAGCATTGCGAGGCGATGGTTGCCATCGGTTATCCAGGTCACTGTGCCGTAGGTGATAGGCCCCAAAATCGAAGACAGCTTTACCGCCAACCCCCAGAGTCCGAAAAACTCGGCGCGCCTGTCGGCGGGGCTCAGATATCCGACGAGCGCTCGGCCCGCCGACTGCGAGGAACCCAGGCACAGTCCTGCAAGGTTGGCGGCCACCCAGAAAAGTCCCGACTCCGACGCGGACCAGGCTATCAAGGTCGTTGCGATCCACAGAAGAAGAGTCAGCGCAATGGTTCGCACATGCCCGAGTCGATCCTGGGTGCTGCCGAAGGCGAATGCGCCGACCGCGGCAGTCACGTTGACCACCAAGATCAGGGCAATCGTATCCTTCGTCGTGAAGCCAAGCGTCTGTTCGGCGTAAATCGCGGCGAGCGCAATGACCGTCTGGATTCCCGCTTGATAGAAGACGATGCATACCAGGAACCGCGCGAGGTCCCGATAGCGCGCGGCTTGGCGCACCGTCTGCGCGAGCCGCGCAAAGGCCGCCCGCGCCAGGTTTTCGCCGGCGGCGACCGGAGCCGGGCGGGCGCGCTCCCTAAGCACCAGGAAAGTCGGCAGGCTCGCTGTGGCAAAGGTTGCGGCGGTGATGAGCATCGTGACCGGCACAAACTGTTGTGGTTCTTGGCCGTGGGCCTGAGCCCAGATGACATAACCCAGACAAAGACCGAGAGTCAAAATCCCGCCCAGATAGCCTAGAGCCCAGCCCCAACCCGATACCCGTCCCAGCGATTCGCCTTGGGCGAGCTCGGGCAGGAACGCGGCGACGAGGTTTTCCCCGGAACCAAAGCAGAAGTTGGAAAACACCAGCAGCAGCACCGCAAGCGCGAGCGTTCCGGGTCCGGTGAATGCGAGCAGGGCGGTCGCGATCACGCAACCAGCCGTGGTGAGAACGAGCAAGCGCTTTTTTGCGGCACGCAGGTCGGCGTAGGCTCCAAGGACGGGCCCAGTCAGAAGGATCAGAGCGTACGAGACCGACAACGCCGCCGTCCAAGCAAAAGTCGCCCAAGGTGCGTTGCCCGCGACCACCGCGACGAAATAGGCATTGAACACGGCGGTGATCACGACGGTCGTGTAACCCGAGTTGGCAAAGTCGTACATCGCCCAGGCGAGAACTTCCCTGGCGTGCACGTCCTCGGCAAGGTGATTTGAAGCCGTCACGGGGTGATCGGGCGAGATTTTTCTATCGCCATCATACAGCCGGCTGCTAGAATCGCCGCAGCCGCGCGGCGCGTCGGGCGTTGTCCGCGGCAACCACGGGGTCCAAATTCACTGCTAAGGGCCGGCGCGCATGATCGAAACCCTCAGCCCGAAGAAGGAACTCGAGGACCTCCAGGCCGACTTGCGAGAGGTTCAAGAGCTCCTGCGGCGGCACCGCCTGGTGGAGCGCCAGGAAATGCCCACGCACGAACTGGTGGAGTCTCTCGTGCACAGGCAGAACGTCGCCGAGCTTCGCGTGAAGCTCGACTCCATGCATCCGGCGGATATCGCTTACGTGCTCGAATCGCTGCCCCTGGAGGAGCGGCTCGCCGTCTGGAATCTGGTCAAGGCGGAGCGCAGCGGCGAAATCCTCCTCCAAGCCTCCGATTCGGTGCGCGAGACACTCATCCGCGACATGGATTCGGACGAGCTGGTCGCTGCGGCCGAACAGCTGGAGACCGACGAGATCGCCGACCTCGCGCCGGACCTGCCCGAGGAGGTCATCCACGACGTATTCCAAGCCCTGCCCGCCGAGGAACGCGAGCAGTTGCGCTCGGCGATGTCGTACCCCGAGGATGCGGTCGGCGCCCTTATGGATTTCGATGTGGTCAGCGTGCGCGAGGACACCGCGATCGAGACCGTCACACGATATCTGCGGCGCTTCGACGCGCTGCCGCACCACACCGACCAGATCTTCGTCGTCGACCGCGACGAGCGCTTGAAGGGCGTGCTGCCGCTCTCCAAACTGATCGTATCCGAACTCGAGCACTACGTCGGAAAGATCATGGTGAGCGACGTCGTCACGCTCCAGTCCGGCGACAAGGCGCAAGACGCCGCCAAGGCGTTCGAGCGCTATGACCTCGTCTCGGCCCCGGTCGTGGACGAGCAGGGCAAGCTCGTCGGTCGGGTGACGGTGGACAAGGTGGTGGATTTCATCCGCAGCAAGAGCGAGAACGAGCTCCTCACGCAGGCCGGATTGCGCGAGGAGGAGGACGTGTTTTCATCGGTCTGGGCGAGCGTGAAGAACCGCTGGTCGTGGCTCGCGATCAATCTGGTCACCGCTTTTTTCGCCTCGCGTGTGATCGGCGCCTTCGAGCACTCGATCGAGAAGCTGGTCGCGCTTGCCGCGCTCATGCCCATCGTGGCGGGCATCGGCGGAAATTCCGGCAACCAGACCATCACCATGATCGTGCGCTCGATCGCGCTCGGCCAGGTGCAGAGGGAACACGCGAAGAAGCTGCTCGCAAAGGAACTGGGCGTTTCGCTTCTGAACGGCCTCATCTGGGGAAGCGCGCTCGGCCTGATCGCCTATTGGCTCTACCAGAAGGTGTCGCTCGGTTTGGTCATGACGGCGGCGATGATGCTGAATCTCGTTCTTTCCGCGACCGCCGGGGTGCTGATCCCGCTCACCATGATGCGGCTCGGACGCGATCCGGCGCTCGGCTCCTCGGTCCTGATCACCGCGATCACCGACAGCGGGGGGTTTTTCATTTTCCTCGGCCTGGCGACGCTCTTTCTGGTGTAAGGAGCGCGCAGGCGCCAGCCCGCTAGGACATCGAACCGAACGCAGCATCGCCCGCGGCGATCGTGGCTGCAATGTCCGCTTCGGAGTGTGCCGCGGAGACGAATCCCGCCTCATATGCCGAGGGTGCAAGGTACACGCCGCGCTCGAGCATGGCGTGGAAAAAGCGGTTGAACGCCTCCTTGTTGCACTGCATGACCTCGGCGTAGGTCGAAGGCGGCACGGCGCGAAAATACAGACCGAACATGCCCCCCACAGATTGCGCCGAGAACGCAATGCCGCGCTTGCGCGCGGCCGAGACAAGGCCGTCGCAGAGCGTTCGCGCTGTCGCGGCTAGGCGCTCATAGAAGCCCGGCGCCTCGAGTTTTTTAAGGGTCGCGAGTCCCGCAGCTACCGCGAGCGGGTTGCCCGACAGCGTACCAGCCTGGTACACAGGACCGAGCGGCGCGATTTTCCCCATGATGTCGCGGCGGCCGCCGAATGCTCCGAGCGGCATCCCTCCGCCGATTATTTTGCCGAGCGTGACGAGGTCCGCTTGCACTCCGTAGAGCTGCTGGGCGCCTCGCAGCCCGACGCGAAAGCCCGTCATCACTTCGTCAAAAATCAGAACTGCCCCGTGCCGCGTGCAGTGCTCGCGTATGCGCTGGAGAAACCCGGGCCGCGGCGCAATCAGGTTCATGTTCCCGGCGACCGGCTCGACGATGACGCAGGCGATGGAATCGCCCCACTCGTGTAACGCAGCGTCCAGCCCCGCCACGTCGTTGTAGTCCAGTACGAGCGTCTGTGCGGCGGTCTCGGGCGTCACGCCGGCCGAACTCGGATGGCCCAGAGTGAGCGCGCCCGAACCGGCCTTGACGAGCAGGCTGTCTGCATGGCCGTGATAGCAGCCCTCGAACTTCACGATGCGGCTACGGCCGGTGGCCCCGCGCGCAAGCCGCAGCGCCGACATGGTCGCCTCCGTTCCGGAGCTGACCAGTCGCACCAATTCAAGCCCCGGGACGAGTCGAACGAGTCGCTCGGCCATCTCGGTCTCGGGCTCGGTCGGGGCACCGAAGGAAAGTCCACGGCCCGCCGCCTCCCGCACTGCGGCGACGACCTCCCGGTCCGCATGTCCGAGAACGAGCGGTCCCCAGGAGCCGACAAAATCGAGGTATTCGCGACCGTCGGCGTCCCAAATGCGGCTGCCTTCGCCGTGCACGATGAAGCGGGGCGTGCCGCCGACGGCGCGAAACGCACGCACCGGGGAGTTGACCCCGCCGGGGATAGTTTTCTGTGCGCGAGCAAACAGGGATTCGTTCTTGCTCACGGGTTCTTCTTGTAGAAAAGGCGACTGAAGCTGCGCGCGGCCGCCTCGATGTCGGGCGCGTCGAACAGCGCGCTGATCACCGCAACGGCGTCCGCCCCGGCCTCGATGACGGACTGAGCGTTTTCGGTTGTGATGCCTCCGATCGCGACAACGGGCGAACCGAGGCGCGCCTTTGCTTCGCGATAAAGTGAAAGCGGCGCACGCGGAGCTCCCGGCTTGGTTGCGGAAGGGAAAGCGCTGCCGAAGGCGACATAGTCGGCACCGGCTTCTCGCGCGGCGAGTGCGAGTTCAAGTCTGTCGTAGCAGGAAACCCCGAGCAGCCTGCCTTTACCCAGCTGCGCGCGCGCAGCTGCAATCGAGATGTCCTCGCGGCCAAGGTGCAAGCCGTCCGCACGGATCGCTCTGGCCAGATCCAGGTCGTCGTTGATGACGAGCGGAATGCGTGCTTCGCGACAGAGCGCAAGCAGCGCCGTGCCCTGCTCGCGGCGCAGCGCGGCATTCGCGGATTTGTTGCGGTACTGCAAGATGCGTGCTCCGCCGGCAAGCGCCTTGCGCACCTTGCGAGTGAGCAACCCGATGTCGGGCTCATCGGGCGTCACGGCGTACAGACCGCGAAATCCCGCGTGTAAGACCACCCAGTGCTCAGGCTTTGCCTGCGCCTGGCTCATCCATTTCCCGCGCCCAGAAGAACCGGTCCGGTATGTACTGACCCATGCCTGGACGAAACCCCGCATTGAGCGTTTGCCAGGTGTATTCCTGGGCTTCGCGCACCGCTTCGGGCAGCTCGAGGCCGTTGGCGAGCGTCGCCGCGATCGCTGCGGCAAGCGTGCAACCCGACCCGTGATAGCTTCCCGGCAATCTTTCCCAGCTGTCCGAGCGCACCACGCCCTCTGGGCCGTAGAGCGTGTTCACGACTTGCGGCGTGTTCTCGTGCGTGCCGGTGATGAGCACATACTCGCAGCCCAGGCCGAGCAGTTTCTCCGCAGCGCCGGGGAGGGCAAGCTCATCGTCGTCCTCGCCGTCGCCCTGAACGAGGCGCCGAGCTTCACGGCTGTTGGGGGTGAGAATGGTGGTCTGGGGCAGAAGCAGCTCGCACATCGCCGAAATCATGTCCTCGGTCGCAAGCTCGTCGCCGCGCCCGGAGGCAAGCACCGGATCGAAGACAAGCGGCACGTCGGGATAGTCGGACACGACCTCCGCGATCGCCGCGATGTTCTCGATGCTGCCGACCATTCCGACCTTGAATGCGGCGACCGGCATATCCTCGAGCACCAGCCGCGCTTGGTCCACCACCCAGTCCGAATCGACAGCCTGTGAATTCTCGACGCCCGCCGTGTCCTGGACAGTGATTGCCGTAATTACGGAGAGCGCGTGACAACCCATCGCTGCGAGCGTCAGCAGATCCGCCTGTACACCCGCGCCGCCGGTCGGATCTGCAGCGGCAAACGCAAGCACGATAGGGGGGAGGGTAGAGGAGGACATGGGCAGCGAAGAACCGGCGGTGGCTGGCAGGCGGCTCTTCGCTCAGGTTATGATGCGACGACCCATTGTAACCCATCCCAACCTAATGACGGAAAAGCAAGATTTCAAAACCTGGATGTGTTTGATCTGCGGGTTCATCTACGACGAAGCGGAAGGATTACCGGAGGAAGGAATCCCCCCGGGGACGCGCTGGGAGGACATCCCGGTGAATTGGACTTGCCCTGAATGCGGGGCCCGGAAGGAGGATTTCGAGATGGTCGAAATGTAGTCGGGCACGTTCCTCGCTCCTCGACGGGAGTGCCGCGCGAAGCGGCGCCGGGGCGGTGTTTGCCACCCTGATAGTGCTTCTGAAATAAAACGCACAAGGCTTTGTTTTGACTGGATTTGGCTGTATAGTGTCGGAGAGCTGCGCCCGGCGCGTCAGCGCCGCAGCGTGGAGAGGGTCCGACAGCACTGTCGGGGCGAAAGACAGAAGGAAATGTGGGGTGGAGCGCGTGAGCGAAGCCACGAATCTTGCTGGCGTCAAAGTGATGGTGATCGACGACTCGAACACCATTCGCCGCAGCGCGGAGATTTTCCTGATTCAGGCCGGTTGCAAGGTGATCCTCGCCGAAGACGGTTTCGACGCGCTCGCCAAGATCACCGATCACCAGCCCGATATCATCTTCGTGGACATCATGATGCCTCGCCTGGACGGGTATCAGACCTGCGCGCTGATCAAGAAAAACACACACTTCGCCACCACGCCGGTGATCATGCTGTCTTCCAAGGACGGCCTGTTTGACCGGGCGCGGGGCCGAATGGTGGGCTCGGACGAATATCTGACCAAGCCATTTACGAAGGACAGTCTTTTGAAAACCATAGGCGCGCACGCGCCCGTTCGTACTTGAGGAGATTGCCATGGCCGTAAGGAAGATCTTGATCGTGGATGATTCGCCTACTGACCGGCAGTTTTTCATGGAAACGCTGTCCAAGCAGGGGTACCAGTGCGTCACGGCGGAGAATGGCGATGAGGCAATCACCAAGTCGAAGTCGGAGAGGCCCGATCTCATCCTGATGGACGTGGTCATGCCGGGCACCAATGGCTTCCAGGCGACGCGTGCCATTACGCGCGACGAGGCGACCAAGCACATCCCGGTGATCGTCGTCACGAGCAAGAACCAGGAAACCGATCGCGTCTGGGGGATGCGCCAGGGTGCGAAGGATTACCTGATGAAACCGATCGACGCCAAGGAGTTGCTGGCGAAGGTCGCGGCGATCAAATAGGCCTAGGCCCGTGGCAAAACAGATCAGCCTGCGTGAGTTCCAGCAGGGACTCGCCCAGAGGCTGCGCGAGGCCCAGACCGAAGCCGAGCCCACGTCGCGGTTGGGCGTTCAGGCAGGTACCCGCAACTGGCTGCTCAAGCTGGACGATGCCGGGGAGATGCTGCCGCTGCCGGAGTTTTCCGGCGTTCCGCTCACCAAGCCCTGGTATCTGGGCCTGGCGAACATCCGCGGGGTGCTCGCGAGCATCGTGGATTTCGCCGCCTTCATGGGGGGGGAGCAAACGGTGCGTACGCCCGACTGCCGCTTGTTGCTGATCGCCGAACGCTTCCATTCGTTCAGTGGACTGATGATCAGCCGCGTGCTCGGGCTGAAAAACGTGCAGACCATGCAGCCGGCTGAGAAGGCGACGGAAAAGTCCTGGGTCGGAGCCGCCTACCACGACGAGGATGGCCGCCTCTGGCACGAGCTGGACATGGGTGCGCTCGTGGCGCACGACGATTTTCTTCAGGTGGGTGCCTAGCGCATCCACGCCAATCCGAACACAGGAGGGACCAATGGCATTTCTCAGATTTCCAGCCAAGGCGGGAACCAAGAAGGACGCGACGCCCGCCACGCAAGCTCCAAGGGCAATCCCTCGGGCCGTGCCCAAGCCCGTGGCCAAGCCTGCACCCGGCCCGACAACCGTCGCCGAAGGGCCGAAGCGGCGCATGATCGGTCTTGGCACGGTCCGCGTCGGCCGACAGTACACGGTTCTCGGCGCGATATTTGCAGTGCTCTTTGTCGCGGCCGCATTCATCGTGTTCGAGGACAACCGCGAAGCGACCTACGGCACGATCTACGTCTCCACTTCCGCGCAGATGCGCATGCTGACCCAACGCATCGCCAAGGCGGCGCAAACCGGGCTCATCGGTCTCCCCGAGGCGTTCAAGCAGCTGCAGCAGTCGCGCGACGAGTTCATCGCGTCGCTGAAGCTGCTCACGCAAGGTGGGCAGGCGGGTGACGTTTTCCTTCCACCGACGTCCGATACGGTGAAACCGCAGCTCGACGGGGTGACCAAGGAATGGGAAAAGACCGACCGCAGCGTGCAGGTCGTGCTCGCGCAAAGCAAGAACCTCATCGGGCTCGCCACGGCGGTACGCCTGATCAACACCAACAACCCCGTGCTGCTCGATCTCGCCGAGCAGGTCCAGGCGCTCAAACTGCAGGCCCAGGCTCCGGCGCGCGAGGTCTCCCTTTCAGGGCAGCTGGTGATGTTGACGCAGCGGCTCGCGCGGAACGCGAATGCCATGCTCGGTGCCGACGTGATCGACCCGGAAGTGGCGTTTCTGATGGGCAAGGACACCGCCACCTTCCGCGAGTTGCTGCAGGGCTTGATGAAGGGCAGTGACGTGCTTCGCGTCACTGCAGCCAAGGACCCGGAGCAGCAGGCAAAGCTTGCCGAACTTGACAAGGCCTACCAGGAATTCCAGGGGGCGGTGGCCTCGATTCTCGGGAACCTGCAGTCGTTGGTGAACGCGAAGCAGGCCGGCCGCAAGGTCGTGGACGACTCCGAGCCGCTGCTCGCCGCGTCGCAAAAGCTTGCTGACGCTTATGAGCAGGAACTCGGCGGGCGCACCACCAACTTCATCGTGCTCGCCGTGCTGATCCTGCTTGGCATCGGCACTATTGCGCTGCTGGTGTTGGTGTACCTCGGCGACACGCGCCGGCGCGCCGAAGAGGCCGAGCGCCAACGCGCCGAAACCGAGCGCACCAACCAGTCGAACCAGGACGCGATTCTGCGACTGATGAACGAGATGGGGAACCTCGCCGAAGGCGACCTGACCGTGAAGGCGACCGTGACCGAAGAAATCACCGGCGCCATTGCCGACTCGGTGAATTTCACTATCGACGAGCTGAGAACCCTCGTCGCCCGGATCAACGCCGCCGCCGCGCAGGTGACGAGCGCCACGGAGGCCGCGCAGCAGACCTCCACGCAGTTGCTCGCTGCCGCCGAAAAACAGTCCGTCGAGATTCGCCAGACCAGTGCTTCGATTCTCAGCATGGCAAAGGCCATGAACGCGATGTCGGAGAGCGCCTCGCAGTCGGCCAGCGTGGCGCGCCAATCGCTCGCCGCCGCGCAAAAGGGCACGCAGGCGGTGCAGAACTCGATCTCGGGCATGAACGAAATCCGCGAGCAGATCCAGGAGACGTCCAAGCGCATCAAGCGACTGGGCGAATCCTCTCAGGAGATCGGCGAGATCGTGGAGCTGATTTCGGACATTACCGAGCAGACCAACGTTCTCGCCCTGAACGCCGCGATCCAGGCCGCCTCAGCGGGTGAAGCCGGGCGCGGCTTCACGGTGGTGGCCGAAGAAGTGCAGCGGCTTGCAGAGCGCTCAGCCGAAGCGACCAAGCAGATCGGTGCGATCGTCAAGACCATTCAGACGGACACCCAGGACGCGGTTTCCGCCATGGAGAAGAGCACACAGGGCGTGGTCGAAGGCGCGAAGCTCTCGGACGCCGCGGGCCAGGCGCTCTCGGAGATCGGATCAGTGTCGCAGCAGCTCGCGCAGCTGATCGAAGGTATCACGACGACCACCGAACAGCAGGCGAGATCCGCAAACACCGTGGCGACCAGCATGCAGGACATTCTGAGCATCACTCAGCAGACCACCGAAGGCACCAAGCGCACGGCGGTGTCGATCGGCCAGCTTGCCGAGCTCGCCAAAGAGCTGAAAGGTTCGGTGTCGGGCTTCAAGATTGCTTGAGGCGGCAGAGCCAGGTCGGGAGCAATGACTGCACGCGCCGATTTCGACGTCGGGCCGCTTTCCTGGGTCAAGGGCGAGATCGACCACGCCATCCAGCGCGCCCAGGAGGCGCTGCGCGCGTTCGCCGCGAACAGCACCGACGCTGCGCAGCTCAAGTCGAGCCAATCGCACCTGCACCAGGCACACGGCGCGCTTTCGATCGTCGGTCTGGAAGGCATCACGCGCGTATCCGAAGAGCTCGAAGGCCTGCTCGCCGGCATCGAAAAGGAGGCTTCGCTAAGGAGGACCGAGATCTTCGGACTGGTCGAGCGCGCCCTTACCGGAATCCGCGCCTACCTCGACCAGCTGATGGCCGGCAACCCCAACCAGCCGCTCACGCTCTATGCCCTGTACCGCGATGTCGTTACGGCGCGCGGCGGGCATGCCGACCCGACCGATCTCTACTATCCGAATCTCTCTTTCCGCCCGCCCAAGCGCGACAAGGTTGCGGGCGCATTGAAGGCGGGCGAATCGGACAAATACCTGCGCGAGCAGCGCGGCCGCTACCAGCGCGGATTCCTCAAGTGGCTTAAGAACGATACCGGCGGAGCCGAGGACATGCGCGCCGCCATCGAAGCGATCGAGGCCGCGCAGGGTCCCCTCTCGCAGCGCGCCTTCTGGTGGGTGTCGCTCGCCTTTTTCGATGCGCTCGCGCACAAGGCGCTGCCCCAGGATCTCGACGCCAAACAGCTGTGCAACCGCATCGAGCAACAGATCAAGCGCCTGGTTGAAGGCACGCCGAGCGTCGCTGAGCGGCTGATGCGCGAAGTCCTCTACTACGTGGCTCGTGCCGAACCAGCGACCCATTGCGTGCGTGAAGTCCAGGAAGCTTACCATCTGGGCCAGACCATCCCGGCTGCCGAGAGCGATGGCGGCATGGTCGAGGAAATCCCGGCGCTGAAGTCGGCGCGCGAGCACCTCACTCATGCGAAGGATGCCTGGAACAAGTTCGCATCAGGCAATCTCCCGTCGCTGCTCGCATTCCGCGACAGTGCGGCCGCGCTCAAGGATGACGCGGAGCGTCTGGGCAACGCGGATGTCGCCGCGCTCGTCGGCGAAGTCGCCGGGGTCGCCGCGTGGCTCACCTCGAACCGCGAAAGCATGAGCGAGACGGTCGCGCTCGAAGTCGCGACGGTGCTCCTGCTGCTCGAAAATGCGCTTGCCGGTTTCGCGAATCTCTCCGGCGAGTTTGCCCAGCAGGCGCAGCTTCTGCGTTCGCGCTTGAAAGATTGCATGCTCGGCAAGCTCCGGCGCAGCGCGCCGGAGATCCCCTTGCTCGACGCGATGTCGCGCAAGGCGCAGGAACGGCTGCTCATGAGCCAGGTTGTCTCGGAAATGCGGGCCAACCTGCGCACGATCGAACAGGTGCTCGACGCCTTCTTCCGCGATACGGCGAAGCGCGATGAGCTCGCGGCGCTCGACAAGCCCGTGCGCCAGCTGCTCGGGGCGCTCGAAATGCTGGGAGAAACGCGCGCGCGCGATTCCCTAGCTGCGGTCGCGGAGGAGATCCGCCGCTTCTCCGGCGCGGCTCACAGCGCGAACCCGCAGGATTTCGAACGCATCGCGCAGACTCTCTCGGGCCTGGGTTTCTACATCGAGGGCCTCGCGCACGGCAAGGCCGACTTCGAAGCCGCGATGCAGCCGATCGCGGCGGCAAGAAGAGAGGAAGCCGACGCCGCCCAACCGGTTGCCACCATCGAGGCCCAGGTCGCCGAGCAGCAGCGCGAGACGGCGAGCCTGTACGAGGAATGGAAGACCAAACCCGAAGACGGGGGCCTTCGCGCCGAACTGAAAAAAAACCTCGCAGCCCTCCAGAAAGACGCAGGACTCATTGCCGACCAGGTGCTGGAAGCTTCCGCGGGGAAAGCACTCAAGGCGCTTGACAAGGCGAGCACCATGCCGCTTACGCCCTACCTGAGGCAAGCCATCGAGAAAATCACGGCGGCCGCGGCGCCCTCCCCGTCTCCTGAGACTGCCAAGCTCATCGACGCAAGCGCCGAGGCGATCGACGCGGAGCTCCTGGGGGTCTATCTGGAGGAGTCCGACGAGGTGCTGACAACGATCCGCGAACACCTCGATACGGTGCGCGAACAGCACGCCAACAAGGAAGCGCTCACGACGATACGCCGCGCTTTCCACACCTTGAAGGGCAGCGGACGCATGGTGGGCCTCATGCGCCTCGGGGAAGCCGCCTGGGCCGTCGAGCAGACCATGAATGCGTGGGTGCAGGAAGAACGCGCCGCAACCCCGGAACTACTGCGGCTGATTGGCCTCGCGCACGATTACTTTTCCGACAACGTCAAGCGCCTCAAGGCGGGGGGAGCCTCGAGCGATGAGCGTGCGCTCGTCGCGGCCGCGGAGCGCGTACGTCGCGGCGAAGCCTCGGAGCAGGCGTCCCCCGAGTCACTTGGAGCACCCTCGACCGCGGCGGCCGAGCCTGCCGCGCCGGAAAGGGCCGAACTCACGCACGTGGCCGCAACCCCCGTCCCGGTCGCGCCCGCAGAGCCCGAGGAATTCGTCCAACTCGGCACACACCGGGTCTCGAAGACGCTCTTTGCCATTTTCAGCGGGGAGGCGCGCGCGCACGTTAGCGCGATCAGGGAAGAGCACGAGACCCTGCGCCAGCACGGCGTGGTCAGCGACGCTCTGCTGCGAGCGGTGCACACGCTCGCGGGCACTTCGGGGACGGTGAAGCTCTCGACCCTCTCGGATCTTGGCTATGCCCTGGAGAAGGCGCTGCAAAAACTTGCGACCAGCGAGCTTTCCGAGGACGAACAGTCGCTGGTCGGAGAAGCGATCGACACGATCGAGACCATGGTTGCGAGCGTGGTCGAGTTGCGCGTGCCGCGAGCCATCCCGGAACTGGTCGCGCGGCTCGAGCACATCGGGGAGCAAACGGGTGCCCCGCAGGAATCGCCGCCTGAAGAAAAGGAGCCGACCCCTCAGTCCGCGCTTCTGAACGCGGCGGACAGCGATGCCGCCGAGGAGTTCGCCGCAACCGAGCTCGCCGACAGTTCTTTGGATGACCTCGATCTGGACATTACGCTCGAGCGCCGCCAGCGGCGGCTCGACGACGATCTCGATCCGGAGCTGTTGCAGATCTTCATCGACGAGGCCAACGAGCTGGTTCCCTCGGTAGGTTCGGCCATGCGCGACTGGCGCGACAGTCCGGCCAATTCCGCGCTCGGCCAGGCGTTGGCACGCGTGCTGCATACCCTGAAGGGGAGCGCGCGCATGGCGGGCGCCATGGCGCTGGGCGAGCTCACGCACCACATGGAGACGCGCGTCGAGAACGCCATGTCGGTCAAGACGCTGCCCACTGCCCTGTTCGAGGAGCTGGAGACGTCCTGGGACCGCATGGGCTTTTTGTTCGAGCAGCTGCAGAAGCCCCGTGCGCGGGAAGAAAGCCTGCCCGCCGTGGCGGTGCCCCCGGAACCGGCGGCCGCCGCCATCGACGCGCTGGAGGCGACGCCCGAGCCCGCGCTGTGGGATGTGGCACCGGCGGCCGCGGCGAAACCGGTACCCCTCGCCGAGCGCGAGTTACAGCCAAAGGCGCTGTTGCGGGTGCGCGCGGACGTGGTCGACCGCCTGGTCAACCAGGCGGGCGAAGTCGCCATTGCGCGCAGCCGGATCGAAGGCGAAATGCGCGCACTCAAGGCGGCCATGCAGGAACTCACCGACAACGTCGCGCGGTTGCGAGCCCAGCTGCGCGAGATCGAAATCCAGGCCGAGTCGCAGATGCAATCGCGCCAGGAACTCGCCAAGGAATCCATGCGCGAATTCGACCCGCTCGAATTCGACCGCTTCACCCGCTTTCAGGAAGTAACGCGGCTGATGGCCGAGAGCGTCAACGACGTATCGACCGTGCACGGAAACCTCGTCAACGCGGTGGACGAAACCGAGAAGGCCCTGCTCGCGCAGGCGCGGCTGAACCGCGATCTGCAGCAGGACCTGATGCGCGTCCGCATGGTGCCGTTCGGCAGCCTCCAGGAGCGTCTCTACCGGGTCGTGCGCCAGACCGCGAAGGAAGTCGGCAAGCGCGCCAATCTGGATATCAAAGGCACCCAGGTCGAACTCGACCGCTCGGTGCTCGAGCGCATCACCGGACCGTTCGAGCACTTGCTGCGCAACGCCGTCACGCACGGCATCGAGGCGCCGGATAAACGCCGGGCCGCAGCCAAGCCGGAACTCGGCGAAATTCGTCTCGAGCTGAAACAGGAAGGCAACGAAGTGCAGCTCTCGCTGTCCGATGACGGCGGGGGCCTGGACATCGACCGGATCCGCGAGAAGGCGATCGAAAAGGGCCTCATGGGACCGGACACGACGCTCACCGAGGCGGAAATCGCCGATTTCATTTTCCACGCGGGAGTCTCCACCGCCACGCAGGTCTCACAGGTGGCCGGGCGTGGCGTCGGAATGGACGTGGTGCGCAGCGAAGTCACCGCGCTCGGCGGGCGCGTGGAGATGCGCTTCACGCGCGGGCAGGGCACCCGCTTCACCATTTACCTGCCGCTTACGCTTGCCGTGACGCAGACGGTGCTGGTGCGCGCGGGCAGCAGGACTTACGCGATTCCCTCGGTGATGGTCGAGCAGGTGCTGCAGCTGAGGCAGGAGCAACTCGTCGCCGCCTATGCGTCGCGCCAGACCGAATGGCAGGATCGGCGCTACCCGTTCCATTATCTGCCGCACCTCCTCGGACTATCCGACGCGGTCGCCGAACAGCAGCGCTTCTCCCCGACGCTGTATCTGCGCAGCGGCACCAACGCCATCGCGCTGCACGTGGACGAAATGATCGGCAGCAACCAGGAAATCGTTGTGAAGACGATCGGTCCGCAGCTGCAGCGGGTCGCGGGCATCACGGGCGCCACGGTGCTCGGCACGGGCGAGATCGTGCTCATCCTGAATCCGGTGCTGCTTGCGCTGAAGGAAGTCGCTGCTCGCCGGGCGATCGTTCACGAAGCGCCCAAGCCGCAGGCCGCGGCCACGCAGCCCACGATCATGGTGGTCGACGATTCGCTCACCGTGCGCAAAGTCACCGGAAGGTTGCTGGAGCGCCAGGGATATATCGTGGTGACGGCGCGCGACGGCGTCGAAGCGATGGAGAAGCTGCTGGAGCTCGTCCCCGACGTGATGCTCGTCGACATCGAGATGCCGCGCATGGACGGGTTCGATCTCACGCGCAACGTTCGAGCGGACAAGCGCCTCGCCCGGGTGCCGATCCTCATGATCACCTCGCGCACCGCCGCCAAACACCAGAACTACGCGAAAGAGATCGGCGTCAGCTACTTCCTCGGCAAGCCCTACCAGGAAGACGATCTCCTTGAGAAAATCTCCGGGTTTCTCAAGGAACGGCGGGCCGCCGCCTGAAAATCCCGCGTTCGTACGACGCCCGAGCGCGGCGCGAAATTGTGCGCGACCCTGCCGAGGGATTACAATAGGAATTCGCGTCCATGGCCCAGGTCAATCTCACCAACCATTTCCTGATCGCCATGCCCAACATGGTCGATCCGTATTTCGCCCGCACCCTGACGTTCATCTGCGAGCACAATGACCAGGGGGCGCTCGGCGTAGTGGTCAATCGCCCGATCGAGATGACTCTGGGCGCCCTGTTCGAGCGCTTGAGCCTGCGGCTGACTTCTCAGATCCTGGTGAATGAGCCGGTCTATTTCGGCGGGCCCGTGCAAACCGACCGCGGCTTTGTCCTGCACCAGCCCCTGGGCGAGTGGCAGTCCACTCTTGCGGTGCGCGACAAGCTGGGTCTCACGACGTCCAAGGACATTCTGGAAGCGGTCGGTCAGGGCGGCGGCCCGCGCAAGCTCCTCGTCACGCTCGGCTACGCAGGCTGGGCGGCGGGACAGCTCGAAAACGAAATCAAGCAAAACGCCTGGCTCACGGTCGAAGCCAAGGATGGGATCATTTTCGATACGCCGACCGAGGAACGGCTGCCCGCCGCGATGAAACTGCTCGGCATCGACTTCGCGAGATTGTCCGAGGAGGCAGGGCACGCGTGAGCGAGGCGGCCGTAGGCCCGTCGAAGGTCTCCGGCCACACCATACTTGCTTTCGATTTCGGCGTGCGCTGGATCGGCGTCGCGGTGGGTGACACCGAGACGCGGCTCGCCAATCCTCTGGGAATGTTCGAGGCCGCAAGCGGCGGCCGGTGCATGGCGGAGGTCGAGATGCTTCTGCGCGAATGGCGGCCCGAACGGCTGGTGGTGGGCCTGCCGCTCGCGATGGACGGCAGCGAGCACGACATGACGCGGCGCGCCCGGCGCTTCGCGCGGCGGCTCCAGGCGCGATTCCGGCTTCCGGTAGAACTCGCTGACGAGCGGCTTTCCTCGGCAGCAGCCGAAGAGACGTTCCGCGAAACCGGCCTCGGCGGGCGCAAGCGCAAGCAGACGATCCACGCGCTCGCCGCTCAAATCATCCTGCAGGGCTATCTTGATGAATCTGCCAGACGCTGAAGCGCTGTTCCAGGAGCTCGCGCTCAGGCTTCGCTCCGGCGTCACCGATTCCACCGGCCTTGTCGGCATCCGCACCGGCGGCGCCTGGCTTGCCGAGCGCCTGCACCGGGAATTGAAGCTCGCCACGCCTCTGGGGGCCCTGGACATCTCGTTTTACCGCGACGATTTCGACGCTGCCGGACTGCACCACCAGGTGAAACCCTCTCGGATCCCGTTCGATGTCAACGGCCGGCACATCGTGGTGGTGGACGACGTGCTCTACACCGGGCGCACCGTGCGCGCCGCGATGAACGAGCTGTTCGACTATGGGCGTCCCGGAAAAATCGAGCTCGCGGCGCTAGTGGATCGCGGCGAACGGCAGCTGCCGATCGCGGCGCAATATGTCGGCGCCACGCTTTCGGTGCCCGCGGGCAAACTCCTGCGCCTGGCGCGCGACGACCGCGGCAAATTCTTCTTGCGACTCTCCGATGCGAAACCCGCAGCTTAACGGCGACGGAAGGCTCCAGCACCTGCTCACTATCGAGGGGCTCCCGCGCGAGGTCCTGGTGCACATCCTGGACACGGCCGCGTCCTTCATCGGCGTGACCGAGCGCGAGGTGAAGAAGGTACCGCTCCTGCGCGGCAAGTCGGTGTTCAACCTGTTCTTCGAAGCTTCGACACGGACCCGCACCACCTTCGAGATCGCGGCGAAGCGCTTGTCCGCCGACGTCATCAACCTGAATATCGCGGTTTCGTCTTCGATCAAAGGCGAGACCCTGCTCGACACGGTCGACAACCTTTCCGCGATGTACGCGGACATGTTCGTCGTGCGGCATTCCTCCAGCGGCGCCGCCCACTTGATCGCGAACCACGTCGCCCCGCACGTGCACGTGATCAATGCCGGCGACGGCCGCCACGCGCACCCGACTCAAGGGCTGCTCGACACGTACACGATCCGGCATTACAAGAAGGACTTCACCCAGCTCTCGGTCGCCATCGTCGGAGACGTGCTGCATTCGCGCGTGGCGCGCTCGCTGATCCACGCGCTCACCACCCTCGGCACGCCCGACGTGCGCGTGATCGGCCCGAGGACGCTGTTGCCCACGGGCGTGGAGCAGCTCGGCGTCTCCGTGCATCACGACATGCGCGAGGGGCTCGCAGGCTGCGACGTCGTGGTGATGCTGCGCCTGCAAAACGAGCGCATGAAAGGGCCGCTGCTGCCTTCCGCCCAGGAGTTCTTCAAGTCCTACGGCTTGACGCCGCAGAAGCTCGCGCTCGCCAAGCCCGACGCCATCGTCATGCACCCGGGACCGATGAACCGGGGCGTCGAGATCGATTCCTCGGTCGCCGACGGGCCGCACTCGGTGATCCTGCCGCAGGTCACCTTCGGAATCGCCGTGCGCATGGCGGTGATGAGCATTCTTGCCGGAAACTGACCGTGGCGAAACTCAACCCGCCCGCCCTCGATCCTGCGCAAGTGCCCGAGCAGTCGATCACCGGCTACCCGGAGCCGTACAAAGCCCGAGTGGCCGGCCGCCACCGCAGGCGCCTGGGCGACGCCGCGGGGCTCGCAAACTTCGGCGTCAATCTGACGCGCTTGGAGCCGGGAGCGGAGTCCTCGATGCGGCATTGGCACGCCAAGCAGGATGAATTCATCTACGTGCTCAAAGGCGAAGTCACCCTCGTCACCGACGCCGGAAGGCAGAAACTGACTCCCGGCATGGCGGCCGGATTTCCCGCGGGCAGGGCCGACGGGCACCAGCTCGTCAACGAGACCAAGAGACCCGTGCTCTACCTCGAGATCGGCGACCGCACCCCCGGTGACGGCGCCACCTACAGCGACGCCGACATGGCGTCGCGCCTGGTCGACGGAAAATGGGTGTTCACACACAAGGACGGAAGTCCGTACAAGTGAGCAACGTCCACATCAAAGGCGGCCGCGTGATCGATCCGAAGAACCGCGTCGACGCGAAGCAGGACGTATTCATCTCCGCCGGAAAGATCGCCGCGCTCGGCAAGGCCCCCGCGGGATTTCGCGCCGAGCGCACGGTAGCCGCGGATAATCTGGTCGTCTGCCCGGGCCTGATCGACCTCTCGGCGCGGCTGCGCGAACCGGGCTTCGAATACAAGGCGACGCTCGCATCGGAAATGCAGGCCGCGGTCGCGGGCGGCGTCACGAGCCTCGCCTGTCCGCCCGACACCGACCCGCCGCTCGATGAGCCAGGTCTGGTGGAAATGCTCAAGCACCGCGCGAAAAGCCTGAATCTTGCACACGTCTATCCGCTCGGTGCGCTCACCTGGAAGCTGGGCGGCGAGCGCCTGACCGAGATGGCGGTGCTGCGCGACGCGGGGTGCGTCGCGTTCTCCCACGCCGACACGCCGATTCCCGACACGCAGATGCTGTGGCGCGCGCTGCAGTACGCCGCGACCTTCGGCATCGCGGTGTGGCTGCGGCCGCAGGACGGGTATCTTGCGCGCGGCGGCGTCGCGCACGACGGAGAGGTCGCCACCCGGCTCGGCCTGGCGGGGATCCCCGCGTTCGCGGAGACCATCGCGCTCGCGACCATCCTGCAGCTCGTGCGCGCGACGCGCACGCGCGTTCACCTGTGCCGCTTGTCTACCGCCAAAGGCGTCGCGATGCTGCGCGAAGCCAAGAAAGAGGGGCTGCCCGTCACTGGCGACGCGAGCGCCCATCACGCGCACCTCTCGGAGATCGACCTCGGCTACTTCGATTCCCACTGCCACGTGATACCGCCGTTCCGGTCCTTGCGCGACCGCGATGCGCTGCGCTCGGGGCTTGCCGATGGGACCATCGACGCGCTGTGCTCGGATCACGCGCCGGTGGACGAAGATGCGAAGCAGCTGCCTTTCGCCGAATCCGAAGCGGGGGTGACGGGCCTGGAGCTCCTGCTGCCGCTCACGCTGAAGTGGGCCGAGGAGATGCGCCTCGCGCTGCCCGACGCGCTTGCCACCGTGACCTCCAGGCCGGCGGCGATCCTGGGCGTGCTGGCGGGGGACCTTGCCGCCGGCAGGGATGCGGATGTGTGCGTGTTCGACCCGAACGCGCACGTCAAGATCACCGCGGATTTCTTGAAGAGCCAGGGAAAGAACACGCCCTTCATCGGCTACGAGCTGCCCGGCCGCGTGCGCTACACCCTGGTCGGCGGGCAGGTCGTGTACGAGGCCTGAGCGCGGGAGTCTTACCGGGATTCCCCGCTGAGAAGCCGATCAAAACCTGCCCACTACGTCGCCGATCAAATACAGGAGCACCTGCGCGACGATCAGAACGAAGATAGGGGACAGGTCCACGTTGCCGATCGGCGGAATGAAACGCCGGAAGATGGCGTAGAACGGACGCGTCAACATGTCGAGCAGCGGCCCAATCGGCGTCTGAGGGTTGAACCAGCTGAATAAAACATGCAGTATCACCACTCCGATCAGCAGATACAGCGATGCTTGGAGGAGTTTGACGGCCGCAAGCCCGAACAGCAGCCCGGCCCCTGCTCCGGAGGCGCTCGCGAGCGTCTTGCCGTGCAACAGCAGGAGCAGCGTGAGCATCAGCGCCTGCACCAGCCACGCAAGAAGAATCGTCGCAAGGTCGATTCCCATTAGGCCGGGAATGACGCGCCGCGCCGGAAACACCATCCAGTTGGTCAGCGCTGTAACAAACTGACCCACCGGATTGCGGAACGGCGCGCGCAGCAGCTGCATGTAGAACCGCAGGAGCAGCACGTAAACGATGAGCCCGAATACATTCAGGAGCAGCAGATCGGCGATCTGAACGAGCATCACTCTTTCCCGAGTTCTTCGCCCAGTTCCTTGCCGCGCTCGTTGGCGGCATGGATCGCGCGGATCACCGCTTCCTTCACCTCGTCCTTGGCCATGCTCGCCAGCGCCCGCTCGGTCGTGCCGCCCTTGGAGGTCACCCGTTCGCGCAGCACCGCGACCGGATCGGGACTGCTCGAGGCGAGCTTGGCCGCGCCGGTGAAGGTGTTCAATACGAGCTGGTGGGCGATCTGCACCGGCAGCCCCAGTTCCCGCGCAGCGTCCTCGACCGCCTCGATGAAGTAGAACACGTAGGCCGGGCCGCTCCCGGAGATCGCGGTCACCGCGTCCATCTGCGATTCGTCGGTGATCCAGACGGTGGCGCCGACCGCGCCGAGGATGGTTTCGGTCTGCTCGCGGTCCTCGCGGGTGACCGCCTTGGAGAACGGGAACAGGCCCGCGACCCCTTCGCCGATCATCGCCGGCGTATTGGGCATCGCCCGGACCAGGCGCGTGTGTCCCTTCAGCCACTTGGAGAGATTGGCGAGGCGCACGCCCGCGGCGATGCTGATGACCAGGTTGGCGTTGTCGGCGATCCCGGATTTGGCGGCCGCTTCGCGCAGATGCTGGGGTTTCACCGCGAACACCACGACGTCGTTCGCCCGCACCGCGTCCTTGGGCTTGTCGAAACAGGTGACCCCGTACTTGTCCACGAGCTTGCGGCGCGCCTCGGCGCTGATCTCGACCACGCGGATATCCTGCAGCGGGAAGTCCTTGCGCAGGAGTCCGCCGATAAGCGCGTCGGCCATGTTGCCGCCGCCGATGAATGTGATTCTCATGTCAAAAATCCGCGGCTCACGCCTTTCGTTCTCCAAAAATCGCGGTGCCCACGCGCACCATGGTGGCGCCCTCGGCGATTGCCGCCTCGAGGTCCGCCGACATGCCCATCGAGAGCGTATCCATCGCCAAGCCGTCGCGGTTCATCCGGTCGCGCAGCTCGCGCAGTTGCGCAAAACGCCGCCGTTGCAGGGCGGGGTCCGCGGTCGGCTCGGGCACCGCCATGAGCCCCCGAAGCTTCAGGCGCGGGAACCCTGCCACCTGCTTCGCAAGCTGAGCGGCTTCCTCCGGCGCGACACCGCTCTTCGATGCCTCGCCCGACACGTTGACCTGGATGCAGACCTGCAGCGCGGCGCGCCCCGGGGCGCGCGCTTGTGCGAGCCGCGCGGCGATTTTCGCACGGTCGATCGAGTGAACCCAGTCGAAGTGCTCGGCGATCGCGCGCGTCTTGTTGCTCTGGATCGGGCCGATGTAATGCCAGGTGAGCCCGAGCGAGGCGAGCTCGCGGATCTTTTCGACGCCCTCCTGCACGTAGTTTTCGCAGAAATCGCGCAATCCCGCGTGCGCCGCCTCGCGCACGGCCTGCGGCGGAAACGTTTTGCTCACCGCGAGCAATCGCACCGATTGGGCGGGCCTGCCCGCCGCCCGGGTCGCGGATTCGATGCGCTGCCTCACGGCTTGCAAGTTCAAGGGTATTGAGGACATAATCGCAGCGAGGCAAGCGCGGCGGATCTGAAAACTCTCGCTCTTTCATCTGCTTAGGCCCTTGCTCCCGATTCGGTTCGGGCCTCACGTTGAAGGGGATTATAGTGGATATCTCGGAACTCCTAGCCTTCGTCGTCAAGAACAAGGCCTCCGACCTGCATCTGTCCTCGGGTCTGCCGCCCATGATCCGCGTGCACGGCGACATCCGGCGCATCAACCTGCCGGCGATGGAGCACAAAGACGTGCACGGAATGATCTACGACATCATGAACGACGGGCAGAGGAAGCACTACGAGGAGAATCTCGAGTGCGATTTCTCCTTCGCGATACCGGGCCTCGCGCGCTTTCGCGTCAACGCCTTCGTGCAGAACCGCGGGGCGGCGGCGGTGATGCGCACCATCCCCTCGAAGATCCTGTCGCTCGAGGAGTTGAGAACACCCAAGATCTTCGCCGAGATCGTCGATCAGCCGCGCGGCATCGTCCTGGTGACCGGGCCCACGGGCTCGGGCAAGTCCACGACGCTCGCCGCCATGGTCAACCAGATCAACGAAAACGAGCAGGGCCACATCCTCACCATCGAAGACCCGATCGAGTTCGTGCACGAGTCGAAGAAGTGCCTGATCAACCAGCGCGAGGTCGGACCGCACACGCTGTCGTTCGCGAACGCCCTGCGCAGCGCGCTGCGCGAGGATCCGGACATCATTTTGGTGGGCGAGATGCGCGATCTGGAAACGATCCGCCTGGCGCTGACCGGCGCCGAAACCGGACACCTCGTGTTCGGCACACTGCATACGAGTTCCGCGGCGAAAACCATCGACCGCATCGTGGACGTTTTTCCGGCGGCGGAGAAGGAGATGATCCGCGCCATGATCTCCGAGTCGATTCGCGCGATCATCGCCCAGACGCTGTGCAAGACCAAGGACGGCTCGGGCCGGGTCGCCGCGCACGAGATCATGATCGGCACGCCGGCGATCCGCAACCTCATCCGCGAGAACAAGATCGCGCAGATGTACTCGTCGATCCAGACCGGGCACCAATTCGGCATGCAGACCCTCGACCAGAACCTGCAGGACTTGGTGAGGCGCAACGTCATCTCCGCGGCCGAAGCGCGCGGCAAGGCCGCGAACAAGGACAATTTCCCGGGGTGACTTCCCGGTTTAGCGCTTCAGAAAGGCGAATATGGAACGCGAACAGGCAATCAAATTCATGTACGACCTGCTTCGGCTGATGGTGACGAGGAAGGGCTCGGACCTCTTCATCAGCGTCGGCTTTCCCCCGGCGATCAAGATCGACGGCAAGATGACGCCCGTCTCGAACCAGCCGCTCACCCCGGCGCACACCGCGGACCTCGCCCGTTCGATCATGAACGACAGACAGGCCGCCGAGTTCGAGGAGAACAAGGAGTGCAACTTCGCGGTCAATCCCGCGGGCATCGGCCGCTTTCGCGTCAACGCTTTCGTTCAGCAAGCCAACATCGGCATCGTGCTGCGGACGATCACCACCGTCATCCCCAAGATCGAGGAACTCGGTCTCCCGACCGTGTTGAAGGACGTGGTCATGACCAAACGGGGCCTCGCGATCATGGTGGGCGGCACGGGCTGCGGAAAGAGCACCACGCTTGCCGCGATGATCGGCTACCGCAACGAGAACTCCCACGGCCACATCATCACCATCGAGGACCCGGTCGAATTCACCCATCCGCACAAAGGCTGCCTCATCACCCAGCGCGAGGTCGGTGTCGACACCGTGAGCTGGCATAGCGCGCTCAAGAACACCCTGCGCCAGGCCCCTGACGTGATTCTGATCGGCGAGATACGCGACCGCGAGACCATGGAACATGCGGTCGCGTTCGCCGAAACGGGTCACCTGTGCCTCGCGACGCTGCACGCGAACAGCGCCAACCAGGCCCTGGACCGCATCATCAACTTCTTCCCAGAGGAGCGGCGTCAGCAGCTGCTGATGGACCTTTCATTGAACCTCCGCGGAATGATCTCGCAGCGCCTCATCCCCTTGAAGGAAGGCAAGGGCCGCTGCGCCGCGGTCGAGATCATGCTCAACTCCCCGCTCATCTCCGACCTGATCTTCAAGGGCGAGGTGCACGAGATCAAGGAGATCATGAAGAAGTCACGCGAGCTCGGCATGCAGACCTTCGACCAGGCGCTGTTCGACCTGTTCGAGGCGGGCAAGATCAGCTACGAGGACGCGCTCAGG
>DASPWT010000087.1:0-32347 GCA_035637655.1 Burkholderiales bacterium | reverse complement strand
TTCCCGCCAAGGTGAACGGCACGGCGCAATACGCCATCGACGTCGACCTGCCCGGGATGGTGTACGCGAGCACCAGGCACTCTCCGGTGCATGGCGGCGAGCCCGAGAGCTGGAATGAAGCGACGATCGGGAAGATGCCTGGCGTGATCGGGACGGTGCGCCTGCCCGACGGCGTCGCCGTCATCGCCGACAGCTTCCCGCGCGCGATGGCCGCCCGCCGCGCGCTGGAAGTCGTCTGGAAAAAAGGCGCGAAAGCCGAAGGCTTCGACTCCGATGCGGCCCTGGAGGCCTACGCAAAGGTCCATGCCGACCCGGCCGCAAAGACGCAGACGCTCGATTCGAAGGGCGACGCGAAGGCGGCGTTCGCCTCGGCCTCCAAGACTTACAAGGCGGAGTTTCGCAGCGACTACGGCTATCACGCGCAGATGGAGCCCCTGAACGCGGTGGCGCGGTTCAATGCCGCCGGCGACCAGGTGGAGATATGGGAAGGCACCCAGGCGCCCGACATTTCGCGCAGGGCGGTTGCGAACGCGCTGGGATTCAAGCCCGAGCAGGTCACGCTCCATCAATGCTATATGGGGGGCGGCTTCGGCCGCCGCACGATCGGCGACTATTCGTCCGAGGCGGCGCGCATCGCGCGCGAGGTGCGCCGTCCGGTGAAGCTCGTGTGGACGCGCGAGGAGGACATCGCCCACGGCAGGTTCCGGCCGCAGTCGTACCAGTGCCTGGAGGCCGCGCTCGACCGGGACGGCAAGGTCGCCGGGTGGCAGCACTGCGTCATCGGCGACCAGAGCACTGCCGGGGTGCTCCTGTGGACCGGCATCAAGCCGTACTACTACCAGATCCCCAACCAGCACATCGAAATGCGCCCCACGTCGCACGGCGTTCAGGTCATACACTGGCGCGCGGTCGGCCATGTCTTCAACGTGTTCGCCATCGAATCGTTTGTCGACCAGATGGCGGCGGACCAGGGCATGGACCCGGTCGAATTCCGCTTCCAGCGCATGTCGATCGCGCCGCGCGCGCGCGCGGTGTTCGAGAAAGCCGTGCAGATGTCCGACTGGAGGGCGCCGCGGCCCGAAGGCCGGGCGCTCGGCATCTCGATCAGCGAGCGCTCGGGCTCGCTCGGCGTCGGCGTCGCGGAGATCTCGCTCCACCGCAGCACCGGCAAGATCCGCGTGCACAAGGCCTGGCTCGCGGTCGACGGAGGCCTCGTCGTCCAGCCCGAAATGGCGTTGAGGAACCTCGAAAGCGGCATCGTCTACGGGCTCTCCAGCGTGCTGCACGAGCGTATCACCATGAAGGATGGCGCCGTGGAGCAAAGCAACTTCCACGACTACCACGTGATGCGCCAGTCCGACATGCCCGAGGAGATGCACGTCGCCTTCGTCGATCGCGACGCCCCGCCGAGCGGCCTGGGCGAGCTCGGTAATCCGTGGGTTGCGGCGGCGGTGGCCAACGCGTTCTACCGGCTCACCGGCAAGCGCCTGAACCACATGCCCTTCACTCCGGCGCGCGTGCTTGAGGTGTTGAAATCGAGCCTCTACTGGATTCCCCACCCGCTTTCGCGGGTGCCAAAGGCCGCGGGAATGACGGACTAGCGCACTCCGGCCAGCTTCACCTCGACGCCCGACTTGCGCGTCGCCTCCACGAAGAGCTGGTGGATCCGCGGCGACTGGTCCTCGTACTCGATCTGGTCGCCGCCCTTCTTCACGCTGGTCGCAACGGCGCCCTGGGCCTGCCCCTTGGAATCTTTGCCGGTCAAGGCCCTGCGCTTGCTCTCGGTGAAGGGATAACGCAGGCTGCCGAAGGCCGTCGCGAGGTAGCGAGCCGGCTTCAGGGCGGTGTTGAAGTGCTGGTGGAACATCCTGTCGGGCGGCGCGAACACCGTGCCGTGTTTCCAATCCACGCGCTGGAAGTCGGGCTCGCCGTCGTACCACAAGAGCGAATAGCCCTGGCCGGTGACGCACATCACGTGAAAATCCGGCCCGTGCCGGTGCGCTTTCTTGTAGGTGCCGACCTGCATCTCCGAGATATGCGCGTGCATGGTGCCGTCGGCGAGAATGAACATGATGTTCTTGCTGCCGGCGCCGCGCTCGTTCCAGGTCTTGAGCTCGATCGCCTCCAAGTCCGGCACGAAATTGCTCTCCCACATGTGCTGCCCGGGGAGGGTCGGCGTGAAGTCCCCCTCGCCGCTGAAATACTTGGCCGAGCCCATGCGCTCGTCGAAGCGGTAGGGATTGTCGAAGACGAAGGCCTCGTTGTGAAACATGTTGAGCACGGCGGGCAGGTTCGTGGTCGAGGAGAGCAAGGCCTTGTCCGAGCCGCTGCCGTTGAAATGGCGGTACCGGGTATTGAGCGGGATCGCGAACAGGCTTCGCGGACCCCACTCAAAAGTGTGTTTGCGGCCGTCCGCGGCTTCGATCGTGGTGCTGCCCCTCCCCGACAGGACGTACAGGACTTCCTCGAACAGGTGACGCTGCGGCGCGGTGGAGGCGCCGGGGGGTAACTCCAGCACGAACATGGAGACAAAATCCCCGCGCCCTTTCAGGTGCACCGCGGCGCCGTTCACCCCCATGCGCGCCCAGGGCCGGGTCGTTACTTTGAACAAATCGACCCCGAAATCCTCCACCGTGGGAATTCCTTCCCCCTTCAGCCAGTCGAGATACGGGTCGACGCCGATCCGCGGCGCTTTGCTTTCGCTCATAGGTTATTTCCTCGGGAAAAGAGTGCCTGCGGGCTCAATGGTCGTGGTCGTGATCATGATCGTGGCCGTGACGATGAGGGTGCTCATGGGGGTGAGGGTGATGCCCGCCGGGAAAGAGCAGTGACTTTATCACCACCGGGACGGCGTTGCTCGGCCGCATCACCTCGCCGATGTCCACGTAGTCGAATTCGCGCAGCTGGATGCCGTCGATCGAGATGACGTGCCGCCCCAGGTGCAGCTCGTGCTCGAGGATGTGACCGAGCAGCTTGCCGATGTCCCCCTCCACCATGAGGATGAGCGGCAGAGCGCTGTCGGAGCCGACCGCCTGCCGGATCCCTTCGGCGAGCCGGCGCATGCGATGGTAATGCGGATCGCCGTGCCAGCGGATGCCCAGCGCGATCGGCTGGGAGCCGTCCGCGTCGATCTGCTCGAGCGCGGCGCGGATCGCCGCCGCGACGGGCCCGGCCTCGAAGTCGCCCTGCCTCGCGAGCGCGGGGAACACCACCGGCACGTTGCGCACCGGCAGCTCGATGCTCTCCGACAGGTGGATGGTGGTGCCGCTCACCTGCACCGAGAACTGCGAAGCGCCGATCACCGTGGCGCGGATTCCCTGCCCCGGGTCGGTGAGTTTCGCGGCGATGCGGCCGCCCGAAAAGGCCTGGAGGATGCGCTCGGCGAGGGGCTGGGCGACGTCGCCGAAGGTCGCGCTCTCGCGCCGGAAAATGTACTCGGATACGCCGCCGGTGAAGGTGACCCAGTGCGCTTGGGCGTCGCCGGCCAGCGGCGCGGTAAGGAGCAGCTCCTTCGCCAGCCCGGTGGGCGCCTGCTGCAGGATCATTCCGATGACGATCTCGGAAAACGCCCCGACCAGCCGGGCGACGCCGGCCGGGTCGGGCCGCTCGCCGAGACGCAGCTCGATGCCCAGAGCGCGGGCCGCGTGCACAGCGGACTCCTCCACCCGCACGAGCCTGCCGTCCTCGCCTTGCGCGATCAGGCGCCCGCCCACCGCGACCGCGCAGGTGCCGCGGATCTCGCCGTTCTTGATCAGCGCGAACTTGGTCGTCCCGCCGCCGATGTCGACATTGAGCAGGGTGCGGTGCGTGCGCCGCGACAGGGCGACGGCGCCCGCGCCGTGCGCGGCGAGCATGCTTTCCAGGTGATGGCCGGCCGAGGCGCACACGAACTTGCCGGCGTCGCCGGCGAAGATCTGCGCGATCGCCTGAGCGTTCTTGCGCTTGATCGCCTCGCCCGTCAGGATCACCGCGCCGCTGTCGATCTGCGCCGAGGACAGGCCGGCCGCGCGGTAGGATTCCTCGATAAAAGCGCGCAGCCGCTCCGCGTCGATGGTGAAATCGGGGAGAAACGGCGTGAACACGATGGGCGAGCGCCACAGGACCTCGCGGCTCACGACGACGAACTGGCTCGACAGGAGCTGGGTCTTGCGCTGCAGGTGCACCTTGGAGAACATCAGGTGCGAGGTCGAGCTGCCGATGTCGATGCCGACCGTGGTCAGCTCGACATTCTCGGCCTTCCAGATGGCCGCGGCGAGCTCGGCCTTGGCTTCCTCGTCGATTTCGTGAAAATGCGGCTCGTCGTCGTCGTGCGCGCGCAGCGGCAACGCTCCGTCGTCCCCGCGAAAGCGGGGACCCAGTGACTTTCGTCTCAAGACGCTGGATTCCCGCTTCCGCGGGAATGACGGTGCATCAGTAATCGTCGTCACGCAGTTGGGTAAAGATCAATAAATGCCGTTTCAATCCGCGGTCGCGCCGGATCGGCGCACGATCTCCGCGTTCTTGCGCGTGTCGACGCGGATCAGCTCGGCGAGCTGCTCCGGCGTCGCGGTCGCCGGCTCGTAGCCGAAGATCTGCATGCGATCGAGCACGTCGCGCTCGGACATGAGCGCGTTGACGTCGGCGTTGATCTTTTTCACGACGCCGGCCGGAGTGCCGCGGGGCGCGACCAGCGCGATCCAGGATTCGATCTCGAAGCCGGCCGGCCCGCCCGCTTCCTCGATCGTCGGCACGTCCGGCGCGCTCGGGATGCGCTTCTTCGCGGCGAGCGCGATGACCTTGATGCGCCCGGCCTTGATGAGCGGCAGCGCCGAGCCGATGGTTGAGAACGCCCAGTCGATGTCGCGGTTCGCGATCGCGATGTACATCTGCGACTGGTCCTTGTACGGCGCGTGGATCATCTTCGTGCCGGTGCGGTACTCGAAGTCCGCGGCCCCGAGGTGCGAAGGGCTGCCGACGTAGGAGGAGCTGTAGCTGATCTTTCCCGGATTCGCCTTGGCCGCGGCGATGAGGGCGGGCACCGTCTGGTAAGGCCCGTTGGTCGCCACCGTGATGAAGAAATTGGCGCGCAGGACGAGCGCCGCCGGCACGAAATCCCGCTCCGGGTCGTAGGGCAGCTTCTTGTAGAGCGAAGGATTGATGGTCATGTGCGAGTTGGCCAGGGCGAGCAGCTCGTGGCCGTCGGCGGCGGCGTTCTTCATCGACTCGATGGCGATGAAGCCGCTCGCCCCGGGCCGGCTCTCGATGACCACCTGCCGGCCCCAGACCCTGCCGAGCTTGTCGGCGATCAGCCGCATGAAGATCGCGGGCGCGGTGCCGCTCGAGTGCGGCATGGTGATCTTCACCGTCTTCGACGGGAACGTCTGCGCGAGCGCAGTCGTCGCCGCGGCGAGCCCCGCCGCGACGAGGAGGATGCCGTAAGACCAGGTTTTCGCTTTCATCGTTTTTCCTCCGGGTGACAGGAAATTCAATCCGCGCGTCGCCGGCGTTTCCTGCGGCTGAAACCTTGCAGCGACGCCCGATCGGCGCGCCCCGCACCCGGTCGCGCCCGACCCCGGGTTGCGGCGCGCGTTCGGCAGCCGGATCGGCGCTCTCCGGGCGCTCCGCAACGGGCGTTGCGGTAAATCATGCAGTCGACGGGCGCAGCAGGTCAAGCGCGGAGGCGCTCGCCGCGCTCAGGCAATGTCGGGAGGCGCCTGGTTCTTCGACGAGATTTCAAAGTTATTTCGAACGCGGGGCATTTCGTGGCATATTGAGGATCCTGCTGCGGCTTCCGGCCGGTCGCGGGAGCACTCGGGGCCCCGTCGATTGGAGCACTCGTTCTTCGATAGGGAGAATGTTCACGGATGCGGGCGCTCGTGTGCCACCGCTTCGGCGACTACCACGACTTGCGCGTCGAGGAATTTCCCGTGCCCGAGCTGCCGCCGGGCGGCGTGCGCATCGCTGTCGAGTATGCCAGCCTCAGCTTCTCGATCAGCCTGTGGATCGCGGGCAAATACCAGGTCAAGCCCCCGCTGCCCTTCGTCCCGGGGGCGGAAGTCGTCGGCCGCGTGATCGAGACCGCGCCGGGCGTGACGGCGTGCCGGACCGGCCAGCGGGTGTTCGCGTTCATCGGCTGGGGCGGCTACGCGGAGCAGGCGGTGAGTCCGCAATCCACGGTCTATGTGCTGCCCGACGCCGTCGACTCGGCCGCCGCGCTGCATCTCGGCGTGTCCTACTGCACCGCATACGGCGGACTGGCCTGGCGGGCGCAGCTTGCAGCGGGCGAGATCCTGCTCGTTCTCGCGGCGGCGGGGGGAGTCGGGCTGGCCGCAGTGGAGATCGGCCGCGCGCTCGGCGCGCGCGTCATTGCCGCCGCCGGCGGGGCCGAAAAATGCGCGCTCGCGCGCGAGCATGGCGCGGAAACGGCCATCGACTACCGCAGCGAGGACTTGCGGACCGCGGTACGGACCGCGACCTCGAACCGCGGTCCCGACGTGGTGTTCGATCCTATCGGGGGCGGGCTTTCCGAAGCGGCGCTGCGCAGCCTCGCGCCGGGCGGGCGGCTGATCACGATCGGCTTCGCAAGCGGAACCCTGCCGAAGATCGAACCGAACATCCTGCTCGTCAAGAATCTGTCGGTGCTCGGCTTCAATTTCGGCGCTTATATCGGCTGGTCTCCGGTGGACGAGCGCGAACGCCATGAACCCCGGGTGCGGGGCGTCCTGAGCCGGCTGTTCGAATGGCACGCGCAGGGCAAGATCCGGCCGCTGGCGGCGCAAGTTGCCCCGCTCGAGCGCTTCGCCGAGGCGCTTGATGCGCTGCTGGCGCGCCGCACGGTCGGCAAGATCGTGCTGCGGATCGCGGAATACTGAGACTTCAAAGTATTTCAAGCTGGACGGCATTTCGTGGCATATTGAGGGTCCTGTTGCCGCGTCCCGCAAAATGCATGAGCGACTACGCCAAGGAGCACTACGACTTTCCCCTCGCGCAGAAGAGCGCGAACAAGCCGCTGCAGGGGCTGCGGGTCATCGACGCGGGCAACATGGTCGCGGCGCCCTTCGCAACCGTGCTGCTGGCGGATTTCGGCGCCGAGGTGATCAAGATCGAGCACCCGAAACAAGGCGACGGACAGAGGAAGCTCGATCCCGCCAAGAACGGCGTTCCCCTGTGGTGGAAGTCGATTGCGCGCAACAAGCGCTGCATCACCCTCGACCTGGGCAAGCCGCAGGGCGCCGAGGTCTTCAAGGACCTCGTGCGCGGGCGCGATGTCGTCGTCGAGAACTATCGGCCCGGGACGTTCGAGCGGTGGGGCATCGGCTACGACGCGCTCCGGGCCGTCGAGGCGCGCATCGTCATGCTGCGCATCTCGGGATTCGGCCAGACCGGCCCGTACAAGGGACGCGCCGGGTTCGGCCGCGTCGCCGAGGCGATGAGCGGGCTCGTGAATCTGATCGGGGAGCCGGACGGTCCGCCCATGTCGCCCGGCTATCCGCTCGGCGATCTGGTCGCGGGAGTATTCGGGGCCCTGTCGATCATGATGGCGCTGCATCATCGCGATGTGCGCGGCGGCGACGGGCAGGTGATCGACCTTGCCCTCTACGAGGCCGTGTTCCGCCTGCTCGACTACGACCCCATCCAGTACGATCAATTGAAGGTGGTGCACCAGCGCACCGGCAACCGCGTCGCGTATGTGGCGCCGAGCTCGACGTTCAAGACGCGGGACGGCAAGTACGTGACGCTTGCGGCGAGCACGCAGAACGTCTGGGTCCGGCTGGCGAAGGCGATCGGCCGCGAGGACCTCGTGACGAACCCGAAATTCATCGACAACCACGCGCGGGTGCTCCATTCCATCGAGGTCAACGACATCGTCGGCGAGTGGATCGAGCGGCACACCCGCGACGAGGTCAACCGGCGCTTCGACGAGTGCGAAGTGGCTTATTCGGCCGTCTTCGACATGGAGGACGCGTTTCGCGACCTACAGTTCCGGGCGCGCGAGGCGATGGTGCGGGTGCCGGATTCGGAGATCGGCGAGGCCGTGGTGTCCAACGTCGTGCCGCGGTTCTCCGAGACTCCCGGCTCGGTGGAGTTCCTCGGCCCCGCGATGGGCGCGCACAACGAGGAGGTGTACCGCGGCGAGCTCGGCTATTCCAAGGAGCGCCTGGCGCGGTTGCGCGAAGACGGCGTCGTCTAGGACCCCAACAAGGACAGCGCAATGCCCGACATCAGCATCCCCGTGTTCACGGCCGGCCGCTTCAACGTCTGAGTCGATCGAGGTTCTTCGTCATGCGGGAAATCGCCGCACGGAATACCTCGAGGCTGCGCCGGTCGATGCCCTTCTCGGCCTGTTCGACGATGTGCCGCGCGATCGGCAACAGCCGGTTCTGCATTCGCCTGCCCGCGGCGGTGAGCCAGACGTGCACCCTGCGCTTGTCGTAGCGGCTGCGCACGCGCCGGACGAGACCGGCCTTTTCCATGGTCCTCAACGCGATCACCGTCGTGGGTTCCATCATGCCGGTGCGCGCGCTCAGCTCGCGCTGCGACAGCCCGTCCTCGATCCACAGCACGCGCAGGAAATACCACTGCCCGCGCGTGACGCCGGACGGGGCAATGCGCTGCTCGAGCACATGCTGGAATGCGCGGTGGGCGTCCCGCACCAGGTAGCCGGAACTCCGGGCGGGGGAAAACTCCATGGGGCTTTGGGGCCGACTTCGGCGTTTTTGCCGCACCGCGCGATGCTCCATGGAAGATTGCTTAGGCTTCTATGTATTGCGTCTTTTCCAGTATACTCGGTAGCGGGCCAACGAGGATAGAGGAGATTCCCAATGAACGTGATGGTCAAGGCCGAAGTGCCCTTCACCGAGCAAGTGAGCGACCTGCGCGGCACGCTGGAATGGCTGAAATCGCAGGGCGATCTCATCGAGACCGGCAAGGAGGTCGATCCGGACCTCCAGGTCACCGGCCTGCAGAAGCACATGGACGGCGGCTGCCCGGTGCTCTTCAGCAAGGTCAAGGGCAAGCCGAACCACCGCGTCGTCACCAACCTGTTCGGTGACATGAACGTCATCAACAAGATGTTCGGCTGGGAGGACGATCCGGACCGGGTCAGAAAGCTCGCCTACGCGCTGTCGCACCCGCTGAAGCCGGTCGTCATTCCGCAGGGGGAGGCGCCCTGCCAGGAGCACGTCGTCGAGAATCCCAAGGACGTCAACGAATACATGGTGCCGATCCGGCACACCACCTACGAGCCGGAGCTGACGGTGGGTTCGGGCATTCGCTGCGTCACCGGAGAGCACTTCGAGGGCGGCTCGGACCTCGGCTACAACCGGATGAATTTCCGCTGGGGCAACGTCGGCACCTTCCAGATCTCTCCCGGCTCGCACATGTGGCAGGTGGTCAACAAGTACTACAAATCGAACGCGAAGGTTCCGATCACGATGTGCTTCGGCGTCCCGCCCGCGTGCACGCTGCTCGCGGGGGCGGGATTCGACTACGTGATCCTGCCCGCGGGCTGCGACGAGATCGGCGTGGCGGGAGCGGTGCAGGGCGCGCCGATCCGCATGGTGAAGGCGCGCACGGTCGACGCGCTGGCGCTCGCCGATGCCGAAGTAGTGCTCGAAGGCTACGTGGACCCGCGCGACCGGCGTTTCGAGACGAAGGAGAGCGAGGACGCCGGCATCCAGGGCCGCTTCCACTTCCATCCGGAGTGGGCCGGCTACATGGGCAAGGCGTACAAGGCGCCGACCTTCCACGTCACGGCGGTCACGATGAGGAAGCCGGCGAGCAAGCCGATCATTTTCGCGCTCGGCGTGCACACGCTCGACGACCACAACATCGACACCACGGTTCGCGAGGCGGCGATCTTCGAGCTGTGCCACCGGCTGCAGCCCGGCATCATCCAGAACGTCGTGATCCCGTACTGCATGACCGACTGGGGCGGCTGCGTCATCCAGGTGAAGAAGCGCCACCAGATCGACGAGGGCTGGCAGCGCAACTTCCTGTCGGCCATCCTGTCGTGCTCGCAGGGCATGCGTCTCGCCATCGCGGTGAGCGAGGACGTCGACCCTTATTCGATGGACGACGTGATGTGGTGCCTGACGACTCGCGTCAACCCGAGGACCGACATCCTCAATCCGATCCCGGGCGGGCGCGGGCAGACCTTCATGCCGGCGGAGCGCATGACCGCGGGCGACAAGCAGTGGACCGCGTCGAACACCCAGTTCGAAGGCGGCATGGGGATCGACGCCACCGTGCCGTTCGGCTACGAGAGCGACTTCCTGCGGCCGGTATACCCGGTGGACCGGGTCAAGCCGGAGGACTTCTTTACCCGGGCGGACATCGAAAACGCCGGGAAACGCATGCAAGGCTGGGTGCACTCGCTGGCTCGCACCGGGCGCTGATCCCATGTCGGCGAGCTTCGCCTTGACCTCCGGGCAGTCCAGCGCTTTCAGGATTTCGCGATACAGCTTTGTCGAGGACGGGCTGCGGGTGCCGGCTGGGGCGAGCACGCCCCACCATGTGAGCGGGTTAGTCCGCCTTGATGTTGGCCTGCTCGATCACCTCGCGGTAGCGCTCCATGTCGGCCTTGAGCGTCCTGGCAAGCTCCTCCGGACCGCCGGAGCGCGCGACGATGCCCTGCCGGAACAGCGCATCGCGGTGCTCCGGGGTGTTCATGAGCGCGATGAACTCGGTGCTCAGCGCATTGACGATCTCGCGCGGCGTGCCGGCCGGCGCGAACACGCCGACCCACGTATCGACGTCGATGCCCTTCACCCCCTGCTCGGGCAGCGTCGGCAGGTCGGGGGTCCACGGGGTGCGCTGGTCGCCGAAGCTGCCGATCATGCGCAGCTTGCCGGCCTTGGAAAGCTCGATCACCGCATGCAGCGGAAAGAAAGCGGTCTCGACGCGCCCGCCGACGAGGTCCGTCAGGGCGCTCGCCGTGCCCTTGTAGGGAATGTGCGTGATATCGGTCCCGGTCGCCTGCTTGAACATCTCCATGATGAGGTGGTGCGGCGTGCCGGTGCCGGGCGAGCTGAAATTGAGCTTGCCGGGGTTCTGCTTCGCGAGCGCGACGAGGTCCTTCACCGAGTGCACCGGCTGCGAAGGATGCACGAGCAGCACAAAGGTGATGTAGGAGAGCAGCGCCACCGGCTGCAGGTCGTTCACCGGATTCCAGCCCAGGTCCTTGGTCATGAAAGGCGTCACCGCAAGCGTGCTCGCCGTGACGAGGATGGTATGGCCGTCGGGCGGCGCTTTCACCACCGAGGCGACCGCGATGTTGCCGCTCGCCCCGGTGCGGTTTTCCACGATGAACGGCTGGCCGAACTTCTGCTGCAGCTTGGGCGCGAAATTGCGCGCGGTGATGTCGGCCGCCGTGCCGACGGTGGTCGGTATGACCAGCATGACTTGACGCGAAGGGTAGCCTTGCGCGAGCGCGAGGCCGGCAGCGGCGGCGAGCGCTGCGCCGAGAAGCTGATTTTTCATGCGGCCTTGACTCGCAGGGGAAGAACCGGCTTTTGTTTCAGCACGTGCGTCCGGTAGAGATCGCTGATCGACGCCCAGCGCAGCATGCAGGCTTCTTCAGCGACCTGGCAGGCGCGCGCCGCAAGGGCCGGTGTATCGACGTACTTGGCGGCGAGCGCGAGCTGGCGCATGGAATGCTCTTCGTCGGCCTCGGCATGCTCCTCGAAGAAGGCGATGGCGCGGTCGCCGCGCTGGTAACGGTAGTGCTTGGCGAAAGCAGGGAGCGTCACCTCCACGTTGAGCGCAACCTGCTGTCCTTCCTGAGTGGACTGCATCGCGAGCGCCACGCCGATCGGCTCCTCCTGCAGCGTACGGACGTAGTGGAGCGTGCGCGCCCACCATGCCGGAGTGCGCTCGAGGTTGCGCACCTCGCCGTCCTTCAGCCCCGCTGCACGCGTGAAGGCAAAGATGTCCTCCATGTGATCGCGCGGCACATGCCCTTCGCGCTGCAGCGCCGCGAGCCCCGCCTCCTCGGCGAGGTTCTCGATCAGCGAACAGCGCACGTCGGCCGGGGCGCGGGCAAGCAGGTGGCCGAACGCCGGAAGGACGAGCTCCACGAACCGGTAGTGTTGGGCCATGTAGACGCCCATCGCGCGCAGCGGCAAGCGCCCCCGCGCGAATTCCTTGAAAAAGGGGTGCCGCTTGGTGTGCCACTTCTCGCGAATGGCGACGATCTTCTTCACGACGGCGGGCGAGGCCGCTTTCTTTCCATTGCCTCTCACTCGTGCTCCTGCTCGGATTGACGCCGGCCTTGGTTCCTTGCCGCAGGGCAAGGATTATAATTTGAAAACCCGTCCGCCACGTGAATTGCAGCGTAGCGAGGGTCGACAGGCTTTGCTTCGGCCGCACCTGGACCCGCCTGGGCACGTTGCCTGTCGCGCGGTCGCAAGAGCAAAATGCCGTCAAACCCGATCGTACGTCCGGAAGGAACTGCCATGAAAATCGAACAGCCGGTGCTCGAGGGCCTGCGCAATCTCGCGTCGCTGGAGGCGCTGCAGCAGGCGATCGGCGAGCGCAACCTCACGCCGGGATGGATCAAGCGCGCGAAGCCCATCCTCTACAAGGAGATGTGTTCCGAATTCGTGCCCGCGCATTGGCGCTACGCGGAGGCGAAGGCGGCCATGCAGGCGGCCGGACGCCTGATCGGCACCGAGTCTGCCGAGCGGCGCAATTTCGTGATGCGCAATCCCGTCCCCGGCAACGACATCGCGACGCTGCGCACCCTCGTCTGCGCCTACCAGTCGATCCTTCCGGGGGAGAAGGCGCGCAGCCACCGGCACGCGCCGCATGCCTTGCGCGTGATCCTGGAGTCGCGCGGCTCCTATTCCATCGTCGACGGGCACAAGCACCCGATGGAGTCGGGCGACATCGTGCTGACGCCCGGCTGGTGCTGGCACGGCCATGGACACGACGGGAGCGAGCAGGCCTACTGGTTCGACGGTCTGGACGTACCGCTGACGCATCTGCTCGAGCCGATGTTCTTCGAGGAACATCCGGATGGCTTCGAGCGCGTCGCCCAGGTCGCCGAAACCTCGCCGATGCGCTTCACTTGGAGCGCGACGCAAAAATCGCTGAAAGCGGCGGCATCGAACGCGTTCTTCGGCAAGACCATCGAGCTGGCTGCCCCGCAAATGCCGACGATCGCGCTGAAGGTCCATGCCTGGCCCGGAGGCTGGAGCAACCCGCCGTACCGTCACGCCGCCAACACGGCGCATGTCGTCATGCAGGGCAGCGGCCGCTCGATGATCGGGGGGCAGGTCTTCGACTGGAGCTTCGGCGATACCCTGGCGGCCCCCGCCTGGTGCCGCATCGAGCATCAGGCGGCCGAGAACAGCGTCATCTTCAGCATGAGCGACGAGAACCTCATGCGCTGGTCGCGCTACTACCGCTTCGAGGAGCTCGACTAAAAATCATAGTGGGAAAATCAGGCTGTTCGGGACGAGCAGCGAGTCGAAGACGCAGATCCTTTCCTGGAACCTGAGACGACCGTCCTCGACGGCGAGCTTGTCGCGGGAGCTGCCGACGTTGAACACGCGCGTCTCGCCATCGGCCAAAGTCTCGAAGGCCGCGTAGCTGGCGCGCGCCTCGAGCAGGTCGTCCTTCCAGCCGAGGGCGCGGATGCCGCTCACCATGCGGCGGACGTAGCGCGGCGCGTAGACCGCGGTCTTGCGGATCGCCGTGACGCGATCGAGAAGGTAGCCTTTGCTTTCGCACCACCAGGTCGCTAGCGGCAGCCCGCGTTCGAAGTTCTCCCGCGGCACGATCTTGTAAAGGCAGCGCTCGGTGAAAAAATCCGGCCACTCCTCGAAGCGCTCTTCGTCGAGACAGGCGGCGTAGTCGGCGTACAGGGCCTCGAGCTCCAGGCGCAGCTCCCGCGGGTCCATGCGCGTGAAGCGCTTGTCGGCGCCCACGGCTACAGCTCCATCACGTTCCGGTAGTAGTCGTAAAAAGCGCGGATCGGAGATTCGGTGACCGCGTGGGACTCCTCCTGCCGCCAGTCGCGCCCGCCCATCTCCATCACGCCGGCTGCGCCCGGGTACGGCGCAACGCCCTGCTGCGCGAACTTCATGACCTCGCTGTCGTCCATGGAAACGAATCCCGAGGGGCCCATCAGGTTCGCCTGCCGCAGCCGCCTGCGGGTCATCGCCTCGTCGTCGGCCTGGTAGCCGAAAAAGGTCCAGGCGAGATCGAAGGCGCCCGCGCCGCGGGTGGCGATCTGGCGCATCGCCAGCGTATTCGACTGCTGCTGGACGATCAGGTTGGGCCACAGCGTCATCATCACGAGCGTGTATTGCTCGAACTCCCGCACCGGCTCGAGCATCGTCGGGTCGTGAAGCTTGAGGTTCTCGATCAGCGACTTCATTTCGGCGTTGTCCGCGGTCCTCTTCTGCTCGCCGCGCCACGACATGGCGGCGCAGTGCCGCCCGGTGGAGTCGATCGCGATCCTGGACGGATTGTCGACCCGGTAAAGGCCGAACGACACCAGGAACACGTGCAGCAGCGTCGCGTGGTAGGAGTCCTTGATGTTCTCGAACATCAGTTTCCAGTTGGCCGGAATGAGCTGGCGCGAGTAGCCGAGCACGGTGAGGCCGCGGCCGTCGAACACGCGGTCGAAGAGCGCGAGCATCGCCGGGCCGAGGTACGCCTCGAGCGGCTCGAGTTCATCGGCGAACGAGGCGAACACCACGCCGTGGCGGCAGGCGACCTTGAGCTTCCTCAGGTCGTGCTCCCTGAGATCGAAATCGGCCGGCATGCCGCCCTGGTTCTTCACGCCGCGGCGCAGCGGCGCCCGGATCAGGTTGCCCTTGAGGTCATAGGTCCACTGGTGATAGGGGCACATGAACTCGGTTGCGTTGCCGAGATGCTGCTGGCAGAACTGCACGCCGCGATGGGCGCAGCGGTTCTCGACCGCGTTGACCCCGCCGTCCCGGTCGCGAACCACGACCACGGGCTTCTCGCCGATGAAAGTGCGCTTGAAATCGCCGGGCTTGGGGATCTCGGCCTCGAGCGCGACGTAGTTCCAGCTCGGGCCGCGGAAGATGCGCTCCTGCTCGCGCTCGTAGATCTCGGGATCGGAATAAATCCAGTAAGGAATGCGGCAAGTGCCTTGTGCCGGCCATTCTCGGCGTGCGTCCATCCTTCCTCCTTCAGCTCTTGAAATGCGGCATCACGCGCGCGGCGAGCAGCTCCAGCGTGCGAAACGCCTCGGCGTCCTTCGAGCCGCCGAAGTTGATCTGCATCGAGGGCTCGATGTCTCCGGCAAACGCGTCCCGGCAGCGCTTGACCTGCTCCACCACGTCCTCGGGCGTGCCGACGAAGGCACCGCCCTGCTCGATGATCTTCTCGGGCGTGGTGGCGAGGATGCTCGCCACCATCTTGTCGTAGCCGGGGTACTGGTCGGAGGACTTTCCCTGCCAGGACTTGACCGCATCGGCGAAGGTCTCGAGATAGCGGGTGCATATCCGCCGGAAGCCGGACAGGGCCTCGTCCCGCTTTTCGGCGAGGTAGCAGAATTGCGCCACCTGCACCTGCTCGGCGCCCGGCCTGTGCCCCGACTCGGCCCACAGGCGCCGGTACATCTTGACGAACTCCTGGAGCTGTCCGGGCTTGCCGGCGTAGGGAACGATCATCAGGTGAAAGCCGTTCTTCGCGGCATTGACAAAGGACTCCTCGGTGGCGATCGCGGCCACCCAGATCGGCGGATGCGGCTTCTGCACCACGCGCGGCATGAGGCGCACGTCCTCGAGGTTCCAATACTTGCCCTTCATCGTGACGCGCTCCTCGGTCCACATGTGCCGGATCATGGCGATCGATTCGTCGAAGCGCTCGCGGCTCTCCGACATCGGCACGCCGTAGGCCTCGAATTCCTTGGGCAGGAAGGCGCGCCCGAATCCCGCGTCCAGGCGCCCCTTGCTCATGTTGTCGAGCATCGCGAGGTCGCCGCCGAGGTGCGCCGGGTGATGGAAGGCCGGGATCACTGCGCCGGTGATGAGCCGGATGCGCTTCGTGCGGACGGCGATTGCGGACAGGAATACGCAGGGATTCGGCGAGTGCCCGCCGTAGTCGAAGAACGAGTGCTCCACCGTCTTGATGCTGCTGAAGCCCAGGGCGTCGGCGCGCTCGGCGATGCGCACGCACTGTTCGTAGTAATCCGCTGTGGTGCTGTCTTCGGAGCGGAAGGACGGGAAGAAGTTGATTCCGAACTTCATGGGCCACGACTCCTCGTTTCACATCTTCGCAGACGAAACGGTGGAAGGGACGAAGAGCTCTTCCGGTTGCAGCAGACGGCTGGTGAAACCCTGCTCGAAAGCATACCGGCACAATGCATCGAGGGTGGCGCGGTTCTCCTCGACGCCGTACTTGAAGGCATCCCCGAGCAGCGCCGCCTCCCGCTCCGCGTAGGCCGTCTCCCACGCGAGGCTGGTCGTGCATATTCCGGTATCGAGCAGCCGCGCGAGCGCCCCCTTGCGCGCCGCCTCGAACGCGTTCCTGAGATTGTTGGCGAGCCAGGGATGCTCTTCGACGAGCGTCTTGCGCACCACGACCACGTGCATGATCGGAAACACGCCGGTCTGCCGGAAATATTCTTGCTCCGCGGCGGGGGAATCGGCGAATAGCCGCCGCACCTCGGGGCGCCCCTCGATGAACGCCGCGGGCGGGCGCGCCGAGATGAGCGCGTCGATCTTCCCCTCGAGCAGCGCCTGGTTGAGCGTGTCGCCGCGCTCCAGCGGCCGGACGTCGAAATGAGCCGGAGGCTTGACCCGCGACTTCTCCCGGCGGCCCGGCTGCGCGAGCCCTCCGGTTCTCCAGCGAACGGACCGAAGATCGGCGCCGTAGTGCTCGCTGAGAATTCCGCGGATCCAGAGCGACGCCGTCATGCTCCACTCCGGGGTGCCGACGGCGCGGCCGCTCAGGTCGCGCGGCGCCTCGATTCCCGAGCCGGCATGCACGTATACGGCCGAGTGCCGGAAGACGCGCGACGGGAAAACGGGTATCGCGACGAACCCCCAGGCGGGGTCCTCGACCGAAGCGAGGTACGCGCCCATCGAGTACTCGGCGGCATCGAACTCCCCGTAGCGCCCCTGCCGCCAGAATAGATCCTCGATGCCGAGGTGCAGGTACCGCAGATCGGTCCCTTCGGGCCGCACCTCGCCGGAATAGAGGGGGCGGGTCCGGTCGTAGAGCTCCCCGCCGTATGCCACCCGAACTCGTTGTTGGTTCATAAGCGGACCTATAGAATATGATATCAATTAGAAATCGAAGTGTCCCGTCCCGGACGCGGGAACACAAATTAAAATGCGGATGGACGAGGAGGAGGTGGCCATGGCAGCACGATGGGTCATTGCCGTTTTGACGGGCTTCGTGGTCTTTGCGCTCGGAGCGAGCCCGGGCTGGAGCCAGCCGAGGACCGTCAAAGTCGCCGCGACCAGCAAGGTGGTGCTGGACAACCTGCCGCTGTTCGTCGGGGTGAAGATGGGGTTCTTCGAGGAAGCAGGGCAGAAGCTGGATATCTCCTACTTCCGTGGGGGTGGAGAGGTCGTGCGGGCGATCACCACCGGCTCGGTGGATCTCGGCGCCACTCCGGCGGCGTCCGCGGTGCTGATCGCGGCCGCGAAGGGGGAACGCCTGAAGATCGTCTCCGGCTCCGGGGCGCCGATGGCCGGGGTGGTCTGGGTCGTCGAGCCCGGTTCCCCAATCCGGTCGGTCGCGGACCTCAAGGGCAAGAAAGTAGGCTTCAGCTCGCCCGGGAGCGTCACGCACACGGTGATCCAGGCCATCCTGAGGAAGGAGGGGCTGGAGAAGGACGTGGAGCTGGTTCGCGTCGGATCGCCGGGGGACAGCTGGGCGGCGGTGAAGAACAAGGTGGTGGACTCCGGCTGGCACGTTTCTCCCCCGATCTACGGTCTCATCATGAAGAACGAAGCCCGGATCGTCATCGACGCCGCCAAATACATCGACGACTACCAGCAGACGGTGGTGGCGGCCATGGAGGAGGCGATCGACAAGGATCCCGAGCTCATCCGCAATTTTCTCCGCGCCAGGGCCAAGGCCGTGAAGTTCATATCGGACGAACCGGAGAAGACCGCCTCGATCTGGGCCGAAGAGCTGAAGATCCCGCTCGAAGCGGCGCGCCTCGCCTACCGCGACTTGCCGAAGGGATACTATGAAGCGGGGGCGCCGAAGATGAAAAATCTCAAGGGCGCCCTTCAGGAAGCCATGGACGCCGGGGCCATCAAGGAGCCTTTGGATCTGGCCAAAGTGCTGGATCTGAGATTCCTGCCCCGCTAGCCTGCGCGGATGGGGAGGGGGGGTGCGGGGCGAGAAGAATCTGGTCCGGACGTTCCAGTTCCTCGTCCTCGCGCTGGCGTTCGTCTTTTTCCTGGGCTTGAGCCGCGCCTTTTCGTTCTTTCCCCACCCCTTCAAGGTCCTTCAGGCGGCCGGGGAACTGTTCGCCAGCGGGGAGATCACCCCGCATCTTCTGGTCACTCTCTACGAGACCGTGACCGGTCTGGCCATCAGCATCGTCCTCGGAATATGGATCGGCTCGGTCCTGGGCGTGAGCCGCACCCTGGCCGAGATCTTCGAGCCGATGATCCTCGCCTTCTACGCGGTGCCGAAGATCATTTTCCTGCCCCTGCTTCTCATGATTTTCGGGGTGGGGCTGAATTGCAAGATCGCCAACGCGGCGCTGCACGCGATCTTCCCCATCATTTTCAATACGGTCGTCGGCATCCGGGAGGTGAACGCGATCCACGTCAAGATGGCCCGCTCCATGAACGCTACCGGCGGCCAGATCTTTCGCAAGGTGTACTTCCCGTCGATGGTGCTGCCGGTGTTCGCCGGCATGAGGATCGGCCTGGGCTTCTGCTTCCTGGGCGCGCTTCTGGCGGAGCTGTTCGAGGCGAAGTCGGGCCTGGGCTACCTGGTCACCGATTTCTACAATTCGGGAGAGATCGCGCGGATGCTGGCCGTCATCCTGTTCGTCTTCCTCCTCACCATGTCCATCAACGCCGGCATGCAAGCGATCGAGAGCCGGCTGAGCCGCTGGCGGGCGCCGTGAAGGAATTGATCGCCGTGCGCGGCGTGCGCAAGGTGTTCGAGGACGCCGCCGGAACTACCGGCGGCGCGGTCGAGGCCATCCGCATGGCCGACTTCCAGGTCGGGCGCGGCGAGTTCGTCAGCCTGCTGGGGCCGTCGGGCTGCGGCAAGAGCACGCTGCTCGACATCGTCGGCGGGCTGGAGAAGCCCTCGAGCGGCGAAGTGATCGTCGAGGGCGAGCGCGTCACGGGCCCCCACCCCAAGGTGGCGATGGTGTTCCAGCTCATGTCGGTGTTCCCCTGGAGGACCGCGGTACGGAACGTCGAGTTCGGACTGGAGTTGCAGCAGGTGGCCGAAGCGGTGCGGCGGCAAAAGGCCTTGCAGATGATCCAGCTTGTCGGTCTCTCCGGTTTCGAAGAAAAGTATCCGTCCCAGCTCTCGGGCGGGATGAACCAGCGCCTGGCCATCGCCCGGGCGCTGGTGCTGGACCCGGACATCCTGCTGATGGACGAGCCGTTCGGCGCGCTCGACGAGCAGACCCGCTTCCTGATGGGCCTGGAGTTGCTGCGCATCTGGGAGGCGACCCGGCAGACGACGCTGTTCGTCACCCACTCGATCACCGAGGCGATCCAGCTCTCGGACCGGGTGCTGGTGATGTCCGCGCGACCGTCTTTGATCAGGGAAGACATCCCGATCCCGCTGCCCCGGCCGCGGACCATCGAGTCGCTTACCAGCGACGCCGCCGTGCAGATCGAGCGGCGCATCTGGGACATCCTCAAGGTTGAGGCGGGCAAGGGGCTCACGCCGAATGCGCGCTAACCGCCGGCTCAAGGTCGGGCTGGGTCAGGCGGCCGTGCTGCTCGCGCTTCTCGCCGCCCTCGAGCTTCTGGTGCGCTCCGGACAGATCAGCGCGCTCGTCGTGAGCTCGCCCTCCGCCATCGCCGTGAAAGTCTGGGAGGACCTCCGGGGCGCCGAATTCTGGAGCAGCCTGCGGACCACGGCGTTCGAATTCTGCATTGCGTTCCTGATCTCGCTCGTGCTGGGCGTGTTCTTCGGGATCGTCTTTTTCAGGTTCCGCCTGTTCCGCGCCGCGGTGGAGCCGCTCCTGCTCGCGTTTTATTCCGCGCCCACGATTCTTCTCTATCCGGTGTTCCTGGCGCTGTTCGGGCTGGGAAGCGCCACGGTGGTGTCGATGGCGGTGATTTTCGGCTCGATCCCGGTCATGGTGAACGTCGGCGTCGGGCTCGCGGGCGTGGAGCCGATCTTCGTCAAGCTGGGCCGCAGCCTCAAGGCGAACCGGCTGCAGATGTTCACGAAAATCCTGCTGCCGGCCGCGACGCCGACCATCTTCACCGGCCTGCGGCTGGGGTTCACCTATACCCTGGTCGGGGTGATCGCCGTGGAATTCATCACCTTCTCCGGCGGCCTGGGGAAGATGATCTCCTGGCGCTATTTCATTTTCGATACCGAGGGGATCTTCTCCGGGATCGTTTTCGTGCTCCTGATCGCGGTTCTCATGAACACCCTGCTGCGCCGCGCCGAGGAACGCATCAGGACGCGATGGGCCTAGCAGACCTCTACGCCGCGAGCTTCGCCTTCTCGTAGTCGAACGCCAAAGGCTCGATCTCGCCGCGGAAGATCGCCTGGATCCGCTGCTCGGAAAGCGGATGGCTGAACTGCGCGTTGCGCATCCGGATGCGCTGCCTGAGCTGCTCCACGACCAGCGTTTCGAGCAGGCGCCATTGCGCCTCGGAGAACTGCTCGTTGCCGATATCGGCGATGCCGGCGAGCATGTGCTCGAATTCGTCTTCGTAGACGAGCGCGCATGCCGCGGCGATCTTTTCCTCCACTCCGCCCCTGCCTTTGAGCGCCGTGCCTTCGGAGAACAGGGTGCAGTATCCGCCCTCGGTGAACTTGCAGGCGCGCATCCCGAGTGCGCCATGCTCGTCCTGGTGCCGGTAGCGCAGCGCCGTCAGGGCGGCCTCTTCCGGCCACTCCTCGAGCATCGCGGGGTTGAGCTTCGGCGAGCCGGCGAGTCGGATCGAATCGTAGAGATCGGCGAACGCGATATAGTGGCTGAACTCGGCCTTCAGCCCCTCGAGCACGTCGAGCACCTCGTGACGGTCGAGCGTGACGTCGATGTCCGGGGTTTTCGCGGCCAGGTTCTTGAGCGTGCCGAGGAAGACTCCGCCGCGGTCGAACTTGCCGGCGCCGGAGCCCCAGAATTCCTTGAAGCACTGCCGCGAGAGCCACAAGAGATCCGTGCTCGCGGTGCGCACGGGCGACGTCCAATACGTCCTCACCACTTCGGCTTCCCCGGCCCAGTACGGCGCCGAAGCGTCCACCAGACGCTGAATATTCGACAAAGTATCCATGGATTTTCCTCGGCTTAATGGCCCGATCAACCGGGATCGCCCCAGCGCAGTCTAGAGAATGACGCTGGGATTGCGCAAGTTCTTGGGAGCTCGCGGTGAAGCGGGTGAACCTGATCGAGTGCGACAAAGGGCAGCCGCGCCGCGCAGCACGATCACGAGGTTCCGGTGCCAGGCGTCGAGAATCGCAGCGAAGGCGGCGTCGTCGATGGGCCGGCTCGCGTCGACGCCGCGGATCTCGGCGCCGAGGGCGGGGGAAAGGGGGATGACCTCCATGCGGGTTTGGGCTTCCACGGGCGTTTCCTTGTTCAGTGCATGACTTTACCGCCGTCCACGTTGAAGCTCTGGCCGGTGACGAAATCGCTCGCGTCGGAAACGAGGTACAGCACCGTTCCGACCAGGTCCTCGGGATATTGCGCACGCTTGAGCGCCCGCAGCTTGTCGTAATCGCTCGTAATATAACCGGGCTGCGATGTCGCCAGTTGCGTGTCGCTGAGCGTCAAGCCGGGCAGCACCACGTTGACGTTGATCTTGTCGGGCCCGAGCTCGCGCGCGAGCGCCCGGGTGAAGCCGATCACGCCCGCCTTGGCGGTGGTGTAGTGCAGGCGGTTCGGCGTGCCATCGAGCACGCGACCGGAGGAGATGTTCACGATTTTTCCCTTGCCGCGGCTCTTCAGGTAAGGATGCACCGCGCGGCAGCACAGGAACAGGCCGCGCAGATCGACCGCCATGACGCGGTCCCATTCCTCGAGCGGGATCTCGCTCCAGGGACGCCGCGGCAGCGAGCTCATCAGCGAGGCGTTGTTGACCAGCGCGTCGATGCCGCCGAACTCGCGCGCCGCCGCCTCGGCCATCGCCTTGGCGTCGTCGGGCTTGGAGATGTCGGTGCGCACCGCGAGCGCGGCGCCGCCCGAGGCGCGGATCGCCGCCGCGGCGCGCTCCGCTTCCTCGCCGTGGATGTCGGCGAGCACCACGCGCATGCCGGCCCGCGCGAAGGCCTCGCAGTAGACGCGCCCGATGCCGCGGCCGCCGCCGGTGACGATGACCGTGCGACCGGCGACGTCGAACAAATTCTTTGTCATCGGTTCGGTTTCCCGTTCAAAGCGGCGGCAGCGTGCCGCCGAAGAGGATTCCCGGGTGTACGTTGTGTATCCCGCCCTGCGTGTCCGGCGGACCGCCCTGCGGTCCCGGTCGCCGCCGATCATGCTTCCATGGCGATGTTCCGCTATTTTATGGGCTAAACTTGCGCCCGAGGAGAATCCATGCGCGATCCACGTCTTCCCGCCCTGTTGGCGCTGTTCTGCTTGTGCGCGGTGCACCCGGACGCGCCCGCGCAAACCGCCTCTTACCCGTCCAAGCCGGTGCGCTTGGTCATTGCGGCCGCGCCCGGCGGCAGCACCGATGTCCTCGGACGCGTGCTCGCGCAAAGGCTCACCGAGCGGCTCGGCCAGCCGTTCGTTCCGGAGAACCGCGGCGGCGCCGGCGGCGTAGTCGCGGCGGACTTCGTCTCGAAATCGGCCGCCGACGGCGCCACGCTGTTGATGACGAACGACCAGCTCGTGGTTCAGGCCGCCTCGGCGTCGAAGCTTCCCTACGATCCGCTCAAGGACTTCGCTCCGGTGGCGGTGGTGGCGCGCGGCCCGGTCGTGCTCGGCGTGCATCCGTCCTTTCCGGCGAAATCGGTGGCGGAACTGGTCGCGTTCGCGCGCGCGCAGCCGGGAAAGCTCGCGTTCTCCTCCTGCGGCGCCGGCACGGTGCTGCATCTCGCGGGCGAGCTGCTCAATCTCTCGGCCGGGATCGACCTCGCGCACGTGCCTTATCGCGGCTGCGCGCCGGCGATGGCCGATGCCGTGTCCGGCCAGGTGCCGATCTTCTTCACCGTGCTCGGCAACGCCGCGCAGCACGCGAAGAGCGGCAAGGTGAGGCTGCTCGGCGTCGCGTCGCTGCAGCGCCTGCGTTCCCATCCCGACCTGCCGACGATCGCGGAGGCGGGTTTCCCGGGCTACGATGCGTTTCCCTGGTTCGGCCTCCTCGCGCCCGCGGGCACCCCGAGGGAGATCGTCGCGCGGCTCGCGTCCGAAATCATGACCGCGGTCGGCGTCCGGGAAGTGAGCGGGCGCATCCGCGCCTTTTCGCTCGAGCCGGTCGCGATCGCGCCGCAGGAGTTCGCCGCGCTCATGAAAAGCGACTTCGACCGCTGGAGCCGGGTGGTGCGCGAGGCGAAAATAAAAGTGGAGTAGAGGAAAAAGGAGATGACGTTGTCGTTCAATCAGGAACTATGCGAGGTGCGCGGCTGCAGGATCACGCTGAAGCGCTGCGGCTCGGGGCCCAAGCTCTTGTATCTGCACGGTGCGAACGGCGCCGCGTCGGTGCGGCCGTTCATGGAGGAGCTGGCGAAAGGCTTCAATGTGCTCGTGCCCGAGCATCCCGGCTTCGGCGGGTCGGACGAGCCGGACTGGCTCGACAATATCCATGACCTCGCCTACTTCTATCTCGATTTCCTCGAGCAGCTCGACCTGAAGGACGTGCTCCTCGTCGGCGCGTCGATCGGCGGCTGGCTCGCGCTGGAGATCGCCGTGCGCGACACCTCGCGCATCCGCGCGCTGACGGCGGTCGGGCCGCTCGGCATCTACGTGCCGGGCTTGAAGCGCGGCGACCTGTTCCTGTGGTCGCCCGAGGAGAAAGTGCGCAATCTCTTCTTCGACCAGAAGATCGCGGAGCAGATGCTCGCGCAGCCCACGACGCCGGAGCAGATCGAGACGGAAGTGAAGAACCAGTACACCGTGGCGCGGCTTGCGTGGGAGCCGCGGATGTTCGATCCGCATCTCGCCAAGTGGCTGCATCGCGTCAGGGTGCCGACGCAGATCATCTGGGGCGATAGCGACCGGGTCCTGCCCGCCGGCTACGCCGCGGATTTCAAGAAGCTCATCCCGCACGCGCGGGTCGACATCGTCGCTCGATGCGGGCACACCCCGCACGTCGAAAAGCCGCAGGAGTTCGCGCGGCTCGTGCGCGAATTCGCTGCGAAGAACTGAGGAAAAAGCGTCCATGAACGTGTTGCTGTTCCACCTGATGCCCTATGCCGACCTCGACCTCGAGGAGGCGGACCGATACCCGCACTCGTGGGTGACCCTGCCCAATCGCCTCTACGATCCCCGGAAGGGCCACGCGCTCTACAACCGTTACCTCGACGAGATGGAGTACGCCGAAGAGCTCGGCTTCGACGGCGTCTGCGTGAACGAGCACCACCAGACCTGCTACGGCATGATGCCTTCGCCCATCGTCACGGCCTCCGCGCTCGCGCGGCGCACGAGCAAGACGAAAATTGCGATTCTCGGCAGCGCGCTGCCGCTGCGCTCGCACCCGCTCACCATCGCCGAGGAGCACGCGATGATCGACAACATCACCGGCGGGCGGCTCATCTCCGGCTTCGTGCGCGGCATCGGCTGCGAGTACCACGCCTGGGGCGTGAACCCGACTTATTCGCTCGCGCGCTTCAACGAGGCGCACGATCTCATCGTGCGCGCCTGGACCGAGGCCGGACCGTTCGAGTTCCACAGCAAGCACTTTCACTTCGAGTATGTCAACGTCTGGCCGCGGCCCTACCAGAGCCCGCATCCGCCGATCTGGATTCCCTCGCAGGGCAGCCGCGAGACCATCGAGTTCGCCTCGCATCCTTCGCGCAAGTACACCTACCTGCAGACCTTCAGCCCGATCAAGGCGGTGGCGAAGCAACTCCAGTCCTACCGGGACACGGCGAAGAGATACGGCTATACCTCCACGCCCGCGCAGCTCGGCTGGGCGACGCCGCTCTACGTGGGCGACAGCGACGCGTCGGCGCTCGCGGAGTGCGCGGTGCACTACGAGAATTTCCGCAACCGCTACCTCGGCAAGATGCCGATGGAGATGCTGATGCCGCCGGGCTACACCTCGCGCGAATCGGCCAAGGCGATCGTCGCGGCGAAGACGGTCGCCCACGAAAAAGCGGAGACGAAGCGCTCGAACGAGCTCGGCATGATGACCTGCGGCAGCGCGAAGACCGTCACCGAGCGGCTGATCGGCTACATGAAGGAGATCGGCTTCGGCAACCTGCTGGTGATGCTGCAGTTCGGCACGCTGCCCGCCGACCTCACCCGGCGCAACATGGAGCGCTTCGCCGAAGGCGTCATGCCGAGGCTGAAGCAAGCGGCGAAGGAGCTGTACGGCGAGGCGGCGGTCGCCTGAGCGGGAAATCGCGGCCGGCCTATCTCTCCTGGATCCGGGGAAAGAAGGCGCGCTGCCGCATCGCACGCCTGGCGCCGGCCCGGAATCCGCTTGACTGCGCGCGACGGAGCCCATAGGGTGACGGTCGCGGACCGGTGTTGATCCGGCCCGGTGCGGAATTTAACATGTGGCAACAACACGGAGACGGGCCATGGAATTCGGCTACTTCACGCTCAGCGACAACCACTATCCGAATAATCCGCGCTCGGCGAACCAGTTCGTCCTGGAGATCCGCGAGCAGGCGATCCTCGCCGACAAGCTCGGCATGCATTCGTGCTGGATCGGCGAACACCATTTCGATTCGCTCGGGGTGAATTCGCGCCCCGACATCCTGCTCGCGAGTATCGCGCCGGTCACCAAGCACGTGCGGCTCGCCCCCGCGGTGACGGTGCTGCCCCTGCACCATCCGGTGCACATCGCCGAGGCGTGGGCGACGCTCGACCTGCTCTCAGGGGGGCGCGTCGATTTTGCCACCGGGCGCGGCTACGACCGCAAGGAATACGCGCCGTTCGGGAGCGACTTCTTCGCCTCGGCGGAGATCTTCGAGGAAGGTATCGAGGTCGTGCTCAAGGCCTGGAACTCGCCCGGGCCGTGGTCGCACAAGGGCAAGTTCTACGACATCCCCGAGATGTCGATCACGCCCAAGCCCGTGCAGAAGCCGATTCCCTTCTACGTCGCGTCGTTCTCGAAGACCAGCCTCGACATGGCGGCGAAGCGCGGCCTCAACATCATTTACGCGCCGTTCGCCGCCGGCATGATCTTCGGCGGGCTGGACAAGGCGGTCGATACCTATCGCGAGGCGTGCGTGAAGGCGGGCAACAAGCCCGGCCGGGCGATGTGCAGCTACTTCATCTTCATCGCCGACGACGAGAAGAGCGAGGACTACGGCCGCCAGTCGCAGCTCGATTACTTCAACCACTGCGTGATCCGCGCCATTCCGACGAAGATCGAGGAGGCGCCGCCGACCATGCAGTACTTCATCAAGATCGCCGAGATCCTGAGGAACATGAAAAAGGAGAACCTGACCGACCGCTCGATCCTGCTCGGCCGGCCCGAGCAGATCGTCGAATCGCTGAAGAAAGTGGAGAAGACGGGCATCGAAGAGGTGATCCTCTACTTCAACGTCGGCAACAAGCCGCACGCGCTCGTCAAGGAGCAGATGCACCGCTTCATGGAGGAGATCGCGCCGCACTTCCAGGGCAAGCACCTCGAGCGCAGGAAGGAAACCTCCTCGGCGGTCGCATAGCGGCGCCGCGCGGGGAACGACAGGAGAAGACAAGTGAACTGCTTGAACAGAGCGGTCGTTGCGGTCGCGGCGTTCGCGCTCGGCACACCGGTGCTCGCGCAGGCGTTTCCCTCGAAGGCAGTGAAGATCGTGGTCGCCTATGCGCCGGGCGGAGCGACCGACGTGGTGACGCGCGCGGTGGCGCAGCGCCTGAGCCCGACGTGGGGCCAGCCGGTGATCGTCGAGAACAAGCCCGGCGCGAACACGAATATCGCCGCCGCCGAGGTGGCCAGGGCGCCGGCGGACGGCTACACGCTGCTCTCCACCGCCGAGGCGACGTTCGCGGTGAACCCGTATGTCTACGGTAAGCTCCCCTTCGACCCGGCGAAGGACTACGTTGCTGTGAGCGGCCTCGGCCTTGTCCACCAGGTGCTGGCGGTGCATCCGGCCGCGCCTTTCCGGAGCGTGGGCGAGTTCATCGCCGCGGCGAAGGCGAAGCCCGGCGCGCTCAACTATGCGACGCTCGGCACGGGATCGTCGCCGCATCTCAACATGGAGATGTTCCAGCACATGGCGGGCGTGCAGCTCACGCCGGTGCACTACAAGGGCGGCGCGCCGGCGCTTACCGACGTGATCGGCGGCCACGTGCCGATGATCATCATCAGCACCACGCTCTCGGCCAAGCCCTACAACGCGGGGCAGCTCCGAATCCTCGGCGTGGGGAGCGCGAAGCGCCTCGCGGCCTTCCCCGAGGTGCCGACGATCGCGGAGAGCGGCCTGCCGGGCTACGAGGCGGTGTCGTGGTTCGGGCTCTTCGCCCCCGCGGGAACGCCGCGCGAGGCGGTGGCGAGAATCAACGCCGACGTGCAGCGCGTCCTGGCGGACGCGGACTTCCGCGACAAGTTCCTGGCCCCGAACTATTTTGAGCCGATTACCGGCACGCCCGAGCAGTTCCGCGAATACGTGAAGCGCGAAGCGGCAAAGTGGAGCCGGGTGATCAGGGAAGCGAAAATCACGGCGGAATAGCCGAAGAGAGGCCGACATGCATGCGAAAGTCGACGTAAGACGCACGACCGCGAGGCACAAGAGCGCCCTCGACCTGTGGCTCGAAAAGGTGGAGGCGCTGGGCGAGTTGAAGCGCATCACGGCGGAGGTCGACCCGGACCTCGAGGCTGCCACCCTGACCTACCTCGTGGGCAGCCAGAAGAGTCCGGTGCTCCTCTTCGAGAACGTGAAGGGCCATCCCGGGCACCGCGCGCTCTACAACATGATCGGCTGCAACCTGTCGCGCTTCTGCCTGATGATCGGCGAAGAGCCGGTGGACCATCCGCTCAAGGCGGTGCAGATCCTGCAGCAGAAGCTGGGACGCAAGATGCCGCCGGTCGAGGTCTCGCCCGACAAGGCGATCTGCAACGACAACATCGTCGAGGGCGACAAGATCGACATCCGCATGTTCCCCGCGCAGCGCATGTGGCCGCTCGACGGCGGCAAGTATTTGGGCACCGGCGACGCCGTCATTACCCAGGACCCGGAGACCGGCCGCGTCAACGTCGGCACCTACCGCATGATGATCAAGGGGCCGCGAGAGGTCGGCGTCTACACCTCGCCCGGCAAGGACGCCACCATCGACCGCGAGAAGTGGTGGAAGATGGGCAAACCGATGCCGATCGCCGCCTGCTACGGCATCGATCCGCTGCTCTTTCTCGTTGCCGCGACGAGCTTGCCCAAGACCGAGTGCGAGTACGACTACTACTCCGGGATCAACGGCGCGCCGATCGAGCTGTTCAAGGGCGACGTCACCGGCCTGCCGCTCCCGGCGCACGCCGAGATCATCCTCGAGGGCCACGTCTATCCGGACGAGACCTTCGCCGAAGGACCCTTCGGCGAGTTCACCGGCTACTACGGACGGCCGAGCGGCGCGACGCCTTACATGCGGGTGGAGAAGCTCCGCTACCGCTCGAACCCGACCCTCACCTGTGCGCTGATGGCCGATGGCCCCGCCAACGAGGCAGGGCTCTTCTGGGCCGCGCTGCGCGCCGCTGGCATCTGGGCCGACCTGCAGAAGCTGGGGGTGCCCGGCATCCAGGGCGTTTGGTCGATCCCGGAGGCCGCGGGCTGGGGTATCACGGTGGTTTCGATCAAGCAGCTGTACGCCGGGCACGCGGCGCAGGTGATGGCGCTCGCCGCGCAGTGCACGGCCGGCGCCTACTTCGGCAAGTACGTCATCGTAGTCGACGACGACATCGATTCCACCAACATCCACCAGGTGCTGTGGGCGATGGCGACGCGCTCGCGGCCGGCCCAGTCGATCGACATCCTGCGCGAGACTTGGAGCACGTTTCTGGATCCGAGCCTCAACCCGCCGGAGATCCGGCCGTGGGGATCGAAGGCCCTGATCAACGCGTGCATGGACTACAAGTTCATCAAGTCCTTCTCGAAGCGCACTAAGCTGTCGAAGCCGGCGTACGAGCAGGTGGTGAAGCGCTGGCAGGAATACGGGTTCAAGGGCAAGGCGCCCGAGATCTCGGTGTTCGAGGACGATAAGTTTCCGCCGAAAATCGAGGGATGACTAAGCACCAGCGGCGCATGAAAGCCGCGGCCAACGCCTGATGTGGGAGGAGCCGGACGCACTGCCGCGGCCTGAGCTCGACGCGCGAGACTTCCGCAGCGCGCTCGGCCGCTTTCCCACCGGCGTATGCCTGGTGACCACCTTGGGCAGCGGCGGCCGGCCCGCGGGCATGACGGTCAATTCCTTCACCTCGGTGTCGCTCGACCCGCCCATGGTGCTGTGGAGCCTGTCGCGCGAGGCGTCCAGCGCGCCGGTGTTCCGCGAGGCCGAATATTTCGCCGTCAACGTGCTCGCGGCCTGCGACGCCGAAATCGCGTCGCACTTCGCCATGCAGGGGCCCGACAAGTTCGCCGCCTACGCCGCGCGCTTCGCGCCGGGCATCGGCGCCGTTCCGGTGCTTCAGGGCGCGGCGGCGACCTTCGAATGCCACACGCGCCACCGCAACTACGGCGGCGATCACATCATCCTGATCGGCGCGGTCGAGCGCTACGCGCACACCGATCGGCCGCCGCTCGTCTTCCACCGCGGCAAATACGCCGCGTTGCCCTGACGAAAATCAGGCGGCGGCGCGCTGGCCCTGCTCCTCGGCGACGAGGCGCTGGACGATCTGGCGCATCGCGATCCAGGCCTTGTCCTGCCCGAGGTTGACGACCGGGCTCGCCCCCAGATCCAGGTTCTGCTGCTGCGCCTTGATCATCGCCATGTCCTCGAGGAAGGCCTTGGTGACCTGGCTTCTCACGAGATCGGAGATCCAGCGCTCGCCGAGCTTGAAGTTGTAGGCCTGCGCGTAGAAGTAGTGCGCGCTCTTCGCGGTCTCGGGGGTGATCGCGTTCAGGTTCCACATGTTCATGCCCTGGCTGCGGTCGCCCTGGCGCGCGCCCGTGCCCGTGGGCGCCGAGCCGACGTCGAGCTTCACGAAGGAGGGCGGGCCGAAGTGCGCGATCTGCCAGCGGTCGACGTTCATGCCGTCCGCGAATCCGCCCATCTGCTTGTGGAAGGGCGCCGGCGGATTGTCCATCAGCCAGCGCGACACCTTGATGCGGTCGCCCTCGCGCGTGACTTCGAACTCGGATTTGGCGAAGGCGTCGGTGCCGAGCGACGTGGGATGCAGGAAGGGCAGGTGCGTGGTGTCGAGCAGGTTCTCGACGAGAAGCAGGTAGTTCGCCTCGACGTGCAGATAGCTTCCGCCGAAGCCCCAGTTCGGATCGTCCATCCAGTGAAAGTCTTCGATCAGCGCCGGGTCGGCCTTGGCCGGCTCGCCCATCCAGATCCAGATCCAGTGATTGCGCTCGACGACCGGGTAGGCCCTGACGCGCGCCGAGGCGGGAATGCGGTCCTGGCTGGGGACCTTGACGCAGGCGCCGGTCGGGTCGAACTGCAGCCCGTGGTACGGGCACTGGACGACGTTGCCGATCAGCTTGCCCATCGACAGCGGCGCCTGCCGGTGGCAGCAGCGATCCTCCAGCGCGACGGGCTTGCCGTCGTCGCGACGGTAGAAGACGACCGGCTCGTCGAGGATGACGCGCCGCAGCATGTCGCGGCCGATCTCGTGGTCCCAAGCGGCGACGTACCAAGCGTTACGGACGAACATGGGAGACCTCCATGCGTTTGACCCTCAGCTCATAGATTACCAGCGCGCCGCCGAGCGCGCCTCCGGCGATGTTGAGCCACAGCATGAGAGCGGAGAGCTGGTGCGGCAGCATCAGCAGGATGCCGGCGGCGATGAACGCGATGCGCATCGGAACGCTCAATACTCTTGTAAAAAATCCCGTCATCGCGGCGCAGATCAGCCAGATGCCGGCGAGCGAGGTCGCTGTGACCACGACGATGTCGGCGGCGTCGCCCTTCAGCAGGATGGCGGGCGAGTAGACGAACAGGAACGGCACGATATAGGCGCTCCAGCCGAAGCGCATCGCCGTCCAGCCGGTCGCCATCGAAGGCGCGCCCGCGATCGCCGCGGCGACGTAGGCGGCAGGCGCGACGGGGGGCGTGATGAGCGACATCATCCCGAAGTACAGGATGAACAGGTGCGCGGCGAGCGGCGGCACGCCGACCTTCACCAGCGCCGGCGCCACCAGGATGGCGAGCATCACGTACACGCCGATCGTCGGCAGGCCCATGCCGAGGATGATGCTCACCACCGCGGCGAGCAGGAGGAGCAGGATCAGGCTCTGCCCGCCGAGCTCGACGAGGTAGGCGGCGAAGGCGAACGCGAGCCCGCTCACCTGGAACAGCCCCATGATGAACCCGGCGGCGGCCGAGATCACCAGGATCTCGCACAGCCCGCCCGCCGTCTCGACCACCGCGGTCCAGAGGTCCTTGAGGCGCATGCGCTCCCCGGCGTAGCCGACCGCGAGGCCGAGCGCGACGATCGCCGCGCTCGCCGCCATCGCCGAGTACTCCGGCTCCCAGTTGAGCCAGAACATCGTGCAGACCAGCACCGCGAAGGGCACAAGGAACATCCAGCCCCCTGCCAGCACGCGGGCGAGGCGCGGAATCTTGTCGGCGTCGACCTTGCCGAAGCCGTAGCGCGCCGCCTCCAGGTCGGCCTGGATGAAAAGCGCGGCGTAGTACATCACCGAGGGGAGGATCGCGGCGATGGCGACTTCCTTGTACGGAATCTGCAGGAAGTCCGCCATGACGAACGCCACCGCGCCCATGACCGGGGGCATGAGCTGGCCGCCGTTGGAGGCGCAGGCCTCGACCGCCGCGGCGAGCCGCGCCGACATGCCCGAGCGCTTCATGAGCGGTATCGTCACGATGCCGACGGCCACGGTGTTGGCGGCGGCGATTCCCGAGATCATGCCGAACAGGCTCGATCCGACGACCGCCATCTTCGCCGCGCCGCCCCGGTAGCGGCCCATGAGGGCGATCGCCGCG
>DASPWT010000086.1:0-9041 GCA_035637655.1 Burkholderiales bacterium | reverse complement strand
GCGCCCTTGTCGTCGCGCGCCTCGGCTTCGCAGAAGGCGGTGGATTTGCCTCCGTGCAGGACCTTGCCTTCGGCCGTCACCTTGTCGCCGAAGCTTCCCTTCATGAAGCCGACGCTCAAGTCGACGGTCAGCACGCCGCCGACCACTCCGTAGTGCCCGCGCACCGCCCAGCTCATGACGAGGTCGAGCATGGTCATGATCACCCCGCCGTGAGTCGCGCCCCAGCTGTTCAAGAGCTCCGGGCGCTTCCTGAGCGAAACCACTGCGTGCTCCTTCGTCATCTCGACGAGCTCGACGCCGAGGTGCTCGGTAAACGGGATCTTTATGCCGGCGGAGCTCGGCGTCATCGGGGCTCCTTCAGGCGACACTCGCGCCTCCATCGACAGCGACGATCTGCCCGGTGATGTGGCGCGAGGCGTCCGAAGCGAGCAGGACCACGAGCCCCTTCAGGTCCTCCCCGTCGCCGAGCCGGCGCAGGGGCGTGCGCGCGACGATCTTCTCGCCCAGCCGCTCGAGCGACGCCTGGGTCATCTTCGAAGGAAAGAATCCCGGCGCGATGGCGTTCACCGTGATGCCGTGCTCGCCCCATTCGGCGGCCAGCGCGCGCGTGAAATTCACGAGCCCCCCCTTGGTCGTGTTGTACCCGAGCGTCTCCAGCATGTCCACGGGATTGCCGCGCAGTCCCGCGATCGACGCGACGTTGATGATTCTGCCGTAGCGGTTCGGGATCATCGAGCGTTTTCCCACCGCCTGGGTCACGAGAAACGTTCCCGTCAAGTTGAGGTTCAAGAGCTTCTGCCAGGCTTCCAGCGGATGGTCTTCGGCGGGCGCCCCCCAGGTGGCGCCCGCGTTGTTGACGAGGACGTCCACTTTCCCGTGGCGCTCGAGCAGCTTCGACACCATCGGTTCGATGGCTTCCGGCCGGGAAATGTCGCAGACGAGCGTCAGGGCGTCGATGCGCTGCCTCGCGAGGACTTCGCGCGCCTGCTCCAACTCGTCCGGTTTCCTCGCGGTGATCGCGAGCTTCGCGCCCATTTCGCCCAGCGCCTCGGCGATCTGCAGCCCGAGGCCGCGGGAGCCGCCGGTGACGAGCGCGATCCTTCCGGTGAGATCGAGGAGTTTCTTGACGCTCATGGCCGTGGTGTCAGCTTACGCTCCTTCCCGATTGTAGATTGACACGGGTTTGCGCGCAGGGTAATTTTCCCCGGCCCCCTCGGCTGCCCTGGAGACAAACCATGCGCGCTCAAATGATGGACATGCCGCTGCTCGTCTCGTCGATCATCGCGCATGCCGACCGCAGCCACGGCGACACGGAAATCGTGTCGCGCACCGTCGAGGGTCCGATCCACCGATATACGTATACCGAGGCGCACCGGCGCTCGAAGCGGCTCGCCCAGGCGCTCGCGCGCCTGCGTGTGAAGCAGGGCGAGCGCGTCGGCACGCTTGCCTGGAACGGGTTCCGCCACTTCGAGCTCTACTACGGCGTCGCCGGAATGGGCGCCGTGGTCCACACGGTCAATCCGCGGCTTTTTCCGGAGCAGCTGGTCTTCATCGTCAACGACGCGGAAGACCGTTACGTCTTCTTCGACCTCAGCTTCGCGCCGCTCGCGGAAAAGCTCGCCCCGGCGTGCAAGGGCGTCAAGGGCTGGGTGGCGATGACAGATCGCGCCCACATGCCTCAGGTCAATTTGCCGAACCTGCTGTGCTACGAGGAGCTGATCGCGCGCGAGGACGGCGATTACGAGTGGCCGCAGTTCGACGAATGGACCGCCGCGGGCCTGTGCTACACCTCGGGCACGACCGGCAATCCCAAGGGCGTGCTCTACGCCAACCGTTCCACCATCCTGCACGCCTATGCGGCGTCGCTCCCGGACGTGATGAATTGCTCGGCGCGCACGGTGGTTCTTCCGGTCGTTCCCATGTTCCACGTCAACGCCTGGGGCATTCCGTATCTCGCGCCGCTGAACGGCGCGAAGCTGGTTTTCCCCGGCCCGGGCCTCGACGGCAAGAGCCTGTACGAGCTCTTCGAAGGAGAGAAAGTGACCGCGAGCGCCGGCGTGCCCACCGTGTGGCTCGCGCTGCTCGCCTACATGAAGCAGAACAATCTCAAATTCAGCACGCTCAAGAACGTCACCGTCGGCGGCTCGGCCTGCCCTCCGGCGATGATCGATGCCTTCCGCGACGAGCACGGCGTGCAATGCCAGCACGCCTGGGGAATGACCGAGATGAGCCCGCTCGGCAGCTTCTGCACGCTGAAGGCCAAGCACGCGGCGCTGCCCCGCGACAGGAAGCGCGAGGTGGAATGCAAGCAGGGGCGCACGATCTACGGCGTCGAGATGAAAATCGTCGACGGGGAGGGCAGAGAGCTGCCGCGCGACGGCAAGGCCTTCGGCGACCTCCTCGTGCGCGGGCCCTGGATACTCAAGGAATACTTCAAGGCCGCGGGCGGCGACCCGCTGCGCGACGGCTGGTTTCCCACGGGCGACGTCGCCACGATCGACCCGGACGGCTACATGCAGATCACCGACCGCTCGAAGGACGTGATCAAGTCGGGGGGCGAATGGATCAGCTCGATCGACCTGGAGAACATCGCCGTGGCGCATCCGGCGATCGCGGAGGCCGCGGTCATCGGCGTGCGCCACCCGAAATGGGACGAGCGGCCGCTCGTGATCGCGGTGAAGAAGCCCGGCGCGAGCGTCACCCGCGAGGACCTGCTCAAATTCTACGAAGGCAAGGTCGCGAAGTGGTGGATGCCGGACGACGTCACCTTCGTCGAGCAACTGCCGCACACCGCTACGGGGAAGCTCCTCAAGACCAAGCTGCGGCAGGAGTTCAGGGATTACAAACTGCCGAGCGCGTAAGATTTTGTTGCAGGAGAGAAGGACGAAGCGCAGAATAAATTGGTCCATCATGATGATTCCGTTCCGCAAGTCCCGCCGCGATTTTCTCAAGGTCTCCACGGCACTCGGCGGCGGCTTCGCGCTCGAGCTGACGGTTCCGGCGCGCGCGCTCGCCGCGGGAGCCAAAGCCCCCGAGCTCACCGCGTGGCTCGTCGTCAATCCCGATAACAGCGTCGTGATCCGCGTGGCGCGCTCGGAGATGGGGCAGGGCAGCTCCACCGGCCTTCCGATGCTGGTCGCCGAGGAGCTCGAGTGCGACTGGACGAAGGTCCGCACCGAATTCGTCTCGACCGCCGAGCAGGTCCGCCGCAACCGGGTGTGGGGCTCGATGGCCACGGGCGGAAGCCGCTCGATCCGGGACTCGCAGGAATATTTGCGCCAGGCGGGCGCCGCCGCGCGCGGCATGTTGATCGACGCGGCCGCGCAGAGATGGAAGGTTCCCGCCTCCGAATGCGACGCGGAGAACGGCGTGATCACGCATACGCCGTCGCGGAGGAAGCTGCGTTTCGGCCAGGTGGCTCAAGCGGCCTCCAAGCTCGAGCCGCCGAAAGACGTGAAGCTGAAGGATCCCAGGGAATGGAATCTCATCGGCAAGCCCGCGCACCGCCTCGACATCCCCGACAAGGTGAGGGGCAAGCCCCTCTTCGGAATCGACGTGCAGCTGCCCGGCATGGCGTACGCCGCGATCGCGCAGTGCCCCGTGTTTCGCGGCAGGCTCGTGACCGTCGCCGACGAAAGAATCAAGGGGCTGCGGGGCCTCATCAAGGTCGTGAAGCTGGAGGACGCGGTCGCAGTGGTCGCCGACAACTGGTGGCGCGCGAACCGCATGCTCAAGCTCCTGGCGATCGAATGGGACGTGGGCCCGAACGGCGGGGCGTCGACTGCCAGCATCCGCGAGTTCGTGCGCTTCGGCCTGGAGGATTCCAGTGTCCCGGTCGCGCGCAACGACGGCAACGTCGAGGCGGCTTTCTCCTCCGCGGCCAAGGTGATCGAGTCGGAGTACTACGCGCCTTTTCTCAACCATGCTCCGATGGAACCCATGAACTGCACCGCGCTCGTGAAGGGCGACCGCGTCGAGGTGTGGGCGCCGACGCAGAACGCCGAAGCCACGCACGCGACCGCGGCGGCGGTCGCGGGCGTTCCGCTCGAGAACGTCGAGGTGCACCTGACGCAGCTCGGCGGGGGCTTCGGGCGGCGCGGCTTCCAGGACTACACGCGGCAGGCGGTGGCGATCGCAAAGGCGATGGAAGGCACGCCGGTGAAGCTCCTGTGGTCGCGCGAAGAGGACATGCAGCACGACTACTACCGCCCGATGACCCTGATGCGCTTCAAGGCGGCGCTCGACCCGGGCGGCAGGCTCACCGCCTGGCGCGTCCGCGACGCCGGCCATTCCATCATGGCGGGCGTGCGCCCCCAGGAAATCAAGGAAGGCATCGACCGGCACGCGCTTGGCGGCATCGTCGACATGCCTTACGAGGTGCCGAACCTCAAGATCGAGTTCGCGATGAGGAACAGCCACGTGCCGGTGGGCTTCATGCGCACCGTGTTCCACTCGCAGAACCCCTTCATGCGCGAGTGCTTCGTCGACGAGATGGCGCACGCCGCGGGCAAGGACCCCTACGAGTTTCGCCGCGCCATGCTGCAAGGAAAGCCCAAGGACCTCGGCGTGCTCGATTCCGCGGCCAAGTCCTCGGGCTGGGGCTCGCCCCTTCCCGCCGGAGTGCGCCGCGGCATCGCGGTGCAGGACTCGCACGGCAGCTACGCCGCCGCGGTGTTCGAGGTATCGGTGAGCGGCACGGGCGAGCTCGACATCCGGCGCGTGGTGGTCGCGGTGGATCCGGGCTACGTGGTGAATCCGGATTCCGCGGAGGCGCAGGTGCAGAGCTGTGTCGCCTACGGGCTCACTTCGGTTCTCTGGGGCGAAATCACGTTGAAGGAGGGTCGCGTCGAGCAGTCCAACTTCCACGACTACCGCATCATGCGCATCGCCGAGATGCCGAGGAGAATCGAGGCGGTGCTCGTCCCGAGCGGCGGCTTCTGGGGCGGGATGGGCGAGACGCCGCTCGCGCCGCTCGCGCCCGCGCTGTGCAACGCGATTTTCGCCGCGACCGGCAAGCGAATCCGCTCGCTGCCGCTGAAGAACCAGGGACTGCGCCTCGCGTGATCGGGTAAACTAGGCGCAGCCGTTCTAGCTTTTTTCGAGAACCCGCAGGTCAGCCAACCCAAAGGAGATTCCATGATCGAACTCACCGTCAACGGCAAGAAATCGAGCGTCGACGTCGAGCCCGAGATGCCCCTCTTGTGGGTGTTGCGCGACGTGCTCGACGTGAAGGGCCCCAAATTCGGCTGCGGCATCGCCCAGTGCGGCGCCTGCACCGTGCACCTGAACGGCGAGCCGGTGCGCTCGTGCTCGGTGCCCGTGTCCGCGGCCGCCGGCCAGAAAGTGCTCACCATCGAAGGGCTCGCGCAGCGCGGCCAGCTGCACCCGGTGCAGAAGGCGTGGATCGACCACGAAGTGCCGCAGTGCGGCTACTGCCAGTCCGGGCAGATCATGGCGGCGGTCGCCTTGCTCGGCAAGATTCGCGACCCCAGCGACAAGGACATCGACGCGGCGATGACCAACATCTGCCGCTGCGGAACCTATGCGCGCATTCGCACGGCGATTCACGCCGCGGCGAAATCCACGAAGTCGACGAAGGCGTAGGGGGTGGCGATGACCAAGACCTTTGCTCCCTCCCGCAGGAAGTTCCTGAAGCAATCCGCCGCGATCGGGGGCGGCCTCTCCGTCGGATTCAATTTCCCGGGCGCCCTCGCGCAGAAAGCCGGCGGAGCCGCGGAGATCAACGCCTGGGTCGTGATCCGCCCGGACGATGCGATCATCGTCCGCTATGCCCGCTCCGAGATGGGGCAGGGCAGCATGACCTCGGCCCCGATGCTGGTCGCCGAAGAGCTGGAATGCGACTGGAGAAGGGTGAAGATCGAGTACGCCTCGGCGAACGCGAACGTGAGGCGCAAGCGCGCCTGGGGCGATATGGCGGCGGTGGGTAGTCGCACCATACGCAACTCGCAGGAGTACCTGCGCAAGGCGGGCGCGACCGCGCGCGAGATGCTCATCGCCGCGGCCGCGCAGCAGTGGGGCGTGCCCGCGTCCGAATGCTCGGCATCCAACAGCTTCATCACCCACGGCGCCGGCGGGCGCAGGCTGAGCTTCGGAAAGGTGGCCGACGCCGCGTCCAGGCTCGAGCCGCCGAAAGACGTGAAGCTGAAAGACCCCAGGGACTGGAAGCTGATCGGCAGGTCCGTCAAGCGCGTCGACATCCCCGACACCGTGATGGGCAGGCAGCGCTACGGCATCGACGTGCAGCTGCCCGGCATGCTCTACGCCGCGATCGCGCAGTGCCCGGTGTTCGGCGGCAAGCTGAAATCGATCGACGCGGCCAAGGTCGAGGGCCGGCGCGGCATCGTCAAGGTGCTGCCGATGGAGAGCTTCGTCGCGGTCGTCGCCGACAATTGGTGGCGCGCGAAGGAGGCGCTGCGCGACGTGGCCATCGAATGGGACGCGGCCGGAAACAGCGGCGTCTCGAGCGCCAGCATCATGGAATTCCTGCGCGTCGGCCTCACCCAGCAGGAGGGCCTCGCTATTGCGCGGCGGGAAGGCGACGTCGACCAGGCATTCGGCACAGCGGCCAAGGTCCTCGAGGCCGAGTATTTCACTCCGTACCTCGCGCACGCCACCATGGAGCCCATGGGCTGCCTCGCGCTGGTGAAGGACGGAAAGGTCGACGTTTGGACCTCCACGCAGAACGCAGAAGCATCGCTCGCGACGGCCGCCGCGACCGCAGGTGTTCCGCTGGAGAACGTCGAAGTGCACCGCGTGCAGTTGGGCGGCGGCTTCGGGCGGCGCGGCGGCGCCCAGGACTTCGTGCGCCAGGGCGTCATGATCGCCAAGGCGATGGAGGGCACGCCGGTCAAGATGCTGTGGACCCGCGAGGAGGACATGCAGCACGATTTCTACCGCCCGGCGAGCCTGATCCGCATGAAGGCCGGGCTGGACGCCTCGGGGAATCCGGTCGCCTGGTACTCGCGCGTCTCGGCGCCTTCGATCATTGCGACGCTGCTCAAGCTGCCGCTCAAGGAAGGCATCGACCCGCAGGCGGTGGCTTCCTACGCAGACCAGCCCTACAGCATTCCGAACGTGCGCGTCGAGTACGCGCAGCGCAATCCGCACGTGCCGGTTGGATTCTGGCGCACGGTGGGGCACTCGCAGAACCCGTACATGCGCGAGTGCTTCGTCGACGAGCTCGCGACCGCGGCCGGCAAGGACCCCTACGAATATCGCCGTGCGCTGCTCGGAAAAGCGCCCAAGGAGCTCGGCGTGCTCGAAGCCACCGCGAAGGCCGTCGGCTGGGGCAAGCCGCTGCCCGCGGGCGTGCACCGCGGCATTGCGGTGACCGAGGCCTACGGCAGCTACACTTCCGCGGTCGCGGAGGTGTCGGTGAACGACAAGGGCGGACTGACGATCCACCGTCTCGTGCTGGGCATCGACTGCGGCTACGTGGTGAACCCGGACAATGTCATCGCGCAAATGCAGGGCAGCGCGGTGTATGCGCTGACGGCAATGATCTGGGGCGAAATCACCATCAAGGACGGACGCGTGGAGCAGTCCAATTTCCACGACTACCGCCTGATGCAGCTGCGCGAAATGCCCAAGGTCGAGGTCGTGATGGCGCCTTCCGGCGGGTTCTGGGGCGGGGTGGGCGAGCCGGGACAGGCGTCCATCCTTCCCGCGGTCTGCAACGCGATCCACGCCGCGACCGGGAAGCGAATCCGCTCGCTGCCTTTGAAGAACCACGGGCTGACATTGGCTTGACGCGCAAGCACGCCGTCGCCCCGGCCATTGCGATACTGCTCGCGTACTCGCAGGTCTGCGCGCAGGGTGACCTGGTGCGCTTCGACGTGGTCGGCGACGCGATCCCGCGGGCTCTGACTTCCGAACCCGGCGATGCGGCGCGCGGTCGAAGGTTCGTGGTGGATCGGGATGCGGGAGCGTGTACTCTGTGCCATGCGGTGCCCGGTGAAGCAAGCTTCGGGAATATCGCGCCCTCGCTCGCGGGCGTGGGCGCGCGGCTCTCCCCCGCGCAGCTGCGCCTGCGGGTCGCCGATTCCACCCGCGTGAATCCGGAGTCGCCCATGCCCGCCTACTACAGGACAGAAGGTCTCAATCAGGTCGCCGCGGCCTTCCGCGGCAAGCCCCTTCTCTCGGCGCAGCAGGTCGAAGACGTCGTCGCCTGGCTCGCGACGCTCAAGGGGCCGCAGTGAAGCGCCGCGATTTCCTCGGCGGTGCAGCCGGCGCCCTCGCGCTTCCCCGCGCGGCGCTCGCGCAGGTCGATCCTCTGGATCCGCTCGTGCGGGCGCTCAGCAACGGCGCTCCGGTGAGAAAGGGCAAGGTGACGCTCGTCCTGCCGCAGCTCGCCGACAACGGCAACTCCGTTCCCATCCGGATCGCGGTGGACAGTCCGATGACCGCAGCCGATCACGTGAAGAGCATCCACCTGTACTCGGAGAGGAACCCGGTGCCCAACATGGCGAATTTCTATCTGGGACCGCGTGCGGGCAAGGCGGAGATCAACTCGCGCGTGCGGCTCGCGGGCAGCCAGCGCGTGACCGCCGTCGCGAAGCTCTCCGACGGCTCGTTCTGGTACGACGCGGCGCCGATCGTGGTCACGCTTTCCGCCTGTCTCGACGAAAGCTGAGCCGGAAGGAAACGCAAACCGTGGCCGCAAGAATCCAGGTTCCCCGCGAGGCTAGGCGCGGCGAGGTGATCGAAGTCCGCATCCTCATCCAGCACCCGATGGAGACCGGCTACCGCCACGACGACGTCGGACATCTCATCAAGCGCAACGTCATCAACGTCCTGTCGTGCCGCTACAACGGAGTGGAAGTGTTCCGCGCCGACCTGTCCTCGGGCATTTCAGCCAATCCCTACGTGCAGTTCTACACGGTCGCCGAGGCGAGCGGCGATCTCGAGTTCAACTGGATCGACGACGAGGGCCAGCGGGGCTCGGAGCGCCAGTCGATCATCGTAAAGGGATGACGCGCGCCCGGGGCTGGCTCGCCCTCGCCGCGGCAGCGCTCGCCGCC
>DASPWT010000085.1:0-4809 GCA_035637655.1 Burkholderiales bacterium | reverse complement strand
GCCGCGCTTCATCTTCACACCCTGCATCTCCGCCGTCTTGTCGAGATCGGCGCACGTGATCGCGTAACCGTCGTCCAGGTATTTCTTTCCCAAAGCGCGCGGCACGTCGAGGAACACTCCGCGGCCGACCATCCTCGCTTTGGTCTTCTCGATGCCGCATTTCTGCGCGCCGCTGGATGTGACCTCGCGGCAGTCGTAGCCGTTCCACATGGAGTTCTCGTAGAAGACGTGGCCCAGGCCGTCCCATTGGGTGCCGCACTGCAGCGGCATGACCACCATGTCGTCGGCGGCACGGATGCCCCTGGAATCGAGCACCCCGGAATAGGCGTCGGTGCCGGTGCGCAGCATCGTATGCACCGGATTGATCCGGCCCATCGCCGGGTACTTGCTCTTCGCACCTTGGGGACCGTTGTTGTCGAAGTTGAGCGCGAGGGAGATCACCTTCCCCTTTTTCACCAGCCGCGCCGCAGCGACGATGTCCTCGGGCCGCGTGTGGTTCAGCGTGCCGATTTCATCGCTGGGGCCCCACTTGCCCCAGTTCTTGTATTTCTCGGCGGCATCGCGAAGATCCTGTCGGTTGAGTTTGCGGCCGGGCATAAGGCTTCCTGTTCGAGTCATTGAAGTGTTTTGGAGGAAAATCGCGAGCCGCTACTTTAGCTCAAGCTACCGTTTACGGTCGAGAGAGGCGTACGGATACTCCCCCGGCGCGCGACGATGCTAAGATTGCCGCACGATCGAAGGGGGCTCCGATGAAGGCAATCGTTCAGGTCTTCGCGTTCTCTGCCGCGTGGTTCCTCGCGGGCCTCTGTCACGCACAGGACTGGCCGGGCAAACCGGTCCGCCTCGTCGTTCCATTCGCGCCCGCCGGACCGGCCGACATCATCGCGAGGCTGCTCGGGCAGAAATTGAGCGAGTATCTCGGACAGCAGGTCCTCGTCGACAATCGTGCCGGTGCCGGCGGCAACATCGGCGCCGCCTCGGTGGCGAAATCGCCTCCGGACGGCTATACGGCGCTGGTGACGACGTCGGCCTTCGCCGTGAACGTGAGCCTGTTTCCCAACGCGGGCTATGACGCGGAACGCGACTTCATCCCGACCGCAGCGGTGGCGTCGCAGCCCAACATGATCTTTGTGAACGCGAGCCTTCCGGCGAAGACCCTCGCCGAGTTCTTCAGTCTTGCCAAGACCTCGAAATTCGCATACGCCTCGCCGGGCAGCGGCACGACGCCGCATCTCACGGGCGAGAACCTTTTCAACGTGGTCGGCAAGCTCAACATGACGCCGATCCACTTCCGCGGTGCGGGCCCGGCGGTGGTGGCCGTCGTCGCCGGAGAACCGCCCGTCGGCTCGATGGCGATCTCGGGTCCTCTGCCCCAGATCAAGGCCGGGAGACTGCGCGCCTTGGCCGTTTCCAGCGCCCGGCGCAATGCCGCGCTGCCCGAGGTGCCGACCTTCGCCGAAGCCGGCTTTCCGGGCATCGAGGACTACACCTGGATCGGGGTTTTTCTGCCCGCGGGCACGCCCTCGACTGTCGTGCAGAAGCTGAACGAAGCGATCAACCGCGCGATCCAGGCCTCTGATTTTCGGGAGCGGCTGGAGGCGAATGCGTTTGACCCGCTCGGCGGGTCTCGGCAGCAGTTTGCCGAATACGTAAAGGCCGAGATCGCCAAATGGCGGAAAGTCGTAGGTGAAACCGGAGCCAAACCGGACTGAAACCCGCTCGAATTACGCGAGGCGTTCTTTTTTGGACCGGTCAGGCGTAACATGAGTCCCTTGGCGCGACGCATCGAGCGCGCCGCGCGTCCAGCCTGATTCCTGGGAGGAAGCCATGGACCACAAAAGCGTTTTTCGCGTGATCGCTGCGCTCGCCCTGGCCTGCATGGGGCTCAGCGTCGCAGTACGCGCCGACGAGACCTGCAACTCGCCGTACATCGCCAAGCTCATCAAGGGCCAGGAGGACTACGTCTACGTCTGGACGCTCGGCGTGGAAGGGCTGGGAGACGGCTCCGACAAGCTTGTCACGGTGGATGTGAATCCGAAGTCGAAGAGCTATGGCAAGGTTCTCCACTCGGTCTCCACCGGTGCACGGGCCGAGGCGCATCACATGGGATTTACCGACGACCGCCGCCACATCTGGGCGGGCGGGCTTTCGGAAAGCCGGATCTGGGTCTTCGACATCGCGACCGATCCTGCGAAGCCGAAGCTCGCGCGGACCATCGGCGATCTGGGGGACAAGTCCGGCTATCTCGGACCGCACACCTATTACGCGCTCCCCGGGCGGATGTTCGTGCAGGCGCTGTCCAACACCAAGGACAAGGGCGGGGTGACCGGCATGGTGCTGTACAACAACAAAGGGGAGCACCTCGGCTCCTACGCGATGCCGACGGAAGGAGGCGGCGACGGCTATGGCTACGACCTGGCGGTGAATCCGAAGAAGAACGTACTGCTGAGCTCGAGCTTCACCGGCTACGTCAACTACATGCGGCCGCTCGGCGAGCTCATCAAGGACGGCGAGGCGATGAAAAAATTCGGCAACACCATGGTGCTCTGGGACTTGAAGGCGATCAAGCCGACCAAGGTGCTTGCGGTTCCCGGCGCACCGCTCGAGATCCGCTGGTCGCTCAATCCCAAGGACAACTGGGCGATCACCGCCGCGGCGCTGACCTCAAAGCTCTGGCTCGTCAAGCAGGACGCCAAGAGCGAGTGGATCGCGAAGGAGGTCGGCACCATCGGCGATCCGTCCAAGATCCCGCTGCCGGTGGACATCAGCATCACGCGCGACGGCAAGGGCCTCTGGGTCAACACGTTCATGGACGGGAAGACGCGCTACTTCGACCTGTCCAACCCCGAGGCGCCGAAGCAGACCTACGAGAAGGCCACCGGCAAGCAGGTCAACATGATCTCGCAGAGCTGGGATGGCAAGCGCGTGTACATCACCTCGTCGCTGCTCGCGAACTGGGACAAGGGCGGCGCGGACAACGAGCAGTTCCTGCGCGGCTTCGCGTGGAACGGCAAGCAGCTGGCGCAGAAGTTCGAGGTTGATTTCACCAAGGAGAAGCTCGGCCGGGCCCATCACATGAAGCTCGGCTCCAGGGCGCTGCGCTCCGCTGCCGCGGGCGGGTGAGCGGTCCGCGAGGCATCCAGCGCGCGGCGCGGGCGATCGCGCTGCTCGCCGCGCTTGCCTGCGCGCCGATTTCCGGAGCACATCAGGGCGCGCCGCTCGCCGAGCCGGAGTTCGTTCCGCCCGCGCCGGGCACCTACACGCTCCACCGCATCATGGCGGCGCCCGAGGGCCGGGTGCTCGGGATTGACGGCCGCCCGCAGCCGCTCTCGCGTTACACGCGCGACCAGATCACGCTGCTCGGCTTCATTTACACGACGTGTACCGATCCGGAGGGTTGCCCCCTCGCCTATCGCGTCTTCGACGCGTTGAAGGAAGCGATCGCGGCCACCCCTTCGCTGCGCGGCAAGGTGCGGCTCGTCACGCTCTCCTTTGATCCCGCCCGCGACTCCCCGGACGTGATGCGACGTTACGCGGGAAGCCGCGTAGTGGAAAAGGACGGAGGGCTGCGCTGGTACTTTCTGACGACCGGCTCGGCGCGCGAGCTCATGCCCCTGGTCGAGGGATTCGGCCAAGACATCCGCATCACGTTCGATCGCTCCGGCGCACGCCCGCGGCGCGAGCTCTCGCACGTGCTGAAGGTGTTCCTGATCGACCGCATGGGCGATGTCCGCGAGATCTACACCTCGACGTTCCTGTACCCGCGGCTTGTCCTGAACGACATCGAGACGCTCTTGATGGAAGAGGACTTCGAGCAGAGCCGCGCACCGGTCAAGAAGTAATACGGGGACCTACGCATACAATAAACCGCGTCGCATCGAAAAGCTGGAATAGAAAGCGGCTGCTCGGCGGCGGTGATGTCGGATTGGCGTCCCCAACCGGATTCGAACCGGTGTTACCGCCGTGAAAGGGCGATGTCCTAGGCCTCTAGACGATGGGGACCTGAAGGACTCCTACGACGGCCGGAGGCCGGTCTGGTGGAGGTAAGCGGGATCGAACCGCTGACCTCTTGCATGCCATGCAAGCGCTCTCCCAGCTGAGCTATACCCCCACGCAAGGGCGTGGATTATATCACGCGGGAAGATGCGCCTGAAGGCGTTCGAGCACGCGTTTCTTGCCTGCCAGCGCGAGCACGGGTCCGAGATTGGGCGTTTGCGCGCGGCCGAACACGATCATTCGCAGCGGCATTGCGAGCTTCGGCAGCTTGAGCTTGTGCTTGTCGATCACGGCCTGGATCGCGCTCATGACCGATTCCGCGCGCCAGTCGGCGACAGCCGCGAACGCCGCCGTGAGCTCGGCCAGGGCGGGACGCACTTCATCGGCGACGGAGTCGTGCGTCACACCGGGTTCAGCGTAGAACATCATCGCCTCTCCGGCGAGCACTTCGAGCGTTTCGGAACGCTCCTTCAGCAGCGCGACGACTGCGGGCAGCTCCGGCCCTCCAGCCAGCTTGGCGCCGGCGCGCTCGATGCGCGGAGCGACGAGCTCGGCAAGATCCGCGTCCGGGCGCTGCCTGAGATACTGGTGGTTGAGCCAGCGCAGCTTCTCGGGGTTGAATTGCGCGGCGGAGCGGCTGATGTGGGCGAGGTCGAACCACTGGAGGAACTGCTCGACCGTGAACATTTCCTCGTCCCCGTGCGACCAGCCGAGCCGCGCGAGGTAGTTGACCAGCGCCTCCGGTAGATAGCCATCGTCGCGATACTGCATGACGCTTACCGCGCCGTGCCGCTTCGACAGCCGCTCGCCGTC
>DASPWT010000084.1:0-10858 GCA_035637655.1 Burkholderiales bacterium | reverse complement strand
GGATTGCGCTGCGCATACACCTCGACGTTGACGGTGATCGAAGTGGTGCCGACGCGCACGATTTCACCGTAGAAGGAAAGCACGTCGCCGATGAACACGGCCTGCTTGAACTGGAACGAGTTGACCGCGACGGTGGCGACGCGGCCGCGCGCGTGGCGCGCGGCGAGCACGCCGCCCGCGGTGTCCACCTGCGACATGATCCAGCCGCCGAAAATGTCGCCGTGCTGGTTGGCGTCGGCCGGCATGGGCACCATGCGCAGCACCGGTTCCTTGCTTTCAGGCAGCTTCGTCACGGATCGGGTTTCGGCCATGAAGAGACTTCAGGAACTTCCGGTCTTGCGTTGCAGATAGTTCAGCGGCCCGCCGCGGAAGGGCGCGAAGCCGGTGCCGAAGATGAGCCCGGCGTCGGCGAGATCGGCGTCGGCGACGATGCCTTCGGCGACTGCCGCCTGCGCTTCCTCGAGGTAGGGAGCGATGAGCTTCTCGGTGAGTTCGGGCGTTGCGCCGCGCGCGGCGCCTTTGCGCGCCTTGCCGTTCCGCCAGACGTAGAAGCCGCGGCCGGTTTTCTTGCCGAGATTTCCCGCGGCGACGAGCTCCGCGAGTTTCTTAGGAGGTTCTGCACTCTCGCCCGCCAATTCCTTCCCCACCGCGAGGCAGATGTCCAGGCCCACCGTATCGGCCAGCTCGATCGGCCCCATCGGCATGCCGAATGCCGTGACCGCTGCGTCGAGCGTCTCCGGCGCGACGCCTTCGTCCACCATGCGCAGCGCCTGGTCGATGTAGGGACCGAGGACGCGGTTCACGAGAAAGCCCGGCGAATCCTTGACCGGGAGGGGCAGCTTATCGATCTGTCGAACGAAGGCCGCCGCCCGCTTCGCGACTCCCGCGTCGGTGACCGCGCCCTTGACCACCTCGACCAGCTGCAACTGCGGCACCGGGTTGAAGAAATGGATTCCCACCAGCCGCGACGGATCCTCGAATTTCGCGCCGATGTCCGCGAGTTTCAAGCTCGACGTATTTGTGGCGAGGAGTGCCTCCGGCTTCGCCTGCGCTTCGAGTTTCGCGAACAGATCGCGCTTGGCCTGCAGGTTCTCGAAGATCGCCTCGATGACGACGTCCGCCTGCCGCGCTCCGTCCCCGGCAACGTCGGGAATCAGCCGGTCGAACGCGTCCCGGATCCGGGATTTGTCGCGCAGCCGGCGCTTGAACAGCTCGGCCGCGCGCTTCATCGCCGGCGCGAGGCGCTCGTGCGACTGGTCCTGCAGCGTCACCGTCAGGCCGCGCATCGCGCACCAGGCGGCGATGTCTCCACCCATGACGCCCGCGCCGACCACGTGCACGCGTTTCGCCTTGAAGTCGCTGTCCTTCCCGAACGATTTCATGCGCTCCTGGAGAAAGAAGATGCGGATGAGGTTGCGCGCCGTGTCGCCCTCCAGGAGTCCGATGACCGATGCCGGATCCTCGGGTCGCGGCGCGAACGGATCGCCGTCGTATCTCCGCCACAGCTCGAGGATCGCGTAAGGCGCGGGGTAGTGATCGGGTGAAGCCCGCGCAGCGACCTGTCTTCGCGCCATCCACACGACAACGGGGCGCATCAGGGAAGCGCTCATGAGGCGCTGCACGAGCGACGGTTTTCTCGGACGGGGCGCCTCGAGCACCATCATGCGCGCGGCGTTCTCCTGGACGCGCGGCGGCACCGCCTCATCCACCAGACCCAAACGCTTCGCGCGGCGCGCATCCACGGCCCGGCCCGTGAGCAGCATGTCGAGCGCCGCTGTCGGCCCGACCAGGCGCGGCAGGCGCTTGACGCCGCCCCAGCCCGGCAGGATGCCGAGCATCACTTCCGGCAATGCGAAACGCGTTCCGGGCTGATCCACCGCGACGCGATAGCGGCAGGCGAGCGCGAGCTCGACGCCCCCGCCCATGCAGAAGCCGTTCACCAGCGCGAGCGCCGGGAAGGGCAGGGCCTCGAGTTTGTTATAGAGGTCCCAGCCGCGCTTGACCAGGCGCATCGCGTCGTCCGCGTCCTTGATCCTGGTGAATTCCTCGACGTCGGCGCCTGCGATGAATCCGGAGTCCTTGCCGGAGCGGATGATGAGCCCTCGCGGATTCTTCGCGCGCAGCTCGTCGAGAATCCGGTCCAGCTCGGCCATGACGTCGGCCGACAGGACGTTGGCCGAAGCATCCGCCTTGTCGAGCGACAGCCAGACGATGTTGTCGCGGTCGGTCTCGAGCTTCCAGTGGAGGGTGTTGCCCGCCATGACGACTACAGCGCCTCGACCAGCATCGCCCCGCCGAGGCCCCCGCCGATACAGATCGAAGCCATGCCGCGCTTGCCTTTTGCGCGCTTGAGCGCATGCAGCAGGTGCAGCACGATGCGCGCGCCCGAGGCGCCGACCGGGTGGCCGAGGGCGATCGCGCCGCCGTCCACGTTCAGTTTTTCCGTGTCGAGCTCGCCCATCGCGCCATCGAGGCCCAGTTCCTCGCGGCAATATCTGTCTTCCTCCCACGCCGCGAGGCAGGCGAGCACCTGGGCCGCGAACGCTTCGTTGATTTCCCAGGCATCGAGGTCGTTGAGCTTGAGGGAGTGGCGCTTGAGTATCGGTGTCGAAGCGTGCACGGGCCCGAGGCCCATCTGCGCCGGGTCCAGGCCCGCCCACTGGGAATCGACGATGCGGCCGAGCGGCTTCAGATCGTGGCGTTTCACGGCCTCCTCGGTCGCGAGCACCAGCCACGCCGCGCCGTCGGTGATCTGCGAGGAATTTCCGGCGGTGACGTTGCCGTACTTCCGGTCGAAGAAGGGCTTGAGCTTCGCGAGATTCTCGGCCGTCGAGTCCTTTCGAACGCCGTCGTCGTCCCGGCAAAGATTACCCCTGTCGTCGTAGACCGGTGCGATTTCCGCGGCCAGACCGTCATGCGGATCGCCGAATACTCCGCTCTCCTGCGCGCGGAGGACGCGCGCATGGCTCTCCGCGGCGAACTCGTCCATTTCCCGGCGACCGATCCTGAAACGGCAGGCGAGATTCTCGGCCGTCTGACCCATGAGAAGGCCCACGTAGGGATCGGTCAGCCCTTTCATGATGCCGATGATCGGCGTGAGCAGTTGCGCGGGCTTCAACTTCAGGAACATGCCGGCCTTCCGTAGGGGAGTCTTCGCGGCCATGAAGTTCGAGAACCACATGACCATGGCCTCCGAATAGAGGAGCGGCACGCGCGAGAGAGCGTCCACCCCTCCCGCCAGCACGAGCTTCGAGCGCCCCGAGAGCATGTTGGCTACGCCTGAATCGAGCGCCTGCATGCCGGAGGCGCAGTTGCGCATCACGGTCCAGCCCGGGACCTTCTGCCCGCAGCCCATGCGCAGCGCCGCGACGCGCCCGATGTTGACCTCGTCCACCGAGGGCGCGGCGCAGCCTAGGATGACCTCGTCGAGCTCAGTCGGCGCGAAAGGCTGCCGCACGAGCAGCGCCTTGCCGGCGGCGGTGGCGAGATCGCTCGCCGAGAACGGGCCGGGCCGGTTGCGCGATTTCAGGAACGGCGTGCGCGCGCCGTCGATGATGAAGATGTCTTTCGGCATCGTGCCTCCGCTGATGGCAACGAAACGGGGGACAGACCCCTATTTTTGATTACGCATCGTATGAAAGCAAAAACCGGGGGAAAAATAGGGGTCTGTCCCCGGTTTCAGGCCGCAGCGCGTTGCGGCCGCGCGGGCCGGGTCGCTTCGGACAGTCCGAGATCCTGCGGGAAATCGTCCACGCGGATCACCTCGTCGCGCAGCTGCGCCGCGCGCTTGAGCAGAGCCTGCTCTTCGCCGCCGATGACGTTCGCGGCGAGCGCAGCCTGGGCAAGCTCCTCGGGCCCGTTGCCGCGGATTGCCCCGGACTTCTGGGCCGCACGGATCTTGGCCTCGACCGGCTCGGCCTTGATCGTCGCCTCGAGCGCGGCCTCGAGACACCCGAGCGGTTCGCTCTCGGCTTTCGGCAGGTACATGCCGGCGCAGAGCCGGTCGCGCGCGGCCGACGGTGTGATGAGCAGGCGCGCGACTTCGTGCCCGAGCGCGTCGCTGGGCGGCGCGAAGTGCCGGCCGAGCGGGAAGGTCACCAGGCGCAGGAGCGCGCCGATCAGCCGCACCGGATAGTTCGCGAGCACGCCGTGCAGCGCTTCGGCCGCGCGGGCCAGTGCATCCTGCAGCGACCATTGCAAAAGCGGAAGATCGGCCTCCTGCCGGCCCTCGTCCTCGAAGCGCTTGAGCGTTGCCGAGGCGAGGTAGAGCATGGAGAGGACGTCGCCCAGGCGCGCGGAGATCCTTTCCCGGCGCTTCAGCGACCCCCCCAGGACGAGCATGGAGACATCCGCCGCGTAGGCGAGAGCGGCGGAGATCCGCGTCAGGTGCTGGTAGGTGCGGCGCATCCGGGGCGAAGCCTTGGGTGAAACGGAAACGAAGCGCGATCCGGTGATTGCCATGAGGAAGGCGCGCGTTTCGTTCGAGATGACGTGCCGGATGTGACCGAAAAGGGCGGCGTCGAAACCTTTCAGGTCGCCCTCGCGCGCCGCGTTCATTTCCTTCAGCACGTACGGATGGCAGCGGATCGCTCCCTGTCCGAAGACGATGAGGTTGCGCGTGAGGATGTTGGCGCCCTCGACCGTGATCGCGATGGGCAGCTGCTGGTAGATGCGCCCCATGAAATTGTTTGGACCGAGACAGATTCCCTTGCCGCCGAGGATGTCCATCGCGTCGTTGACCACGGCGCGCCCGCGCTCGGTGAGGTGGTACTTGACGATCGCCGAGATCACCGAGGGCTTTTCGCCGAGGTCCACCGCGCCGGCGGTCATCATGCGGGCCGCGTCCATCATGTAGAGGTTGCCGCCGATGCGGGCGAGCGCCTCCTCGATGCCTTCGAATTTTCCGATCGGCGTCTTGAACTGGCTGCGCACGCGCGCATAGGCGCCCGTCGCGCGCGCGGCGAGCTTGGCGTAGCCCGTCCCCGAGGAGGGCAGCGAGATCGAGCGTCCCGCGGCGAGGCACTCCATCAGCATCCTCCAGCCCTGGCCCGCCATCTTCGGTCCGCCGATGATCCAGTCGAGCGGCATGAACACGTCCTTGCCCCAGTTCGGACCGTTCTGGAACACGGCGTTCAGGGGGTTGTGGCGGCGGCCGATGTTGACGCCCGGCGTGTCGGTGCGCACCAGCGCGCAGGTGATGCCGATGTCTTCCTTCTCTCCGAGCAGATGGTCCGGGTCGTGGAGCCGGAAGGCGAGCCCGAGCAGCGTCGAAATGGGGCCCAGCGTGATGTAGCGCTTCTCCCAGGTGACGCGCATGCCGAGCACCTCGCGGCCCTCCCAGGTTCCCTTGCACACGACGCCGAAATCGGGAATCGACGCGGCGTCCGAGCCCGCGTGCGGATTGGTCAGGCCGAAACAGGGAATTTCGAGACCCTTTGCGAGGCGCGGCAGGTAGTAGTTCTTCTGCTCGTCGGTGCCGTAATGCAGCAGGAGCTCGGAGGGCCCCAGGGAATTGGGAACCATGACGTGCACCGTGGCCGCGCTGCAGCGGGTCCCGAGCTTCTGGATCACCTGCGAATGCATGGTCGCGGAGAATTCCTTGCCGCCGTATTTCTTCGGGATGATCATCCCGAGAAACCCCTTGTCCTTGATGAACTGCCAGGCATGCGGCGGCAGGTCCTGATGCACCTGCGTCGTCTCCCAGTCGTTCACCATCGCGCACAGCTGCTCGGTTTCATTGTCGAGGAACGACTGTTCTTCGGGCGTCAGCTTCGGGCGCGGCACCGCAAGCAGCTTCCCCCAGTCAGGGCGGCCTGAGAAAAGATCGCCGTCCCACCACACCGTGCCGGCGTCGATCGCCTCCTGCTCGGTCTGGGACATGGCCGGAAGCTGGCCGCGGTACCAGGCGAGAAGGGAGCGCGAAACCAGGAGCCGGCGCAGCGGTGAAACGCCGAGCACGAGGCTGCAGACGGCGAGTATCGCCGCGAGAATGAGAAAAGCATCCGGTGTGAACGCTCCCCCGGCCAGACCGGCGAGCAACAGGACCGCGCCCGCGGCAATCCAGATCCATCCCGAGGAGTTCAGATAGGCAAGCGCAAAAGAAACGGCAACGACTGCGACGATCCAGACAGCGAGCGGCATGGGCCTCCGGAAAGGTTCTCTAGGGATTTAACGCAATACGGCATGATACGCCGCTCCGGCACCTCGCGGCAGCACTTGATCCGCGGATGCCCACCTCCATGTAACATGACGCTCCTCCATGGCCCACGATCACCGCAGTTTTGCCTTGCCCGCTCCGTTGAAGGATTCCGCCGCGCCGAAACGGCGCAGCGAATGGCGCGCGATCGGGATGCTGTTCCCCTACCTGTGGGAATTCCGCGTCCGCGTGGCGATCGCGCTCGCGTTTCTGACCACCGCCAAGCTCGCCAACGTCGGCGTGCCGCTTATCCTGAAGGAAGTGGTCGATTCGCTGGACGCGCAGACCGCGGTGCTCGTGCTGCCGCTCGCGCTGCTCGCCGCTTATGGAATCCTCAGGTTTTCGACGACGCTGTTCGCGGAGCTCCGGGACGTCGTGTTCGTGCGCGTGACCCAGCGCGCCATCCGCCGCGTCGCGCTCACCGTATTCCGCCATATGCACAGCCTGTCCCTGCGTTTTCATCTGGAGCGTCATACCGGCGGCGTGTCGCGCGACATCGAGCGCGGCACGCGCGGGATCTCGACGTTGTTGACCTACATGCTGTTCTCGATCGTCCCGGTGATCCTCGAGTTCAGCCTGGTGGCAGTCATCCTTCTCACCAAGTTCGACTGGCGCTTCGCGGCGGTCACCTTTGTCGCGGTGGTCCTCTACATCGCTTTCAGCGTGTCGATCACCGAGTGGCGCATGGAAATCCGGCGCCAGGCGAACGAGCTGGATTCGAAGGCCAACACGCGCGCGATCGACAGCCTGCTCAACTACGAAACGGTGAAATACTTCAACAACGAGGAGTACGAGGCGCGCCGGTACGACGAGAACCTGCAGAAGTACGAGTCGGCGGCGGTGAAGAACGAGGCCTCGCTCGGGCTCCTCAACATCGGGCAGAGCTGCATCATCGCCGTCGCGGTGACGCTGCTCATGATCCTCGCCGCTCAAGGAGTGGTGGCGAAGACCCTGACGCTCGGCGACCTGGTGCTCGTCAACGGCCTTTTGATCCAGCTCTACATCCCGCTCAATTTTCTGGGCATGGTGTACCGCGAGATCAAGCAGGCGCTCGCCGACATGGACCGCATGTTCCGCCTGCTTACGCAGGACCGGGAGATACAGGACCGGCCGGATGCAGCGCCGCTGCCTCTTGGAGAAAGCGCGGGAAGCGCGACCGTGCGTTTCGAGCACGTCGATTTCTCCTACGAGCCGCGGCGCCAGATCCTGTTCGACGTGTCCTTCGAGATCCCGGCCGGAAGCAAGATCGCCGTGGTGGGCGCGAGCGGCTCTGGAAAGTCCACTCTGGCACGACTGTTGTTCCGCTTCTACGATGTGAACGCGGGCCGCATCACCATCAACGCCGCCGACATCCGCGGCGTGACGCAGTCGTCCCTGCGCGCCGCGATCGGCATCGTGCCCCAGGACACGGTGCTCTTCAACGACACCATCCTCTACAACATTCACTACGGGCGGCCGAGCGCATCGCCCGAGGAGGTCATCGAGGCGGCGAAGGCGGCGCACATCCACGAATTCATCGAGAGCCTTCCCGACCGGTACGAGTCCCGCGTCGGCGAACGAGGCTTGAAGCTCTCGGGCGGCGAGAAGCAGCGGGTGGCGATCGCCCGCGCCATCCTGAAAAACCCGAGCATTCTCATCTTCGACGAGGCCACCTCCGCGCTCGATTCGGAAACCGAGCAAGGCATCCCGGCCGAGCTCGACCGCATCGCCCGGGGCCGCACCACCCTGGTGATCGCTCACCGCCTTTCCACGGTCATGGACGCGGACCAGATTATCGTGCTGGATCAGGGCCGTATCGTTGAGCGCGGCACGCACAGGGAATTGCTCGAGCAAGATGGCGCTTACGCCCAGATGTGGTCGCTGCAGCTGCAAGAGGAGGCCGAGCACGCGGTGGCGGTCTGAGGAAGGACCGGGCCGGCAGGGATCCAAGCCTGGTGCCGGTTTCGCGAGGCCGCGTGAAGTATTTCCTGTATCTTGTTATTTTCGTTGCAAATTACCCGTACCAACGCTAAACTGGCTGGCCCAACGAGAAATGGGAGGGAAGGTGCGGTTCATCGCGATGTCGCTGCTCGCACTGGTAGTTTTCTCGGCGCCGGTGTTCGGGCGCGAGCTGCGCCAGCCGGCGCTGAAATCGCAGGCCGCGCTGGTCGTCGACCAGCAATCCGGCGAAATTCTCCTCGGCAAGAACATGGAATCGACGCTGCCGATCGCCTCGCTCACCAAGTTGATGACCGCGATCGTCACGCTCGACGCCGAGCTCGACCCCGACGAGCCGGTGACGATCACCAAGGCGGACGTCGACAGGCTGCGCGGCTCGCAATCCCGCCTGCGGGTCGGCACCACGCTCACGCGAGACGAGCTGCTGCACCTCGCCCTCATGGCTTCGGAAAACCGCGCCGCCTCCGCGATCGCAAGCTCCTACCCGGGCGGGAAAGACTCGTGCGTGCTGGCGATGAACCTCAAATCCCGGTTGCTCGGGATGTCGGGCACGCGCTTCGAGGACGGCACGGGGCTTTCCGGCCGCAACGTGTCGACTGCGCAGGACCTGGCGAAGCTCGTGCAGGCCGCGCACGCCTACCCCAAGATCCGCGACTATACGACTTCGACTGCGTACCAGGTCAAAATCGGGCGCCGCACGATGCGCTTCGGCAACACCAACAATCTTACCCGTAGCTCCCGCTGGGATATCGGCTTGTCGAAGACCGGATACATCGCCGAAGCCGGACGGTGTCTGGTCATGCAGGTGACGCTGGCCGGGCGTTCGATTATCATCGTGCTGCTCGACTCCTGGGGCAAATACACTCGTGTCGGCGACGCGACCCGCATACGTCAATGGCTGGAATTCGCCTCCGGCCGCTCCAACGCGCACCAGACCTCCGCGGGCTTGTTGCTGCAGGGCGATTTCGTATCGGTCCACGCACGAAACGACTGGTCGGGCTAGACCCCGGCCCTCGGCATGAACCCGGAACCCTCCCCCCAGCCTTCGGCGCCCGGGGTGGTCCGCTTCTACAGCTTCTTTCCCGGCGGGGAGAGGCTCCTCGAGGACGTGCTCGCCGGCCTCGCGCTCCCGCAAAAGAGCATTCCCCCGAAGTATTTCTACGATGAGCAGGGCTGCCGCCTGTTCGAGGCGATCTGCGAGCTGCCCGAGTACTACCTGACGCGCACCGAGATGGCGATCCTCCGCGGCAACATCGCGGAAATCGCGCAATTCGTCGGGCCCGAGGCCCAGCTGATCGAATTCGGCAGCGGCGCGCAAGCCAAGACGCGCATCCTGATCCACGCGCTGCAGACGCAGTTGTACGTTCCGATCGACATCGCGATCGGTACGCTGCGTGCTTCGTCAAACGAGCTTGCGCGCCGCTTTCCCTTCCTCAATATCGTCGGCATCTGCGCCGACCATACGCGGCCCCTCGTGTTGCCCGAGTTTGCGGGCGTACCGATCCGCAGGAAAGCGGTGTTTTTTCCCGGCTCCACCATCGGCAACTTCACTCCCGCCGAGGCGCTCGTCTTTCTGAAGCAGGCGCGCAAGATGGCGGGGGCAGGCGGGATCCTGCTGGTCGGCGTGGACCTCAAGAAAGACAAGGCCACTCTCGATGCTGCCTACGCCGATCCCAGGGGCGTGACAGCGCAGTTCAACCTCAACCTGTTGCACCGGATCAATCGCGAGCTTGCGGCGGATTTCCAGGTGAAACGGTTTCGTCACAGGGCCTTCTACGAACCGATCATGGGCCGCGTCGAGATGCACCTGGAGAGCCTGTACTCGCAGTTCGTGCACGTCGCCGGCCGGCGGTTTGATTTCGCGCCCGGCGAAACCATCCATACCGAGATCTCCTGCAAGTACTCGATCGCCGAGTTCCAGGAACTGGGCAAGCGGGCGGGGTTCACGCCCGAAAAAGTCTGGACCGATCCGGAGCAGCTGTTCAGCGTCCACGGGATGGTCGCGTCCTAGGCAGTCGTCGCCTACCGGAGGCCTGCGTCCCCCAGCACGCTTGCCCGCGGGTTCTTCTCGCGCGCGTGAAGGAACCCGCGCTCGACCAGTTCCCCCAGATCAAAACGGAATTGCTTCGCCATCGATATTTTCCTTGCGCGCAGCGCGAGCTCGCTTTGGCTGACTCGTTCCTGGCGGGGTAAGGCGAGCAGGATGTTGTTGACATCGCCCGGGACATCCAGAATGAACAGCTCCTCGAACGCTTCCTGGTGGGTCCGGACCATCGAGTCGTAGAGCGGGTTGGAAGCGGGGCGCCATACGTTGCTGACCACCACGCCGTTCGCCTTGAGCGCCCGGCGCGTGATTTGCAGGAATTCCCGCGTCGTCAGGTGTTTCGGAACGTCGCGGGCGCCGAAGGCGTCGAGAAAAATGATGTCGTAGTCGGCTTGCGGGGCCCTCTCGATGAATTGCCGCCCGTCGCCGACGTGGGCACGCATGCGCTCGTCCTCGACAAACCCGAAGAATTTCTTCGCAACGTCCACGACGTCGGGGTCGATCTCCGCCACGTCGATCGTTGCCGCGGGGTAGTGCGTGCGCAGGAACATCGGCAAAGTCCCTCCGCCGAGACCGACGACGAGGATACGGCGCGGTTCTTCACAGAGCGCCAATCCGGCAAGGGCGACCCGCGCATAGGGCAGCTCCAGATGATCCGGATCTCCCGGTTTCACGACGCT
>DASPWT010000083.1:0-31304 GCA_035637655.1 Burkholderiales bacterium | reverse complement strand
CTCGGAACGAAGGCCGCCGCAGTCCACATATTGCCGTCGGGACTCTTCAGGACCGAGCCGTCCGTTCCCAGCGCGATGAACTGGGCCGAGAACATCACCGCACTGAGGTCGCTGACGACCGGGATCGTCGTCGCCTGAGTCCATGCAGTCACTCCGGGAGGGACTACATTGGTGTAGTTGTAATCGCCCGCGAAGATAGTGCCCGCGTCGCCAACGGCGACGAGTCTGGCCGTACTGATTCCCGAAACCACAACCGTACCAAAAGCGACCCCGTTGAGATTCTGCAGCGCACTTCCAAGGGGCGCGCCCGAAGTCCAATTCGCACCCGCCAGCCTTGGGACCGCCAGGAACACCGGTGTGCTGGGCCCCGCGCGACTGTCCTGGTTGGTTGCGTTCATGACGAACGCATATTGGGTTCCGTTCGCCAGAGGGGCGACGACGCGGGGCGACTGAGCGTCGAAAATCAACGGTACTCCCGGGGCGGTAACGGTGCTCCCTGCTCGAAAGAAGATCCAGTAAGTCAGCCCGGGCTGTGAATTCCAGGACACCGTTACCTGTCCATCTCCGGGATCGACATTCAGTCCGGTTGGGGCCTCGCCCGGCGCATCGGCTTGGCGATGGCAGCCCGCGAGGGCGACCAACGACGCAAGGGCTATGACGCGGAACATCGGGCAGCTCACCTGGGAATTCCCTTCACGGCTTGAACGATGTTGCAGGATTGTAGTTGACCACGTTTCCCAGAGTGTAATGCTAATATGCCGCTTTCGCTGCGGCGCGAGAAGGATAAAATGTTCAATCTCGGCAAGACCCTGCATGAAGTCGATCCTGAATTGTGGGCGGCGGTCCGGCAGGAAAATCAGCGCCAGGAAGACCACATCGAGCTGATCGCCTCGGAGAACTACGCGAGCGCTGCGGTGCTCGCTGCTCAAGGGTCTCAGCTCACCAACAAGTACGCCGAGGGCTATCCCGGCAAGCGCTACTACGGAGGCTGCGAATTCGTCGATATCGCAGAGCAGCTCGCCATCGACCGCGTGAAAAAGCTGTTCGGCGCGGAGGCCGCCAATGTGCAGCCCAATTCGGGCTCGCAGGCCAACCAGGCGGTGTTCCTCGCCGCGATGAAGCCAGGGGATACTTTCCTCGGCATGTCGCTGGCGATGGGCGGCCACCTCACGCACGGGTCGCCGGTCAACATGAGCGGCAAGTGGTTCAACGCGCTGAGCTACGGGCTGAACGATAAGGAAGAGATCGATTACGCCGCGCTTGAGCGCTTGGCGAGGGAACACAAGCCGAAGCTGATTCTCGCCGGAGCTTCCGCCTATTCCCTGCGCATCGACTTCGAGCGCATCGGCCGTGTGGCGAAGGAGGTCGGCGCTTGGTTCATGGTGGACATGGCGCATTACGCCGGACTCATCGCCGCCGGCGAGTACCCGAGCCCGGTGGGCATCGCCGACTTCGTCACCAGCACCACGCACAAGACGCTGCGCGGCCCGCGCGGCGGCTTTATCCTGATGCGTGCCGAACACGAGAAGGCGGTCAACTCCGCCGTGTTCCCCGGCCTACAGGGGGGCCCGCTCATGCACGTCATCGCGGCCAAGGCAGTGGCATTCAAGGAGGCGCTGGAACCCGACTTCAAAGCCTACCAGCAGCAGGTGATCGCCAACGCCCGCAAAATGGCCGAGACGCTGGCCTCTCGCGGACTGCGCATCGTCTCCGGACGCACCGAGAGCCACATGTTCCAGCTCGATTTGCGAGCGAGGAACATCACCGGCAAGGACGCCGAGACAGCACTCGGTCAAGCGCACATCACCGTGAACAAGAACGCCATCCCGAACGACCCGCAGAAGCCTTTCGTCACCAGCGGCATCCGCATCGGCTCGCCGGCGATGACGACGCGCGGCTTTCGCCTCGCCGAAGCCGAACGCCTGGGCAACCTCGTTGCGGACGTGCTGGACGCGCCGCAGGACGAGAAGACCCTCCAGCGCGTGACGGCCGAAGTGTCCGGGCTGTGCCGCCGCCATCCGGTGTACCGCACTGGGGAGCCCGCGCAGCGCGTCGCTGCCGTCTAGGACGCCGATGAAATGCCCGTACTGCAAGGCCGAGGACACGGCGGTCATCGACTCGCGTGAGTCCGAGGACGGCGACAGCGTGCGCCGCCGGCGCCAGTGCGAGGCGTGCGGAAAGCGCTTTACCACCTACGAACGCGTCGAGCTGTCGATGCCGATGGTGGTGAAGACCAACGGAAACCGCGTTCCCTACGACGGCGAGAAGATCCGCACCGGTTTCATGCGCGCGTTGCATAAGCGGCCGGTGCCGACAGAGTACGTCGAGCAGGCCACCAACCGCATCGAGCAGCGCATTCTCGCGCTCGGCGAGCGTGAAGTGGCCAGCCGCGTGATTGGCGAGATGGTGATGCGCGAGCTGAAGAAGATGGACGACGTCGCCTACATCCGCTTCGCTTCCGTGTACGAGGACTTCCAGCGCGTGGACGACTTCCGCGACGCGATACTCGAGGTGAAGAAGCCCGGCACCAAGCGCGCGCGCCGTACCGAGAAGTAATGCTCACGGCCGCCAACCATGAATTCATGGGGCAGGCGCTCGAACTTGCCGGGCGCGGCCTCTACACGACGACACCCAATCCGCGCGTCGGTTGCGTCATCGTCAGGGACGGGGCGATCGTCGGCACGGGCTGGCATGAAAAGGCCGGCATGCCGCACGCCGAGGTGCTGGCACTGAAAGCAGCCGGGGCGCGCTCGCGCGGCGCTACGCTGTACGTGAACCTGGAACCGTGCAGCCATCACGGCCGCACTCCGCCCTGCGCGGACGCGATCATCGATGCCGGCGTCGAGCGCGTGGTGGCGGCGATGCAGGATCCGAATCCGCTGGTCGCAGGTGCGGGCTTTGCGAGGCTGCGCGCAGCGGGGATTGCGGTCGAACACGGGTTGATGGAGGACGAGGCGCGCGAGCTCAACATCGGTTTTGTCGCCCGCATGACGCGCGGCCGGCCCTGGATGCGCATGAAGATCGCGGCGAGCCTCGACGGGCGCACCGCGCTCGCGAACGGCAAGAGCCAGTGGATCACCGGAGAACAGGCTCGCGCAGACGGGCATCGCTGGCGGGCGCGCGCCTGCGCGGTCCTCACCGGCTTCGGCACGGTGAGGGACGACGACCCGCAGCTCAGCGTGCGCGGCGTCGATACGCCAAGGCAGCCGCTCAAGATCGTCGTCGATTCGAAATTCGAGATATCCCCTTCCGCGCGCCTCCTCAAGGAGGGGAAGACGCTCGTCGTCGGCGCGGTGAACGAGGCGAAGAGGATCGCCTCGCTGAAAGGGGCGGGGGCCGAGGTTGTGATCATCCCGAACGACGGCGGCAAGGTCGAGCTGTTCAAGCTGATGGAGGAGCTCGCGCGGCGGGAGCTCAACGAGATTCACGTCGAAGCCGGAACGAAGCTGAACGGCTCGCTGCTCCAGGCGGGCGTGGTGGACGAGCTGCTGGTCTACCTTGCTCCCAGCTTGATCGGCGACTCGGGCCGGGGCATGTTCAATTTGCCCGAGCTCACCGAACTGTCGCAGGCGACCGTGTTGAAGATTCGCGAGGTCGAGCGCATCGGTGCGGACTTGCGCATTCTGGCGCGGCTCTGAAGGAGCGGAGAGTTATTTCTCGCCCTTGAACGCACGCTTGAGTTCCCGGGCGCCTTCCTTGGCTGCCCCGCCCACGGCCTGGCCGGCCTTCTTCGCTTCGTGGCCGACTTCCTTGCCGGCTTTTTTCGCGCCTTGCCAGACTTCTCGCGCGGCCGACCCGACGGCCCGCCCCGCCTTGCGCGCGTCCTCCTTGACGCTTTCTTCTTTGGCGCTGGGGATGCCGGCGACGAGAATAGCCGCCGCGGCTGCGCAGGCCATGATGCAGTACTGGAGCTTCATTGCCCGACTCCCCGAACGATTCTCCTCCGCGAATGATACGTGGTTGCAAAGCCAAGTAGAATCCGGCTCTGTCTGATTCCAACAGACCGTTATCTCGGGAAAATGTTCAGCGGAATCGTCGCCGCGACGGGGCGGATCAGGAAAGCGGAACGGCGCAAAGCGGGCTTGCGCCTCACGGTGGATGCCGGCACGCTCCAACTTCGCGATGTCGCCATCGGCGACAGCATCGCCGTGAACGGCGTATGCCTCACCGTCGTCGCGCGCGCTCGGAAAACCTTCGGCGTGGACGTGTCCCGCGAAACGCTGCACTGCACCGTGGGGCTCGACGAGCCGGGCGAAACCAACCTCGAGAAAGCGCTACGGATGTCCGACCGGCTCGGCGGCCATCTCGTTTCGGGGCATGTGGACGGGGTCGGCAAGGTCACGCACTTCGGGCGGGCAGGGGCGAATCGCCTTCTTCGGGTACGGGCGCCGCGCGCTCTCGCGCGCTACATCGCGCGCAAGGGCTCGATCGCGGTGCACGGCGTGAGCCTGACGGTGAACGCGGTTCGGGGCGCCGAATTCGAAGTCAACCTGATTCCGCACACGCTCGCCGTGACCACGCTCAAGCATCTTCGGACGGGCGACCGCGTCAACCTGGAAGTGGACCCTCTCGCACGCTACGCTGAGCGCCTGCTCCGTCGCAAATAGGCGGGGGCGAAGGCGCCGCGACCGCACTCCTGATGGGATTTTCCCCGGCCGACATCGAGCAGCGCCGCGCGCTTGCGCCGCGCCCCGAGTTTCCGCTCGAGCTGCCGATCTGCGCGAGGCGCGAGGAGATCGCAAAGGCCATCTCCTCGTATCAAGTCGTCATCGTGTGCGGCGAAACCGGCTCGGGCAAGACCACCCAGCTGCCGAAGATTTGCCTCGGGCTGGGTCGCGGGATTGAAGGACTCATCGGGCACACCCAGCCGCGCAGGATCGCCGCGCGCGCCGCCGCCACCCGCGTTGCACAGGAGCTGAAGACCGAGCTGGGCGGCGCCGTCGGCTACAAGATCCGCTTCACCGACCGCGTCGGCCCGCGTTCCTACATCAAGATCATGACCGACGGCATCCTGCTCGCGGAAACGCAGGGCGACCGGCAATTGCGGCAATACGACACGCTGATCATCGACGAGGCGCACGAACGCAGCCTCAACATCGATTTCCTGCTCGGCTATGTGAAGCAACTCCTGCCGCGGCGGCCGGATCTCAAGCTCGTCATCACCTCGGCGACCATCGATGCCGAGCGGTTCTCGAAACATTTCGACAGTGCACCCGTCATCGAGGTTTCCGGCCGGCTCTATCCGGTGGAAGTCCGTTACCGCCCGGTCGAGTCGGAAGACGAGGACTACGATCTCAACGCGGCGATCAGCGACGCGGCGGAGGAGCTCGCGCGCGAGGGTCAGGGCGATGTCCTCGTGTTCCTCCCGGGCGAACGCGAGATCCGGGAGGCGGCGGAGACGCTGCGCAAGCACCACCCGCCTCACACGGAGATCCTGCCCCTGTACGCGCGGCTCTCGGCCGAAGAGCAGGAGCGCATATTCAAGCCGCATGGCGGCCGGCGCATCGTGCTCGCGACCAACGTCGCCGAGACCTCGCTCACGGTGCCGGGCGTCCGCTACGTGGTGGACACGGGTCTCGCGCGCGTCAAGCGCTACAGCTACCGGAGCAAGGTCGAGCAGCTGCGCGTGGAGAACATTTCCCAGGCCTCGGCCAAGCAGCGCGCCGGCCGCTGTGGCCGGGTCGCGAGCGGGGTCTGCGTCCGCCTCTACGCCGAGGAGGAATTCAACTCGCGCCCGGCGTTCACCGATCCGGAAGTGCTGCGCTCGTCGCTCGCCAACGTCATCCTGCGAATGAAGTCGCTCGGCCTGGGCACGGTCGAGGAATTCCCGTTCCTCGATCCGCCGGCCTTCAAAGCGATCCAGGACGGCTATGCGCTGCTCGCCGAGCTGGGTGCCATGGACGAAGCCAACGACTTGACCGAAATCGGAAGGCAACTCGCGAAGCTGCCGGTGGACCCGCGCATCGGTCGCATGGTGCTCGCGGCGAAATCGGAGAACGCGCTCCGCGAGGTGCTCGTCATCGCCGCGGCGCTCTCGGTGCAGGACCCCCGCCAGAGGCCGAACGAACGGGCTGCGGCCGCCGATGAAGCGCAGAAGCGCTTCAACGACCAGAAGTCCGATTTCCTTTCCTGGCTGAAGCTCTGGAAGTTCTTCGAGGAATCGCTTGCCCACGGGAAATCCGGCCGCAAGCTGCATGAGGCCTGCCGCGAGCATTTCCTGTCCTTCAACCGCATGCGCGAATGGCGCGACATTCACGGGCAGCTCAAGGAGCTGGCAGTCGAGCTCGGCTGGCGTATCTCCGAGACGCCTGCCACCTATCAGCAAGTGCATCAGGCGCTGCTCGCGGGCCTGCTCGGCAACGTCGGCATGAAGACCGAGGAAGGAAATTATCTGGGTGCCCGCGGGATCCGCCTCTGGATTCATCCCGGCTCCGGCGTGAGGAGGAAGGCCGGGCGCTGGGTCATGGCGGCGGAACTGACCGAGACCACGCGCCTGTACGCGCGCTGCGTCGCTACCGTCGAGCCCGAGTGGCTCGAGGCTATCGGTGCGCATCTCGTCAAGCGGCATCAGTACGAGCCGCATTGGGAGAAGCAGCCCGCGCGCGTCGCCGCGTTCGAGCGCGGAACGCTCTACGGGTTGCTGCTGTATGCAAAGCGCCGCGTGCACTTCGGGCCGATGAATCCGGTCGAATCGAGAAAAATCTTCATCCGCCAGGCGCTGGTCGAGGGTGATTACGATACGCGCGCGCCGTTTTTTCTGCACAACCGCAGGCTCGTCCGCGAGATCGAGCAGCTCGAGCACAAGTCGCGCCGGCCCGACGTGCTAGTGGACGACGAGCTGATCCATGCGTTTTACCAGAGCCTCGTTCCCGAAGGCATCCACAACGGCGCGGATTTCGACCGCTGGCGCCGCGAGGCGGAAGCGAAAAATCCGAAGCTGCTTTTCCTCAAGCGCGAGGACCTGATGCGCCACGAGGCGGCGGGGATCACGACGGAGCAGTTTCCGCACCAGCTCGAGATGGCGGGACGCAGCTTCGCGCTCGAATACCATCACGAGCCGGGCTCGCCGCGCGACGGGGTGACGCTCATCGTGCCGCTTCTCGCGCTGAACCAGGTCGATGCGGCGCGGTGCGACTGGCTCGTGCCGGGTCTTGCGCGCGAGAAGATCACGCGGCTCGCCAAGTCGCTGCCGCAGAAGCTCCGCCACCCGCTGGGCGCGCTGCCGGAGTTCGTCGACGCGTTCCTTCGAGCGAACGAGCGCGCGGATGCACCGCTTGCGCAGGCCATCGCGCGCTACGCGCGCCGCGAGCTGAACCTCGCCGTTCCGCTCGATGCTTTCCGGCAAGAAATGCTGCCCGCACATCTTTCGATGAATTTCCGCGTCGTCGACGAGCACGGCCGGCAGCTCGCGACCGGTCGCAACCTCGCCCAGCTGCGCGCCGAGCTAGGCCAAAAGGCCGGAGAGCAGTTCGCCGAGCTCGCGCGGGCAGATGGGCCGACAGCGAAAGTCACCGCCTGGGATTTCGGCGATCTCGAGGACGTAATGGAGCTTCGGCGAGGCACCCAGACGCTCATCGGCTATCCGGGCCTGGTGGACCACGAAGATTCCGCCAGTCTCGAGGTTTTCGATTCCGCGGAGAAGGCGCGAGAAGCGCATCGGCCGGGGCTGCGGCGACTATTCAGGCTGCAATTGAAGGAGCAGGCTCGCCACATCGAGAAGAACCTTCCCGGGTCGCAGGCGATGGCGCTCCAGTTCGCCGCTTTCGGCGAGGTCGCCGAGCTGAAGGAGCAGCTGCTTGCCGCGGCTTTCGATCGTGCTTGCATGCAGGAGCCTTGGCCGCGCTCGCGGGTCGAGTTTGAACGGCGCCGCGACGAAGCACGCTCGCGCGTCACGCTGCTCGCGCAGGAGATCGCGCGACTCGCGGGAACGATTCTCGCCGAGCATGCAGCGCTGCAGAAAAGGCTGCACCAGACGTCCAAGGCGTTTCCCGAGCCTTGCCGCGACATCCAGGAGAGCACGACCCGACTTCTCTCCAAGCGGTTCATCGAGCAGACGCCCTACGAGCGGCTGCAGCACTTCCCGCGCTACCTGAAGGCCGCGGTCCTGCGGCTCGACAAGCTGCGCGCGGATCCGCAGCGCGATGCGCGCCTCGCCGCGGAGTTTGCGCCGCTGTTTGCGCAGTGGCAGCGCGAGCGTGTGAAGCAGGCGAAGTCGGGGGCGCCCGATCCGCGGCTCGAGCAATTCCGCTGGCTGCTCGAGGAGCTGCGCGTGCAGCTTTACGCCCAGGAGCTGAAAACGCCGGTGCCGGTTTCGGTCAAGCGCCTCACCAAGATGTGGCAGACTATGCGCGGGTGAGAGAGGAATGGAAAGGATTATTGCTGCGCTGTTAAAGGCGCTTGCCAGCCTGCTGCATCCGAAGATGCTCTGGCTCATGGTATGGCCGGTGATCGTCGCGCTTATCCTATGGGTGACGCTCGCCGTGTTTTACTGGGGCGAGGCCGCGCAGTGGATCGCCGCTCAGCTGCACCAGTGGCCGCCGTACGAATGGGCGGTCTCGGTCTGGCCCCTCAAGCTCATTTCGGCATGGTTCGGCTGGATCCTCCTGCTGTTGTTGTTCGTGCCCATGGTTCTGATCACGGCCGTGCTGATCATCAGCGTCGTTTCCATGCCGGCGATGGTCGCTCATGTCGGCGGGCGCGACTACCCGGGGCTCACCCGCCGGAAGGGGGGCACGTTCGCTGGCAGCCTTTGGAATGCCCTCGCTGCGCTCATACTGTTTTCGCTGCTCTTCGCGGTCAGCTTGCCGCTATGGCTGGTTCCGCTGCTGTGGCCGGTGCTGCCCATCGCTTTGTTCGGCTATTTCAACCAGCGCGTATTCCGCTACGATGCTCTTGCGGAGCACGCGACCGCCGCCGAGATCGCCGAGATCGTGCGCCGTCATCGTGGCGAGCTGTTCCTGCTGGGCGTCGCGCTCGCGATCATCGGTCATGTCCCCGTGCTCGGGCTCTTCATGCCGGTGTACGGCGGGCTCGCTTTCATCCACTATGGCCTCGAGCGCCTCGACGAGCTGCGCAGCGAGCCGATCGAGGGTGCTGCGACTCGGGTGTGAGATGGGGATCGGGGCGATCATCATCGGCGACGAGATCATTCGCGGCAAGCGCGAGGACCAGCATTTTTCCAAGCTCACCGAAATTCTCGCGGCCCGCGGAATGAGGCTCGACTGGTGCCAGTACCTCGGCGACAACCCCGAGCTCATTACCGCGACACTCAGGCGCACGTTCGCTTCGGGAGACCTCGTCTTCAGCTTCGGCGGCATCGGCGCGACGCCGGACGATCACACGCGCCAGTGCGCGGCGGACGCGCTCGGCCTTGAATTAGTCCTACACCCCGATGCGGAGGCGGCGATTCGCTCGCGCACGGACATGGAAATCACGCCGCAACGGCTCAAAATGGGCGAATTTCCGCGAGGCTCACGCATCATTCCCAATCCGTACAACCGCATCCCCGGGTTTTCCCTGGAAGACCACCATTTTGTTCCTGGATTCCCGGTGATGGCCTGGCCCATGGTCGAGTGGGTGCTCGACCAACGCTATGCGCATTTGTTTCACCGCACGCCCGAGGCCGAGGCCTCCGTCGTCGTCTATGACCTTCCCGAATCGACCGTCACGCCGCTGATGATCGAAGTGGAGCAGCGCTACCGCGGCCTGAAGTCGTTCAGCCTTCCCAGCATGGGCGAGGCAGGCGTGCGCCGTCACATCGAACTCGGGGTGCGGGGTGCGCCGGAAGAAGTGACGCCAGCTATCGAGCAGATGAAGCTTGGGGTGGCTGCGCTCGGCGGCAGGTGGGAAGAAAAGCAGTAAACCGGGGACCGACCACGTTTTTTCCCTTCGCCGGCTCGACGAAAAACGTGGTCTGTCCCCAAAACAAAAAGCCCTGGCTCGCGCCAGGGCTTTAGGGCGCCCACGGAGAGGAGGAGGAGGAGCCGTGGGCGCGAAGCCTGTAGGTTAGGCTGCCGCGCGCTGTTTCTTGGATTCCTTGGCGGATGAAGTCGCCGTGGCGAAATTCGCTTCGGCGATTTCGGTGGCCTGCTTTGCGACCTTGTTGAAGCTCTCGTAGGCGGTGTTGGCTGCGGCGAGCGCAGACTTCACGGCTTGGACGGCGACGTCGGACCCGGCTGGCGCGTTCTTCGAAACCTTGTCGAGAAGACCGACCAGGTTCTTGTTAAACTCGACAGCTTGCGCTTCGAGGAACTTGGCCAATTCGCTGTTCGTTTGGGCGGCAACTTCGTATACGCTGCGCGAGTAGGCGATGGCTTTTTCCATCGTCGGCTGGGTCGCCGCGGCGTTCAGGTTGAGGTATTCCTGGGGGTCTTTGGCGTTGAGCAGTGCTTTAGCGTGGCCGACGCCTTCCTCAAATGCGGCCTTGGTTGCATTGAAATACAGCGCGGACAGGCGCTCGAAAGCGGCGAACTGCGTGTGCGCGAGACCTAGGATGGCCTCGATGCCAGCCTTGTTCGTGCTGGCGATTTGTTCGGGCGTGAAGTTCATGATCATCTCCGTAAAGGTTGGAATGCTTGCCGTTTGGTTAGTGCTCTTGTCCTGTGGTGCCTTAGTGCTACTCCGCATATTTGTTGCATCGCAACACGTAAGATTCTACAAGGATAACAATCGATGTCAAGAATTATTTGTGCAACGCAATAGAGTTCAGGGCCGATAAAGATAAAAGTCCATATAAACATCTGGATTTATGGCGTCGGAAGTCAGTAGACACCTACCTCCAACTCTTTGTTTTTAAATGATCCGCGCCTTTTCCGGGAGGGCCCGGGAAAGCGAGCGAATCGTGAGCACGCGCACCTACGTACCGCCGTCATCAATCCTTACCCTGCTCGTCCTGCTCACCCTCGGCTGGGGGGTCAACTGGCCGATCATGAAGGTGGTGATGGTCGAAATGCCGCCTCTGCACTTCCGTGCGTTGTGTCTTGCGGTCGGGGCGGCGGGTCTTTTCGCGATCGCTCGGGCCAATCGCTTGCCGATCCGCGTCCCTCCAGGAGCCTGGCTGAGGCTGATCGTGATTACGCTTTTCAACGTCGCGGCATGGAATGTGCTCGCGGTCTACGGCGTCACGTTCATGGAATCGGGGCGCGCCGCGATCCTCGCGTATACCTTTCCGGTGTGGGGCGTGCTGCTCGGCGTGTGGGTCCTGCGCGAGCCGGTGACCGGAAGCCGGCTCGCGGGCGTGGTTCTGGGCGTACTCGGGATGCTGGTGCTTCTCGGTGACGAGATCCACGCCGTGGGGCGCTCACCGATCGGGGCGCTGCTGCTCATCGCTTCGGCGATCAGCTGGGCGGTCAGCACCGCCATCATGAAGCGCTGGCCGGTCGATCTGCCGACTACTTCTTTTACCGGCTGGCAGATGCTGCTCGCCCTCGCGCCGATTCTCTCGGGCACCTTGTTGTTCGAGGAAGGGAGTTTTTCGCCGCTCGCGCTCTCGACTTGGCCCTTCTGGGGGCTCGTCTACAACGTGCTCGTCAGCTCGATCTTCTGCAACTGGGCCTGGATTAAGATCGCGACGCACGCGCCGATCAGCGTTTCCTCGCTCTCCACGCTGATGATCCCGATCATAGGTGTGTTCAGCGGAATGCTGTTGCTGGGCGAGCGTCCGCAGTGGAGCGATTTGGCCGCCCTTGTTTTGGTCGTCGCGGCTCTGGCGGCCGTGCTCCTGCCGCGGCGCCCGGCAGCGTAGTCCGCCTCGTTCAGCCTGCTTCGCCTTCCCGGAGGCTGCGTCGAGTCGGGATTCTTTCGATGCGCCAGTTCGCCAGCGCCCAGTTCCAAATCCCCGCAATTCTCCCCGCCGCCAGTTCCGCTGGCGGCTCCTGGCCGAGAAAGCTCAAGGCTTGCCAAAGGCGAACCGGGGCTTCCGCAACGGTCAGAGGGGCGGCGCGTGTCTGCTTGCTGAGTTTTTCACCGTATTGGTTCGTCGCGACCGGAAGATGCATGTATCGCGGAGTCGGGTGACCCAACAAGCGCTGCAGCAGTATCTGCCGCGGCGTGGAGGCGAGCAAATCGGCGCCGCGCACCACGTCGGTGATGCTCTGCTCGAAATCATCCACCACTACTGCGAGCTGGTAAGCAAAAAGGCCGTCCGAACGTCGCACGACGAAGTCGCCGACTTCTCGAGCCAGGTTTTGTTCGATCCTGCCTTGAAGCAGGTCCTCAAACGCGATCATTGCGTTGTCTACGCGCACGCGCATCGCTCGAGCCGGGCGTCCCGGCGCAAGCCCCCTGCGGCAGGTGCCGGGATAGATGGGCTCGCTCGCTGCTAGCAAGGTCGAATCGGAAATTTCCCGCCGCGTGCAAGCGCAGGGAAACACCGCATGCTCATGCTCGAGACGTTTCAGCGCCGCTCCGTAGGCCGCGTCGCGACGGCTCTGGAACACGATTTTCCCGTCCCACTCGAACCCGTATGCCTCAAGCATCCGGAGAATCGCCCCGGAAGCCCCCCGAGCCTCACGCGGCCGGTCGAGATCCTCCATGCGCACCAGCCATTTGCCTCTGTTCCAGCGCGCCTCGAGATAGCTGCCGACCGCGGCGATGAGGGAGCCGAAATGCAGCGGACCGGTCGGGGAGGGGGCAAAGCGCCCCCGATAGGGTCTCGTCGAGTCATGCATAATCTGGGACGAAAATCATAGCAGCGTTTCCCGGCCAGCCCAAATTCATGACCGATCCCCATCGCATCGTTGTCGTCGGCGGCGGCGCGGGCGGGCTTGAGCTCGCGACCCGGGCAGGGGACCGCTTCGGGCGCAGAGGACGCGCCACCGTCACCCTGGTGGACAAGAACGAGACCCATCTCTGGAAGCCCCTCTTGCACGAGGTCGCCGCCGGAAGCATGGACATTCACGCGCACCAGCTCGACTACCTCGCGCAGGCCCTCTGGCACCACTTCACCTTCTGCTGCGGTGCGATGGAGGGTATCGACCGCGCGCGCCGCGAGATCGCGGTGGCGCCTACAGTGGACGAGCGCGGCGTCGAGGTCATCCCGCGTCGCACGCTGAGCTACGACACCTTGGTGATCGCAATCGGCAGCGTCGCGAACACCTTCGGCGTCCCCGGCGTCGAGGAGCACGCCTACGCGCTGGAGTCGGCTGCCGAAGCCGACCGCTTCCACCGGCGCCTGGTCAACGCTTGCATCCAGGCCAATTATCGGCCCGGAAACACGCCGGCCCAGTTGCGCGTGGTGATCGTCGGCGCAGGAGCGACCGGCGTGGAGCTCGCCGCCGAGCTGCACGACAGCACGCGAGTGCTCGCCGGATACGGCCTCCAAAACATAGACCCCGAGCGGTTCCTCCGTATCACCCTCCTCAACGCCGACCCCCGAATCCTGCCGATGCTCCCCGAGCGTATTGCCAAGGCCGTGACCGGAGCGCTCGAAGACCTGGGCGTGCGTGTCGCGTGCTCCGAGCAGGCCATCGAGATCACGGCAAGCGAGGTGAAAACCAAAAGCGGCCAATCCTACCCAGCGGACCTCGCGGTCTGGGCGGCGGGAATCAAAGGGGCAGATCTCCTCAGGAATCTCGACGGACTCGAAACCAACCGGATCAACCAGCTCGTGGTCCGGCCGACGCTGCAGACGACGCGCGATCCGGACATTTTCGCTCTGGGTGACTGCTCGGCGTTCCCGCGCGAAGGCACGCGGCTGCCCGTGCCACCGGCCGCGCAGGCGGCGCACCAGCAGGCTTCCCACCTTCTCGGGTCGATCGCGCTGCGTATGCGCGGGCGGCCACTCGCGCCGTTCCGCTACCGCGACTTCGGTTCTCTCGTGTCGCTGGGCGAATACAGCACTATCGGATCGCTGATGGGTTTTCTCTCCGGCAAGAGCTACCGCATCGAGGGATGGTTCGCGCGGCTGATGTACCTGTCGCTTTACAAGATGCACCTGTACGCGCTCCACGGTCCGATCGGCGTCGCGCTCGATACGTTGGCGCGGCTCCTCAAACGTGGCACCGAGCCGAGCGTTAAGCTGCATTGATGATCAGTTCGATCGTGAAGATCGTGCTCGGCGTCGCCATCGGCGTGCCGCTGCTGATGTGGTTTTTCCAGGAGCGGATGCTGTTCTTCCCGCGCGCGCTGGACTCCCGCCCTGCGCTGCGCCCGAACGTCGAGGAGGTGAGCATCGTCGCCGCAGATGGCATGAAGCTCCGCGGCTGGCTGGTGAAGGGCGACGGGGCGCCAGCGCCGCTCGTCATCTACTTCGGCGGCAACGCGGAGGAGGTTTCGTGGCTTGCCGAAGTTGCGGACCACTTTGTGGGCTGGTCCCTGCTGCTCGTGAACTTTCGCGGCTACGGGGAGAGCGAAGGCAAACCTGGGGAAAAGGAGCTCCTCGAAGACGGGCTCGTGATCCACGACTATGCAAAGCGGCGTCCTGACGTAAATTCCGAACGTATCGTCGCAATGGGCCGCAGTCTGGGCAGCGGTGTAGCGGTTCACCTGGCGGCGCATCGCCCCTTGCGGGGCGTCATACTCGTGTCGCCCTACGACAGTATCGTCGAAGTGGCAAAGCGCCACTATCCTTTTCTGCCCGTGTCGCTCATGCTCCGGCACCGCTTCGATTCGCTCGCCCGTGCACCGCAGATCGAGACGCCGCTGCTGTGCCTTGTTGCGACTGAAGACCGGGTCATCCCGGCCGCGCACTCGCGCGCGTTGTTCGAGGCCTGGCGCGGCACGAAGACATGGCACGAAGTTCCCCGCTCCGATCACGACAGCATCTCCGGTGAGCCCGAATACTGGCGCTCGATAGCGGATTTTCTGAAGGCGCTGCGCTAGGGGACGCAAACGCCCCTGTTATAATCGCAGCTCTCGACGAATTCCGGAGATTCCCGCATGGCAACGATCGCGTTGACCAAGGACAATTTCGAGCAAATCGTGAACGGTAACGGCATGGTCCTCGTCGATTTCTGGGCGCCCTGGTGCGGGCCGTGCATAGGCTTCGCGCCGGTATTCGAAGCCTCTTCGGAAAAGCACGTCGATATCGTCTTTGGGAAAGTGAACGCCGACGATGAGCAGGAGCTGGCCGCCTCGTTCAACATCCGTTCGATCCCGACCCTGGTGTTTTTCCGAGAAAAGGTGATTCTCTTCTCTCAGGCGGGCGCGCTCCCGGGTTCGGCGCTCGAGCAGGTCATTACCCAAGGCAGGGAGCTCGACATGGCGGTAGTGCACAAGGAACTCGCCAATCGAGAATCCGGTTCGCGGGCCTGACGGACGAGACCACTGCCGCCTTGGCGCGGTGCCATGTCGCGCTCAAGGGAAATAAAAAAGGCAGGGAAAGAGTTCCCTGCCTTTTCTAGCGGTTAGGAAAGCTTACTTCTTGTCGTCTTTCTTCGCGCCCTTCTTATCGTCCTTCTTCGCGCTCTTCTTCGCGGCCTTCTTTCCGTCTTTGCCGTCGCCCTTCTTCATTTCGTCTTTCTTCATCGGCGCGCCGGTGTGGGACGCCGCAGCGGCAAAGCCACTCGACACCGCGAAGACCGCGGCCACCAACAGCGACAATAGCTTCTTCATTCAATGTCTCCTCTGAGCGTTATTAGAATGATCCGGTCGCCGGAAACCGGTCAACCGCGGGGTATCCTAGCATATATCGTTGAAAGTGCGAAGGATTCGCCGGGCACGGGCCTGACCGCACACCGGGATTCCTCGGCCCCCCCGCCGCTTGCGCGGATCGGCAGGTGAATACAGGCATCGCCTACGCCCTGCTGGGCGCCGCCCTCTTCGGGGCGAGCACCCCGATTGCGAAAGTCCTCGTCGGAGAAATCGAGCCGGTCATGCTCGCCGGCCTTCTCTATGCGGGGTCGGGAGCGGGGCTCGGCCTGTGGCTTGCCGTGCGCGGCTTGATTCGACCCGCGGCCGAGCGGCCTCGATTCGCGGCCGGCGATTATAAGTGGCTCGCCGGCGCCGTCATCTCGGGAGGGGTCGTCGGCCCCGCGCTTCTGATGCTCGCCCTTACTGCGACCTCCGCCTCGGCCGCGTCGTTGCTGCTAAACCTTGAAGGCGTGTTCACCGCTCTCCTGGCCTGGTTCGTGTTTCGAGAGAATTTCGACCGACGCTTGGTGCTGGGGATGTCTCTGATCGTCTGCGGCGGCCTGATTCTCGGCTGGCGACCGGGGGAGATCGCGACTTCCTGGCCCGCGTTCGGGGTGGCGGGTGCCTGCTTGTGCTGGGCGCTCGACAACAACCTCACGCGCAAGATTTCTGCCGGGGACTCCGTCAAGATCGCCGCCATCAAAGGTCTGGCGGCCGGAACGGTCAACCTTTGCGTGGCGGCGGCCTTTGGAGCGGCGCTGCCGGCGTCGGAGGTTGCCGCTGCTGCTGCTCTGGTCGGACTGCTCGGCTATGGAGTGAGCCTTGCTCTTTTCGTGGTGGCGCTGCGGCAGCTCGGCACCGCGCGGACCGGCGCTTATTTTTCAACCGCGCCTTTTATCGGTGCCGCCGCGTCGTTTGCGCTCCTTGGCGAGGTGCCGGATGCGTTTTTCTGGGTCGCAGCGGTCTTGATGGCAGCAGGCGTGGCACTGCATCTCGCTGAACGCCACCGGCACCTGCACCGGCACGAGGCGCTGACGCATATTCATCCCCACACGCACGACGAGCATCATCGCCATCAGCACGATTTTGCGTGGGACGGCGCCGAGCCGCACTCGCACACTCACGAGCATGGCCCCCTCAGCCACAGCCATGCGCACTTCCCGGACATTCATCATCGGCACGGTCACTGATTTCCTGCGCGCTCTGGCGCTCGCGTCGCTCGCGGTGGCGGCGCACGCCGCGCCTTACGTGCCCACGGATGACGCCACGCTGCTCGAGCGGTTGCCCGTGAGGCCGGGCGATCCGGTCGCTCGCGAGCTGCGCCAGTTGCGTGCCGAGCTGACCGCTAACCCGCAAAAACAGGAAACGGCTGTCCGGCTCGCCGAGCGCTATTTCGCGCTTGCCAGCTCGGAAGGGGACCCTCGCTACGTAGGCTACGCGCAGGCGGCGCTCAAACCTTGGTGGGACATGCTCGCTCCGCCGCTGGACATTCTCGTGATGCGCGCGATCCTCAAGCAGTACAGCCACGATTTCTCCGGCGCAATGCGGGACCTCGAAGCAGCGACGCGCGAAGACCCCAAGAACGCACGCGCCTGGTCCTGGCGCGCCGCGATCCACATGGTGCAGGCCGATTACGAAAGGGCACGCGAAGATTGCTTGGCCCTGCAAAAGCTCGAATCCGAGCTCTACGCTGTCGGCTGCATGGCCTACCTCGACGGCACCACGGGCAAGGCCGCCGCCGCCCATCGCGCGCTCTCTGCGGCGCTTGCCAAGAACGCGGACGCCCCGCCCGAAGTGAAGGTCTGGGTGCTGACGCGCCTTGCCGAGATGTCGTTGCGACAGGGTGATTCGAAGCAAGCCGAGGAGCATTTCCGCGCAGCGTACTTTGAACCGATCAACGACCAGTTTCTGCTCGCGGCCTACGCGGACTTTCTGCTCGACCAGGGACGCCCCGACGAAGTCATTCCGTTGCTCGTCGACTGGGTGAAGTCGGACATCCTGCTCCTTCGGCTCGCCCTTGCCGAGCAGGCTCTGAAGTCGCCGAAGGCGCGCGAGCACATCGAGGCGCTCGGATCCCGGTTCGACGCCGCGGCGTTGCGCGGCGACAAGCTACATCAGCAGGAGGAGGCGCGCTTCAACCTCACTCTTCTCGGCAAAAAGGAAAAGGCACTCGCGCTGGCGCAAGAGAATTGGAAACTGCAGCGCGAGCCGCGCGATGCGCGCATCCTGCTCGAAACGGCCCTCGCAATGAAAGACCCGAAGGCCGCGCAGGAAGCGCTCGACTGGCTCGAGCGCTCGGTGCACGAGGATCCGGCCCTGCGCCGCACGGCCGAAAAGCTGAAAGCGCTCAAGCGATGAAAGGGCTGCCGGCTGCGCTCCTTTTGCTGGTCGCTTCCTCTGCGCTCGCCCACAAACCGAGCGACAGCTATCTTGCGATCAGCGTCGAAGGCGCGAACATCACGGGACAGTGGGACATCGCGCTGCGCGATCTCGATTTTGCGATCGGCCTGGACGACAGCGGAGACGGCGATATCACCTGGGGCGAGGTCAAGGCGCATCACGCGGATATCGCTGCCTATGCTCTGGCGAGATTGAAGCTGCGCTCGGGAGCGGCCGACTGCCCCGTCCGCGCGGGTGAATTTCTCGTCGACGACCACAGCGACGGCGCTTATTCGGTGATGCGCTTTGCGGCCACCTGTCTTGAAGAGGTGACGACCCTCGAAATCAGCTACAGCCTCTTCGCCGACCTCGATCCGCAGCACAGGGGCTTGCTGAGGCTCGAGCACGGGGTCGCCACGCGCACTGCGATCTTCGGTCCGGAGCGCTCGACTCAGGCATTCGACCTTGCCAAGATCTCGGCGTTGACGCAGTTCTTCGACTACGGCCGCGAGGGGGTATGGCACATCTGGATCGGCTTCGACCATATCCTGTTCCTGCTGTCGCTGCTCCTGCCCGCAGTCCTCGTGCTCCAAGGGAGACGCTGGCAGGCGGTCACGCGGTTTCCCCTGGCGTTCTGGGACGTGTTCAAGATCGTCACTTCGTTCACCGTGGCTCATTCGATCACGTTGAGCCTCGCGGCGCTGGGGGTGATCTCGCTGCCCTCGCGGCTGGTGGAATCGGCGATCGCGACCTCGGTTGTGCTCGCCGCGCTGAACAACGTCTTTCCCGTGGTACATGGACGGCGCTGGATGGTCGCTTTCGCCTTCGGACTGATTCACGGCTTCGGCTTCGCCAGCGTTCTGAGAAACCTCGGACTGCCCCAGGGCGCGCTGCTCATCGCGCTCGTCGGTTTCAATCTCGGCGTGGAGGTCGGTCAACTCGCGATCGTGAGCATGTTCCTACCGGTCGCGTACGCGCTGCGCGCGAGCTGGTTCTACCGGCGCCTGGTTTTCGTCGGAGGGTCCATCGCCATCGCAGCAGTCGCGGGAATCTGGCTCGTCGAGCGGGCATTCAACATGAAGATCATCAGCCCTTGATGAATCGCCTGCGCAACCCCATATCCCATCGACACGAAAGCCCGCAATGATCGAAATCCGCAAAAGCGAGGACCGCGGCCACGCCGACCACGGCTGGTTGCGCTCCTACCATACCTTCTCCTTCGCCGATTACTACGACGCCGAGCACATGGGATTCGGCCACCTCAGAGTGATCAACGAGGACCGAATTCAGCCGGGGACAGGCTTTGGTACTCACGGCCACCGTGACATGGAGATCATCAGCTACGTGCTGGAGGGCGAGCTCGCCCACAAAGACAGCATGGGAAACGGCTCGATCATCGTTCCGGGGGACGTGCAGCGCATGAGCGCGGGGAAGGGCGTGCTGCACAGCGAGTTCAATCACGCTCAGGACGTGACGCACTTTCTCCAGATCTGGATCGAGCCCAGCGTTACCGGCATCCCGCCGAGCTACGAGCAGAAGCATTTCGACGCGGCGTCCAAGCGCGGGCGGCTGCGGCTGGTCGCCTCACCCGACGGGCGCGAGGGATCCGTGACGATCCACCAGGACGCCTTCGTGTACGCTGCCCTTCTGGACGGTGCGGACCGCGCCGTCCACAATTTGCAGGCCGGTCGGCGCGCCTACTTGCACGTGGCGCGCGGGAGGCTTACGGTGAACGGCCAGCCGCTCGAAGCGGGAGATGCGCTGAGAACCGTCGACGCCGCCGAAATCGCCCTCGATAGAGGGAAAGACGCCGAGGTCCTGCTGTTCGATCTCGCGTGAACGCACCCTAATGCAGCGCAACGGATCCAGAATGCCGGTCGTGTTCTTCGGCCACGGCAGCCCGATGAATACGCTGGACCGCAACCAGTATACGGAGTCCTGGCAGCGGCTCGGCAAGTCGATCCCGAAGCCCAAAGTCATTCTGTGCGTGTCCGCGCATTGGTATACGGAGGGGACTGCGGTGACAGCGATGGACAAGCCGAAAACCATCCACGATTTCTACGGTTTCCCGCAGGCGCTGTTCGACGTTCAATATCCAGCGCCGGGCGACCCACGGCTCGCGTCGCGGGTGCGCGAGCTGCTTGCGCCCGCGGAGGTGCGGCTGGATGAGTCATGGGGACTCGACCACGGCACCTGGTCGGTCCTGAAACACGTGTACCCCAATGCGGATGTCCCCGTCGTCCAACTGAGCATCGACGGCACTCAGCCGCCGCAATTCCATTACGAAACCGGCAAGCGACTCGCGCCGCTGCGCGATGAGGGCGTGCTCGTCGCCGGCAGCGGCAACGTCGTGCACAACTTGCGCCTCATGAAGCGAGCAGGGGGAGCGCCGTTCGATTGGGCGGTGCGCTTCAACGAGAAGATTCGCGAAGCGCTTGCGTCCCGCGATCACCGGTCGCTCGTCGATTTCGAGAAGTTCGGCGAGGATGCGCGCTTATCGGTGCCGACGCCCGAGCACTACCTGCCGCTCCTCTACGTTGCCGCGCTGCAAGGCGATGACGAACCGATGTCCTTCGTCGTGGACGGCTACGATCTGGGCTCGGTCAGCATGCTGACGGCGGTCGCGGGGACGCCTGCAAGGTAGCGAGAGACGGCTTCTCGGCATCCTGTTTCGCGCGCCGCGCCGCTCGCGCATAATGCAGCGCATTCCCGTCCCCCGGATCGTGCCATGCATCTTCTCCAACAGGCTGCCGTTTTTCTTCTCACCGCGGTGCTGCTCGTGCCGCTCTTCCAGCGCCTGAAGCTCGGCGCAGTGCTCGGTTATCTCGGCGCCGGCATGCTGATCGGCCCGTGGGGCCTGGGCATGATCGGGGACGTCGAATCCACCCTGCAGTTCGCCGAGTTCGGCGTGGTGCTCCTGCTTTTCCTAGTGGGCCTCGAGCTGCAGCCGAGCCGCCTTTGGGTACTGCGCCGTCCCGTGTTCGGCCTCGGCGGCACGCAGGTGCTTGCGACCGGTGCGGTGCTCTCCGCTTTGGGGCTTGGGTTCGGCCTCTCGTGGCAGGCCGCGCTGGTGGCCGGTTTCGGGCTGGCGATGTCCTCCACCGCGCTCGTGCTGGCGTCTCTCGCGGAGCGCAAGCAACTCGCCTCGCGCCATGGACGCGAGGCCTTCGCGGTGCTTTTGTTCCAAGATCTCTCGGTGATCCCATTGCTTGCCTTGCTGCCGCTCTTGAGCGACTCCGGAGTGCACGCCGCAGGCGGGTGGACTTCAGCGGCGAAAGCCTTGGGGGTCATCGCCGTAGTCATCGCGGCAAGCCGCCTCGTGATTCGTCCCGTGCTCAAGGCCGTCGCAAGCTATGGCGGGCGCGAAGTATTTACCGCGGCGGCGTTGTTGCTCGTGGTAGGGGCCGCACTCATCATGGAGAAGATCGGCCTGGCCGCTTCGCTCGGCGCATTCCTCGCCGGAGTGCTGCTTGCCGACTCCGAGTTTCGCCACGAGTTGGAAGCGGATATCGAGCCCTTCAAGAGTCTGCTCCTCGGGCTTTTCTTCATCGCAGTGGGCATGAGTACCAACCTCGCATTGGTTTGGAACCGGCCGCTCACGGTGTTCGGGCTCGCCGTGGGACTCACGATCGCGAAGTTTGCCTTGATGTACGCGATCGCGAGAATCGGCCGCGCGCCGAACGAAACCGCGCAACGTCTGGCGATCGCGGTTTCGCAAGGCGGAGAGTTTGCCTTTGTCCTTTTCGCTGCGGCAGGCGCGCTCGGCATATTCGATACCGGCACGGCCGAGCTTCTTATAGTGGTCGTAACGGTCTCGATGTTGCTCTCGCCGCTCGTGTTCCAGCTGCACGATCGATTCCTTTTCCGCTGGCTCGAGCGTCACAGCGCCCCCGAGTTCGACACGATCGCCGGGCCCGGCAATCCGGTCATCATCGCCGGTTACGGTCGCGTGGGGCAGATCGTTTCGCGCGTGCTGCGCATGTGCAGTGTGCCGTTCACCGCGCTCGAAGTGAGCTACCAGCAGGTGGATTTCGTGCGGCGTTTCGGCAGCAAGGTATATTACGGCGACGCTTCCCGCGTGGAGCTGCTCGAGGCGGCGAAAACAGGCGAGGCCAAGCTCTTCGTGCTCGCCATCGACGACGTCGAGGCCTCGGTGAAGACCGCCGCGGTCGTGCGCCGGCATTTCCCGCACGTTCCGATCCTCGCTCGCGCGCGCAACCGCGTTCATCTTTTCCGGCTGCGCGACCTCGGCGTCAAGCTCATCTGGCGCGAAACCTTTTCGGCGAGCCTGGACCTGGCACGGCACTCGCTGCTTTCCCTGGGTTTCGGCATCGCCGCCTCCGAGCGCGCCGTGACCCTGTTCAAGCAGCACGACGAGCAGCGGCTCGAAGCGCAGTACGCGGTCCAGCACGACGAGGCGCAGCTCATCCAGACTTCCAAGGAGGCCGCCGCTCAGTTGCAGGAGCTGTTCGAAGCCGACGGCTTGCAGCCGCTGCCGGGATTTCCGCGCGCCGGCGCTTGATCACGCAGGCCCCCGCGCGTGCAACGCGCCATGCTGCGTTGCTTCGCCCGCTAGCGCATGAACTTGCCGGTTTTGCTGACGATGGTGATGTCGATATAGCTCGTGCCCGTCCTGGTTCCCGGCCCGTAGGTGACGTCGAGGCCGCCCAAGTCGAAGCGATTCATGGATTCCAGGGCCGCGACGAGCTTCTCCCGCGTCGGCTTCGGACCGGCGCGCTTCAGGCCTTCGACCAGAACCTTGGCGGCGATGAATCCCTCCATGGAGGCATAGGAAGCAGCAACATCCAGCTTGCCTTTGATGGAGTCCTGGAATTCCTTGACGATCGGTATCGTGGCTGAGAAGGGATAGGGCGACACCTGGCTGACGGCAACGCCGGGTCCGTCTTCTCCGAGGTTCTTGATGAAGGCGTTCGAGCTGTTGTTCGAGAGCGTCAGGAACAGCGGGCTTTGGCCGGTCTTCTTCATCTGCTTGACGAATGCGACGCCCGCGTCGGCCAGGACAGTCATGATGACGGCTTGCGGTTGAGCTTTTGCGATCGTTGCGACCGCCTCCTCGACTTTTATGGTTCCGCGCGCGTGGTTCGCGACGGCGACGGGCGTGATGTTTTTTTCTTTCATGGCTTGCTGGACCCCGGCCAGGCAGTCCTTGCCGAACGAATCGTCGGTGTACACCACCGCGATCTTTGCGATCCCCATGTTGACCAGCTGATCGACGATCTTGAACGTCTCGGAGCGGTAGCTGGCGCGCACCGGAAAAAGATACCTGTGCGGCGGCTCGTACATCGACATGGCCCCGGTCGAGGGGCCGATCAGCGGCACCTTGTACTTCTCGACGACGGGTATCGCCGCCTCGTTCGTCGGCGTGCCGCGGGAAAGGAACAGGGCAAACACCTTTTTCTCTTGGATCAGCTTCTGGATGACTTCAGGCGTTCTTTTCGGGTCGAACCCATCGTCCATGGATTCGAGCACGATCCTGCGGCCATGCACGCCGCCCTTGGCGTTCACTGCGTCGAGATACGCCTTGGCCCCCGCGGTGAGTTCCTTGACCGTTCCGGCTATCGAGCCGGTGAAGCCGGCCGATTGTCCGATTATGATCTTGTCCGCCGTCACCCCGATCTGGGCGATGGCGCCGCCGGTCAAAAAAAGCGCTGCAGCGGCCGCCGGGTATTTGATCAGAAATTTGTGGATGGACATGAGCTAGCTCCTGGTGCAAAAAAACTCCATTGAAATGCCAATAGCCAAGCGCACTCCGCCCTAGCCGATGTTGGTTGCCGACGCGCCAGTCGGATCATAGCAAGATTAGGCCAAAAGACCCTGGCAGGGGTAAATCGGCGGTGCGCGGCGGCCGAGGGTGGGGAGAAGGGGGCCGCGCTAGAATAGCGCCATGAAATCGGTCGTGATCCTCATCTCCGGCCGCGGCAGCAACATGGAGGCGATCGTGGGCGCGGGACTCTCCGCGAAGGTCGCCGCCGTAATCAGCAACCGTGCCGACGCTGCGGGCCTGAAATTCGCCGCGCAGTCGGGCATTCCCACGCAAGTGGTCGATGAACGCGAGTTTTCCTCGCGCGGGGCGTTCGACGCCGCGCTCGAGGCGGTGATCGAACAGCATTCGCCCGAGCTCGTCGCGCTCGCCGGGTTCATGCGCGTCCTCGGCCGCGATTTCGTGCGGCACTACTCGGGTCGGATGGTCAACATCCATCCGTCCCTGCTGCCGGCGTTTCCAGGGTTACACACGCACCAGCGCGCCCTCCAGGAGGGCGTGAAGCTCCACGGCTGCACGGTGCACTTCGTCACGCCACAGGTCGATCACGGCCCGATCATCGCGCAGGCCGCGGTACCCGTATACGCCGGGGACACCGAAAGGACGCTCGCCGCGCGGGTGCTGCGCCAGGAACACCGTGTCTATCCTCTCGCGATACGCTGGTTTGTCGAGGGCCGGCTCGCCGTCGAGAACGGTATCGTGCGCGTTGACGGGCCGGACGCCCGACAGGCAATACTCGCCGAAGAATGATCTCAAGTCCGTTCCGCCGAGCAGGTGTTGGGGCGCTCGCTCTGTGGGCCGCCATGGTCCAGGCGGCCCCACCCGAGCGCATCACGCTCACCTACGAGTTGAAACGCAACGGCACGGTTCTTGTAGACGTTTCGGAAACGCTCGAGCACGACGGCCGCACCTACGCGATCACCTCCGAAGGGAGGGGGAGGGGAATCCTGGCGCTGTTCGGTGTCTTGAAGCGCACGAGCCGCGGTCGCATCACGCCGCAGGGGCTTCGGCCCGATGAATTCCGCGACGAGCGGGGCAGCAGCTGGGCGGTCTCGGCGAAATTCGACTGGGACGCGCGCTCGGTAACGCAGGAGCGCAAGGGGAAGTCGGAGACGCTGCCGATGCAGGGCACTGCTCAGGACCCTTTGAGCCTTGCCTACAACTTTGCATTCGTCCCGCCCAAGGGCAAGGAATACGACGTGACGCGTGCCGACGGGCGCGGGCTGACTCCATTCCGCTTCACCGTCGTCGGTACCGAGAAGCTCGCCACGCCCGCCGGCGCGATGCAGACGCTTCACATCGCGAAATTGCGCGACGGACCCGACGACAAGGCGACCGACATCTGGTTCGCCGCAGAGCGCGATTTCCTGCCGGTGCGCGTCCTGGTCGTGGACACGGACGGCACGAACTCCGACCAGGTCGTCACGCGCATCGGCAAGTGACGCGCTTCTCGCGCCCACTGCTCGATGCGTGCACGGCGGCCTTTGCGGCGGTGCTGCCGCTCGAGCAACCCGCCGATGCGACGCTCTCGGCGTTTTTCCGCAGCCACCCCAAGATCGGCCAGCGCGACCGCGCCGCCATCGCCGATTCGGTGTACGCAGCGCTCAGGCGCCGGCGGCTTCTCGAGCGCGTCGCGGCGACGCAGAGCCCGCGGCGTCTTGTGCTTGCGACCTGGACCGCGCTCCTCGGTGCGAACCTGCGCGAGCTTGACCCTTGGCTGCGCGGTGACGAGACCGAGTGGCTCGCCTCGGTCAAGCGCGAAGCGGCCACGTCGCAGCCCTTCGAAGTCGAGTGCGAGCTTCCCGACTGGGCGATCGAGCGCCTGCGTGCCCGCTACGACGAAAGCGCGCTGCTCGCGCTGGCAAAGGGCCTGCTGCAGAACGCACCGCTCGACCTGCGCGTGAATCCGCTGAAGATCTCGCGCGAAGCGGCGCTCGAACGGCTCGCGGCCGACGGGCTTCGCGCTGCTGCGACGCCGTACTCGCCCGAAGGGATCAGACTCCAGGAGAAGCCCGCGATCAACCGGCACCCCCTGTTTCTGGAAGGCAGCATCGAGGTGCAGGACGAAGGAAGTCAATTGCTCTGCCATCTGGTCGCGCCCAAGCGCGGCGAGATGGTGGTGGATTTCTGCGCAGGTGCGGGCGGCAAGACGCTCGCCCTCGGGGCGCTCATGCGCTCGACGGGACGCCTCTACGCGTTCGACATCTCCCCGAAGCGGCTCGCCGGGCTGAAACCCCGACTTGCGCGGTCGGGACTGTCGAACGTGCATCCGCAGCGGATCGAGGGCGTGAACGACGCGCGCGTGAAGCGCCTCGCGGGCAAGATCGACCGCGTGCTGGTGGATGCGCCCTGCAGCGGCCTCGGGACGCTGCGGCGCAATCCCGACATGAAATGGCGCCAGATGCCCGAGGATGTCGCGGAGCTCGTGGAAAAGCAGAAATCTATTCTCGCCGCCGCCGCGCGGCTCGTGAAACCGGGCGGGCGGCTCGTTTATGCCACCTGCAGCATCCTCGAGGAAGAAAACCGCGGGATTGTCGAGGATTTCCTGCGCAATGCCCAATTCACGCTGCGGCCGGCGGGGGAAGTGCTTGAAAAAGGCGGCATCCGGCTCCAAATAGAAAAATATCTCGAGCTGTGGCCGCATCGGCATGGCACCGACGGCTTCTTCGCCGCGCTGCTCGAGCGTGCAGCATGAAGCAGGAACCAAGGCTTTCGCGCACGATCATTCATGCATATCCGGTGTGAAAATCTTACGTCACGGAAGAGAATTCCCTGTGGATTTACCGGCTTGCAAGGACATGAATAGGATCAGGAAATCCCTGACCGCGGCCTCGGGATTATGTCCTTGCCCTTTGTGCGGATTCACGTAGAATCGGCGGAACCTCAACAGAGGGGATCTTGATGGAATCCAGCGTCCTGTTTTCTGGTGTTTTCGACCTGCCGTGGTGGGGCTATATCCTTGCCGCCCTCGGTCTCACCCACATCACCATCGTCAGCGTGACGGTGTTCCTGCACCGTCACCAGGCGCACCGCGCGCTCGAGTTGCATCCGCTGGCAAGCCACTTCTTCCGCCTGTGGCTGTGGATGACCACCGGCATGGTGACCAAGGAGTGGGCTGCGATTCACCGCAAGCACCACGCCAAGTGCGAAACCGCCGAAGACCCGCACAGCCCTCAGCAGGTCGGAATCAACCGCGTGCTCTGGGGCGGCGTGTTCCTGTACGTCAAAGAATCCTACAACCGCGAGACGATGACCCGCTACGGCCACGGCACGCCCGACGACTGGCTCGAGCGCAACATCTATTCCCGCTTCTCGATACTCGGTATCACCCTGATGGGTGCGGCCAACGTCATGCTGTTCGGCATCGTCCCGGGCGCTCTGATCCTCGTCACGCAGATCGCCTGGATCCCGTTCTGGGCGGCGGGCGTCATCAACGGCGTCGGCCACTTCTGGGGATACCGCAACTGGTCGACCGAGGACGCGAGCACGAACATCGTTCCCTGGGGCTTCGTCATTGGCGGCGAGGAGCTGCACAACAACCACCACGCCTTCGCCACCTCGGCGAAGCTTTCCAACAAGTGGTACGAGATCGACCTTGGCTGGATGTACATTTGCCTGCTCGAGGCGCTCGGCCTTGCACAGGTGAAGAAAGTCGCGCCGACGCCGCGCTTCACCGAGGCGAAGCCCGCGGTGGACTCCGAGACGCTTCAGGCCGTGATCACGCACCGCTACGACGTGCTCGCGAAATACGCCAAGTCGCTCAAACGCACCTACGCCGAGGAGCTCGGCAAGCTGCGCCGGCTCGCGCCGCACGACGCGCACGTTCTGAAGAGCCTGAAGCGCTGGCTGCACCGCGACGAAAAATCACTGTGCGAAACCGAGCGCGCGAACCTCAAGCAGGGACTGGCGAAGTCGCGCGCGCTGCATACTGTTTACTCGATGCGTTCGGAGCTCGCTTCGCTATGGGAGCGTTCCAGCGCTTCCCGCGAGCAGCTCGTTCGGCAGCTGCAGGACTGGTGCCACCGCGCCGAAGCGAGCGGCATCCGCCCGCTGGTGGAGTTCTCGCGCAGGCTGCGCTGCTATGCGTAGCGAGTTTCGCCTTCCCGCTTGAGCGGGAATTCGAAAAACCCGCCGGCTGGCGGGTTTTTTGTTTGTCGGCCGGACTTTGTGTTCGGGATGCGCCAGACGAATCCCATTGTCCGTCAAACACTTATCCCTATTGGAGATCTCATCTCGCGGCCCGCCCGCGCGGCGTCCCTTGATTCCGCGGCATAACTACGGACAATGGCGCCTAATAGATGCCGGTTCAGCCGGGATTCAGCGACAGTGCGGCGAGTCCGGCGCCTATGCACGAAGGTTTCAGGCGGTGCTTTCCATTCAAATGACGAGGGAGTATCCGAAATGAGAACACTAGTGGCGATCGTTGCTTTGGCGCTGGCGGCTTCTCCGGCTCTGGCGCAACCGCAACCGCAAATGCAACCGCAATCGCAACCGCAACCGCAACCGCAATCGCAAACACAATCGCAACCGCAAAGAAAGGACTGTGGAGAACTGAAGACCGAGATCGAAACCAAGATCAGGAACAACGGCGTGAAAGTCTTTACGCTGACGGTCGTGGGCATGGATGCGGCCGAAGACGGCAAGGTCGTGGGAACCTGCGACGGCGGTACCAACAAGATCGTCTACAAGCGCGGCGTTGCGGACGCACCGCGCGATACGACCGGGGAAGCCAAGCCGCAGCCGAAGTAAGCGTGCCTGCCTGAACAAAAAGCCCGCATTCGCGGGCTTTTTTCACCGCACGTTGAACGGCACTTTGTGTCCGTTCCAACGTGCGGAAATAAAGCGGCGGCCTTGGCCGTCCGCTTTTATTTGATCTTGGTTTCCTTGTAGATGACGTGCTTGCGCGCCCTGGGGTCGTACTTCTTCATCTCGATCTTGTCGGGCGTACTGCGCTTGTTCTTGGTGGTGGTGTAGAAATGGCCGGTGCCGGCCGTGGATTCGAGCTTGATCTTTTCGCGCATGGTGGCGATTCCTCAGGCTAGATCTCGCCGCGCTCGCGCAGCTCTTTGAGCACCGCGTCGATGCCCTTCTTGTCGATGATGCGCACGCCGGCGTTGGAAATGCGCAGCCTCACCCAGCGCTTTTCGCTTTCCACCCAGAAACGGCGGTACTGCAGGTTCGGGTAGAACCGGCGTATGGTCTTGTTGTTGGCGTGGGAAACGTGGTGTCCCACCTGGGGCTTCTTACCCGTTACCTGGCAGACGCGCGCCATGGAATGCTCCGCAAGAAAGGGGCGCATTATAGGTCGAAACAGGGCACGCGTTCAAGCTCAAAGTTAAACGCAGCGAAGGATCCGCAGAGGATCATCACAGCAGCCCGCGCTCGGCAAAAGACATCGTGCGGCTCCCCGCGACGATGAAATGGTCGAGCACCTGAATATCGACCAGAGCGAGCGCGCTTTTCAGCGAGCGGGTGAGGATCTCGTCGGCATGGCTCGGCTCGGCGACACCGGAAGGGTGGTTATGCGCGAAAATCACGGCTGCCGCGTTATGCTTGAGCGAACACTTCACCACCTCGCGGGGATAAACGCTCGTTTGAGTCAGCGTGCCGTGGAACAGCTCCTCGCAGGCGATGACGCGATGCTGCGCGTCGAGGAGCAGCACCGCGAACACCTCTTGTTCGCGCCCGGCGAGCGTAAGGCGCAGATAATCGCGCACTGCCCGCGGCGACGACAGCGCATCCCGCGAAGAGATTTCCTCCTTGAGCGCACGGCGCGCCAGTTCGAGGGCTGCCTGGAGCTGCGCGAGCTTGGCGCTCCCCAGACCTGGGGTCTCCGCGAGGTTCGTGGACCCGGCATCGAGCAGGGCGCCGACGGAGCCGAAGCGCCCGAGCAGTTGGCGTGCGAGGTCGACCGCGCTCTTTCCCTTGATACCGGTACGAAGGAGGATCGCGAGCAGCTCCGCGTCGGCGAGCGAGGCGGCGCCGAGCGCAAGCAGCCGTTCGCGTGGACGCTCCTGAAGGGGCCAGTCTGTAATGGCCATGGAATTCGCTTAGAATCCTCGTTTTGCGGTTTAACGCCTCAGGCCGAATCGCGATGACCGAGATTTCCGGAAAGGGCATTCTGCTCGGGATCACCGGCGGAATCGCCGCCTACAAGGCGGCCGAGCTGACGCGCCTTTTCATCAAGGCCGGTGCCGACGTGCGCGTCGTCATGACCGAAGCCGCGTGCCGCTTCATTACGCCGGCGACGCTGCAGGCGCTCTCCGGCCAGCCGGTACACACGGATATGTGGGACACGCGCGTGCCCGACAGCATGGGTCACATCGGACTTTCGCGCGACCGGGACATCATCGTGGTCGCGCCCGCCACGACCGATTTCCTTGCAAAGGTCGCGAACGGGCTCGGCGACGACCTGCTCTCGGCCCTGTGCCTCGCGCGCCGCTGCCCGCTCATAGTTGCGCCGGCGATGAATGTAGAGATGTGGCAGAACGCGGCGACGCAGCGCAACGTCGAGCGCTTGCGCGCCGACGGCGTCGGCATCCTCGGCCCGACAGCGGGCGACCATGCCGACCGCGAGGGCGGCATGGGGCGGATGCTCGAGACCGAGGAGATCTTCGCGGAAGTCGCGGCTGCGCTCGGTCCCAAGGCACTCTCCAAAAAAAAAGTCCTGATCACGGCAGGACCGACCTATGAGCCGATTGACACGGTGCGTGGAGTCACCAATCAGAGTTCTGGAAAAATGGGCTATGCGGTCGCTCAAGCAGCGCTGGAAGCCGGAGCGGAGGTGACGCTCGTATCCGGGGCCACTGCGCTTGCCGCTCCGGCGGGCGTGGAGCGCTTGGACGTGACCACTGCGCGCGACATGCACAAGGCGGTGATGGCGCGCGCCGAAAAGGCCGACATTTTCATCTCGGTCGCCGCCGTCGCCGACTATCACCCCATCGATCCTAAGCCGCACAAGATCAAGCGCGGCAACGGCAACCTCAAGCTCGAACTTGCGCTGAACCCCGACATCCTCGGCGAGGTCGCGGCGCTTCCGAAGGGACCGTTCTGCGTCGGTTTCGCTGCAGAGACCGAAGACTTGAAGGCCAATGCGGAGGCTAAACGGAAGAAAAAGGGAATTCCGCTTCTCGCCGCAAACCTCGCGCAGGAGACTTTCGGCAAGGACACCAATGCGCTCACGCTTTTCGACGAGGACGGCGTGCACGAGCTGCCGCTCGCGCCCAAGATCGTGCTGGCGCGCCAGTTGATCGAGCATATCGCGAAGCTGCTGCCGCGGCGCTAGGCGGCTCTTCGTTTGAAGACTCTCGACGTAAAGATCCTCGACCCTCGCGTGCGCGAGGAGTTCCCGCGGTACTCCACCGCCGGCGCGGCGGGACTCGACCTCCGGGCCTGCATCCATTCGCCGGTCACACTCGCGCCGGGTGCAGCCGAGCTCGTCCCGAGCGGCATCGCCATCCACCTCGCTGACCCAGGGCTCGCCGCGGTGGTGCTGCCGCGCTCCGGGCTCGGGCACAAGCACGGCATCGTGCTCGGCAATCTCGTCGGCCTCATCGATTCCGACTATCAGGGT
>DASPWT010000082.1:0-9261 GCA_035637655.1 Burkholderiales bacterium | reverse complement strand
CGTGTTACGGGGAACAAGGGCGAGGCCAAGACCTACTATCGCCACAGCACCTACCCCGGCGGGGTCTATGCGACTACATTTGCCAAGATGCAGGCGCGGTTCCCGACTCGGGCGCTGGAGATCGCAGTCAAAGGAATGTTGCCTAAAGGGCCGCTCGGCTACGCAATGCTTAAGAAGCTGAAAGTCTACGCGGGTGGGGAGCACCCTCACGCCGCGCAGCAGCCTAAAGCGCTGGAGACCAACACATGATCGGACAATACTATTACGGAACCGGCCGACGCAAAAGTTCCGTCGCGCGCGTGTTCATCAAGCCCGGCAAGGGTGATTTCATCGTGAACGACCGTCCCGCTAACCAATACTTCGCGCGTGAAACCGGGCAAATGGTCGTGCGTCAGCCGCTTGTATTGACCGACAAGCTGACCCAGTTCGACGTCATGGTGAACGTATCGGGAGGAGGAGAGTTCGGACAGGCGGGGGCCGTGCGCCACGGCCTGACGCGTGCGTTGATCGAGTACGACCCGGCGCTCAAGCCGCTCTTGAGCAAGGCGGGTCTGGTTACCCGCGATGCGCGCGAGGTCGAGCGAAAGAAAGTCGGCTTGCATAAGGCGCGGCGGCGCAAGCAATACTCCAAACGCTGATGTTCAGAGATTGGCACAGGAAAGCCGCCCCCCGGGCGGCTTTTTTGTTTGCGGTTCGAGCAGCCGGAGCGGACTTTCCGGGGCATTGATGAAACCCGGCTGGTAGACTGGATTTCTGAGGTAGTGATGATTAAAGTCGGCATCGTGGGCGGGACCGGTTATACCGGGATCGAGTTGCTGCGTATCCTCGCGCGCCACCCGCAATCAGAGCTCGTCGCGATCACCTCGCGCAAAGAGGTCGGCACTCCGGTGGCGGAGCTTTTTCCGAGCTTGCGCGGTGCCGTGGCGATTGCGTACTCGGATCCGGCAAAGTCGGACCTCGCCAAGTGCGATGTGGTGTTTTTCGCGACGCCCAATACCGTTGCGATGGGTGAAGCGAGAGCGCTCGTGGAGGCCGGCGTGCGTGTCGTGGATCTCTCGGCCGATTTTCGCATCAAGAACATAGCTGAGTGGGAGAAGTGGTACAAGGTCAAGCACGCCGCGCCCGAGCTCCTCGCTCAAGCAGTGTACGGTCTGCCGGAAGTAAATCGCGCAAAAATCAAAGGCGCACATCTGGTGGCGAATCCCGGGTGCTATCCGACCGCGGTTCAGCTCGGCTTGTTGCCTCTTGCGGAAGCCGGGGCCGTCGACCTCGATCACTTGATAGCGGACGCGAAGTCCGGGGTGAGCGGTGCCGGCAAGAAAGCCGAAGAACATCTGCTCTTCTCCGAAGCTTCGGATAATCTCAAAACCTATAATGTTTCCGGGCATCGTCATTGGCCAGAGATTCGCCAGGGGCTGGATACAGCCGCCGGAAGGAGTGTCGGTCTCACGTTCGTGCCGCATCTGGCGCCCATGATTCGGGGCATACACGCAACTCTGTATGCACGCGTCACTGCCAACCTCGAGTTTCAGAGGCTGTACGAAGATCGCTATCGCGGCGAGCCCTTCGTCGACGTGCTCCCTGACGGAAGCGAACCGGATACGCGCTCGGTTCGGGCTACCAATACTTGCCGCATCGCAATCCATCGCCCGCAGGGGGGAGACATGCTTGTCGTGCTCTCAGTGATCGACAATCTGGTGAAGGGCGCTTCGGGACAAGCGGTGCAGAATATGAATATCATGTTTGGATTCGAGGAAACGATGGGTCTCTCGCATCTGGCTATTGTGCCCTGACTCGGCGGGCGGAGAATCTAATGTCCAAGCTGTTCAAACAATTCCGCAAACGCTTCGGAATTTCTGCGCCGAAGATGACGGTCCAGACACACGTCGCTTGGTACTGGCGCTGGCTCGGAATGCTGGTGTTCCTCTCGTTTGCGCTTGCACTGGCGGCGTGGATGTACGACGCCGGGCGTCGTTTCGCCGGTTTCGATCGCAGCGAGCTGCAAACTGAATTCGCCAGGCTTCGCGACTCAATGGGGCGGCTCGAGAGCGAGGCTGCGAGGTTGCGCTCGATCGCCAACGCCAGCGAGTCGCGCCTGAAGATCGAGCAAACGGCGCAAGCCCAGCTTGCCTCTCAGGTGAGGGCGCTCGAAGACGAAAACAACCGGCTCAAGGAAGATCTTGCCTTTTTCGAGAATCTCGTTCCGAGCGAACGGCGCGGCGAAAAGGTCAGTATCCACCGCTTCAAAGTCGAGCGTGACGTTCTTCCCGGCGAGTTCCGCTACCGGCTGCTCGTCCTTCAGGGAGGGAGGCTTGACCGCGAGTTTCACGGGTCTTTGCAGCTCGTGGTGGAGATGCAGCAGGAGGGCAGGGATGCTACAATCATCATCCCTGATTCAGCCGAAACGGGCAGCACTGCTTTCAAGCTCAACTTCAAGTATTTTCGTCGAGTTGAGGGAACATTTCGGGTTCCGGCGGGAGCCAGGGTGCGAACCGTACAGGCGCGCATCCTGGAGAACGGGTCCAGCGAGGCTCGTGCCAGCCAAAACGTCAACCTTTCTTAGCAGGCAGGAAACGCTATGTTTCGCAAGCAGCCCAGCAAGCCGCAAAACCGCATAGACAGCCTGATTGGTGTCGGCACGAAGATCGAGGGTAATGTCAATTTCACCGGAGGCCTTCGCATCGACGGCGAAGTCGTCGGAAACGTAACCGCGGTTTCCGACGAGCCTTCGACCTTGGTGTTGAGCGAAAAGGCTCGTATCGAAGGGGAAATCAGCGTATCGCACCTGGTCGTGAACGGCGAGATCACGGGGCCCGTGTACGTAGCCGAATTCCTCGAACTCCAGTCGCGCTCCCGGGTCAAAGGAGACGTGCATTACAACAGCCTGGAGATGCATCTCGGCGCCATAGTCGAGGGGCATCTGGTACACCGCTCGGGCGAAGCAAAAACCGTGGAGTTGAAGCTCGCGACGAGCAAGCCCGCGGTCTAACGGGCGGCAATGACTTCTTCCGGCTTGAATACCGGGGCCGCAGCCCCAGATCACTGGCCCGGTTGACCGTGTCAGGTCCTGGCCCGATAATGGGGCAGTTTGCTACAGGAGTTGAGACATGAATGCAGTCGCAGAGATGCCCGCACCGCTTGTTTTCACAGACAGCGCTGCAAACAAAGTCAAGCAATTGATCGATGAGGAAGGCAATTCCGAATTGAAGCTGCGCGTGTTCGTCACGGGGGGCGGCTGCTCCGGATTCCAGTACGGTTTTACCTTCGACGAAGCGAAAAGCGACGACGACACGGTGATGGAGAAAAACGGGGTGATGCTGCTCATTGATCCAATGAGCTACCAGTATCTCGCCGGCGCCGAGATCGACTACACCGAGGGACTCGAGGGTGCACAGTTTGTGATCAAAAACCCCAATGCGACGAGCACCTGCGGTTGCGGTTCGTCGTTCTCCGCATAAGTCCATCGGGAACCCTGAAGCGGGGGCGTGAGGCCTCCGTTTCGTCTTTGGGTTTTTATTCGCAATTATTCACAGCGGATTAAGCTGCGTAAATCGCACCGAGCACCCGCGGCCCCTTCGCACCGGTCACCCCGGGAAGATTTCCGGTCTCTCGCTTCAGCGCCCGCTGTGCGAGCCAAGCAAAAGCAATCGCTTCCACCCAGTCGGGGTGAATTCCAAGCCGCTCCGTCGAGGCAATTTTTACGCCGGCCAGTTCCCGGGTGATGCGCATCACCAAGTCGCGGTTGCGTACTCCGCCACCGCACAAGTAGACCTCCTCTGCGCCTGGACAAAACCTCGCAATCGCCTTGGCGACGCTGCGCGCTGTGAGCTCGGCCAGCGTGGCTTGCACGTCCTCGACCTTGTGCTTTCCGACCCTGAACCGGCGTAACCAATCGAAACTGAAGTGATCGCGGCCCGTGCTCTTGGGCGGTGAGCGGCGAAAATAAGGGTCGGCAAGTAACGCCTTCAGTAAGGACGCAACCGGCCGTCCTCGCGCGGCAAGCGCCCCGCCCCGGTCCAAGTCGCGGCCGAATCGCTCGCGGGTCCACGCGTCAAGGAGGACGTTGCCTGGTCCTGTGTCGAAGCCTGTTACCGGTCCTTTGCGGGGAAGGTCGGTGAGATTGGCTATACCGCCGAGATTGGCGATGACGCGGTGCCGACGGGAGTCCCGGAACACAGCCGCGTGAAACGCAGGCACAAGCGGGGCGCCCTGTCCGCCTGCAGCGATGTCGCGGGTTCTGAAATCGGCGACCACGGTGATGCCGGTGCGCTCGGCAAGCCGCGCAGGATTGCCGAGCTGCAGGCTGTACCCGGACCGGGGCCGATGACGCACCGTCTGCCCGTGGCAACCGATGGCGGAAACGGTTTGCGCGGGGACGCCGTGTTTCTCCAGAAGGCGCCTGACTGCCTGTGCATAGAGCCTGGAGAGTTCAATCCCGGCGAGCGCCGCACGATGCAGCTCGTCGCCGGATGCCTCGTGCAGCGCAAGCAAAATGGCTTTAAGATTCTTCGGATACGGTACAAACCCCGCGCCCAGGAGAAAAGGTTGGCCCCGCAAGTCGACGAGTGCGGCATCGACGCCGTCGAGACTTGTGCCCGACATCAATCCGATGTACATCTCGGAAGACGCTGATCTCGTGGAACCGCTCACTCGAGCAGCGCGAGGTCGCTGTTTCTCAGAAGATCCAGTCGCGCAATGAGCGGCTCGGCGGTACGCTTGAACGCCGGCATTTCGATCGCGAGAATAGGCTGCGCGGCCGGGAAAACCATGGTCAGCGGATTGCGGTTCTGGTTGTGGAGGTGGAATTCGTAATGAAGGTGGGGGCCATTGGCCCAGCCGGTTTGCCCGACGTAACCGATGATTTCGCCTTGGACGACGCGGCCGCCCGCCCTCAATCCCTGCGCGAAATTCGTCAAGTGCCCGTAGTACGTGCTGTATCCCCCATGGTGCCTGAGCACGATGAGATTTCCGTAACCGTTCCGCCGCCCCGCGAACGACACGACACCGTCACCAGTCGACTTGACCCTTGTTCGGACCGGGGCCCCATAGTCGACTCCCTGATGCGCGCGCCACTGCTGGAAAATCGGATGGCGGCGCATGCCAAATCCCGAGGTGATACGCGAGAATTCGAGCGGCGAGCGTAGAAATACCTTGCGCAGGTTCTCGCCGTCTGGGGTGTAATAGCCGCCCCTTCCCCAGGGATCCTGAAACCATACCGCGCGGTAGGTTTTTCTTTGGCTGGAGAATTCGGCCGCGAGAACTCGCCCGGATCTGATCGTTTGGCCGCCGTGGAAGAAAGTTTCAAAAACGACCCCAAAACGGTCCCCGCGGCGCAAATCGCGGTGAAAATCCACGTCGCCTCCAAAAATGTCCGCAAGCTGGACCGCAATGCCGTCCGGAATCCCCGCCGCATCGGTCGCTGCGAAGAGCGAGGTCTCGATCTCGCCCGATTTCATCTCTACTCCGCGCGCCACCTCGGCCTGCTGCTCGAACCTGCCGAAGCTTTCGCCCACGCGGTCCACCGAGAGAATCGTGTCCCTGTCTGTGAGAAACGATATCGAGCGTAGCTTGCCGACCTCGTCGACTTTGGCTTGGACGGTCGTTCCTGGAAGCAGAAGGCGAAACGGCCGCGTCGCACGCGAAGAACGCAGAAACGTCGCCGCTTCGTCCTGATCGGCTCCGAGCCGCTCGATGAGCGTGGCGAGCGTGTCACTGCGTCTGAAACGGTCTTCCTGAAAATAAATGATCGTTCCCGAATCGCCGACCGGGGTCGCGGAGAGGGCGAGCGGCGCGACGACAATCCGGACGCGAACCGGTTCCGGTACGTGCTCGACCGTGCCGAATGCGGCCACCACGCCGAACAGCGGCACGACGACGGCGGCGGCCAACCATCGGAGGCGCCTTTCGCCGGAGCGCGTTACAATTCCCACCTCGTCGTTATGCATATTCCGCAGCGGGTTGAATCAGAAAGTCTAACAAATAACCGCCCGATCAGCCATCTGCACACCCATGAGCGACATCAACCACCAACTGAGAGTCATCAAGCGCGGCTGCGATGAATTGATCGTCGAGGCCGAGCTGCGCGAAAAGCTCAAATCCGGACGACCATTGCGCGTGAAGCTCGGCCTGGACCCGACTGCGCCCGACCTGCATCTCGGACACACGGTGGTGATCAACAAGCTGCGCCAGTTTCAGGACCTGGGCCATCACGTCCAGTTCCTGATCGGGGATTTCACGGGCATGATCGGTGACCCGAGCGGCAAGAACGCGACGCGGCCGCCGCTTTCGCGGGAACAGATCCTGCAGAACGCGAAAACCTATCAAGACCAGGTCTTCAAGATCCTGGACGCCAACAAGACGGAAGTCCTGTTCAATTCCAGATGGTCCGACGAGCTGGGCGCGGCCGGCCTGATAGGGTTGGCTGGAAAATGGACGGTCGCGCGTATGCTCGAGCGCGACGATTTCGGTAAACGTTATGCGGCCCACCAGCCTATCGCCATCCACGAGTTCCTCTACCCACTCATGCAGGGCTACGATTCAGTGGCGATGAAATCCGACGTCGAACTCGGGGGAACCGACCAGAAGTTCAATCTGCTGGTCGGGCGCGAGCTGCAGAAGCACTACGGTCAGCCGCAGCAATGCATCCTGACGATGCCGCTTCTCGAAGGGATACGCGGCGTCGACAAGATGTCGAAGTCGCTCGACAACTACGTTGGTATCAGCGAATCTCCGGAAGCGATCTTCGGAAAGTTGATGTCGATCTCCGACGAACTGATGTGGCGCTACTTGGAGTTGCTCTCCTTCGAATCGCTGGAAACCCTCGCCGCGTGGAAGAAGGAGGTTTCGGGCGGTCGCAACCCGCGCGATATCAAGGTGCTTCTTGCGCGCGAGATCGTCACTCGTTTTCACAGCGCGACGGCGGCGGAGCGCGCCCAGGCCGATTTCGAGGCACGTTTCAAGCACGGCGCGATGCCCGAGGGCATTCCTGAAATTACACTCAAGGTCCACGGTAAATCGACACCGGGCAAGGTTCCCGAAATGGCGATCACGAAGGTGCTCAAGGAGTCGCAGCTGGTCTCCAGCGCTTCGGAGGCCCTGCGCATGATCGAGCAGGGCGGCGTGCGCATCGACGGCGAGAAGGTCACCGACAAGGGGCTTTCCGTGAAGCGGGGGGACAAGGTCGTGTTGCAGGTCGGCAAACGCAAGTTCGCGCGGGTGACCCTCGCCTGAGAGGCCGGCGCGCAGGCGAGCCGCCCTGCATTCGCAGCGGCCCATTTGCGGGACTATGACGTTGTGGTATCGTGTCGGCGGCCAAGACAGCTGCAAATCCGGCTCTCAATATAACGCTCGAAGAGGAGATTCGCATGGCAAGTACCGGGATCAGAAAAACCGCCCTTTCGCTCGCGGTGGCGGGGGCTTTTGCCGGGGGCGTTTCGCAAGCGCATGCTTCCGCGTTCGCCCTGATCGAACAAAGTGCATGCGGCCTGGGTAACTCGTACGCGGGGGCCGCGGCCGCTGCAGAGGATGCGAGCACCATCTTCTACAACCCCGCCGGCATGAGCTTGCTGCCCGGCGGAATGCAGGTATCCGCCGGCCTCGCGCTCATCAACCTGAGCGCGAAATTCAGCGATTCGGGTTCCGTTGCAGCCGCCGGGAGAACCCTGGGAGGCAGCGGCGGTGACGCAGGAGACCTCTCTGCGGTTCCGAACGTGTACTTCGCCATGGACGTCGCCCCGAATTGGAAAGTCGGCGTCGGGGTGAGCGTGCCCTTCGGGCTGAAGACCGAATACGACCCGGCCTGGATGGGCCGGTTCCAGGCGATCAAATCGGATATTTCAACCCTCAATCTCAATCCGTCGGTTTCTTACAAGCTGAATGAGACCGTATCGCTCGGCTTCGGCGTGAACTACCAGTCAATCGACGCCGAATTCACCAATGCAGTCAACTTGGGAGCGGGGGGCGAGACAACTGCCGACATCAAGGCCAAAGACAGCGGGAGTTTGGGCTATAACCTCGGGGCGATGTTCCAATTGGCTCCGGACACGAGGCTGGGCATTTCCTACCGGTCAGCGATCAAATACCATCTCACCGGAACCGCTACATTCGCCTCGCCGCTTGTTCCAAGTGGAGACGTGAGTGTCGACATCAAGATGCCCGATTCCGAGTCAATCGCTCTGCAACATCGCCTGAATCCGGGCTGGACTTTGCTCGCCGACGTGACTAGGACTGGCTGGTCGAAGATCAGGGATTTGACGATCGTGCGAGATACGGGTGCAACGCTGAGTAGTACCCCGGAGAACTTCAAGAACACCTGGCGTGTCGGTGTCGGTGCGGTCCACCGCTATGACGATGCCTGGTCGATCAAGATGGGCCTCGCGTTTGACCAGACTCCTGTCAACGATACTGACCGAACCGCACGGCTGCCCGACAACAATCGCCTGTGGCTGTCGGTTGGCGGTCAATACAAATTATCGAAGGACGGTACGCTCGACTTCGGGTACGCGCATCTGTTTATCAAGGACGCGCCCATCAATCAGAACGCCGGAAGCGCAGCTGCCTTCGGGCAGCTCGTCGGAACCTACAAAGGCTCGGTCGACATTTTTGGCGCGCAATTCGCGTACCGTTTCTAAGGTTCGTCCACGCAGAAAGACAGTTCCGCAGACCCGGTGAGCGATGAATCGCTCACCGGGGTCACGCTCCTGAGATCCACACGCTCAGGGTGCGTTTCCAGGCGTTCTTCTTCAGACACTTAGAGAAATCCCGACCTTCCCTATCGCGAGCTGTTGAAACTCTGCCGTCTCCGGCGAGAAGTCATCGCCTGTCAAAGCTGAATGCTGGAAGGAAGATTCAGCGTCTAGCGGTAATTTGCACGTTTTTCCCGACGTTCCGTTTGTTACACTCGCAGGCACATAACGTGCTCTCAGGTGGTCAAAGGTTTGGCTTGTTGACGAATGCGAGCACTAACTTTTCCCGGTACCTCAAAGGTCCAGGAAACGAAAGTAGGACGGACAAACGACCATGGCGTACGTTGACATTAAAGTCCTTGTGACTTCGTTTGCGAAAGTCACGCAATGGCTCGCGATGAGCAAGCGCATGCTCCTGATCGTTTCGCCATTCCTCGCGATCGTCGCTGTGCTGGTGTGGCTTGCCATTGTCAGCATAGACATCCTCACTGCGGGTCGGGCATACGTCGAAGGCGAGAGCCTGTGGTCGAAGAATCAGAAGGAAGCGGTGTTCCACCTGTTGCGTTTCGCCGAGACC
>DASPWT010000081.1:0-9721 GCA_035637655.1 Burkholderiales bacterium | reverse complement strand
ACGAATTCCTGTCGCCGCTCTCGAACCGGCGCGACGACGAATACGGCGGCTCACTCGCCAACAGGATGCGCTTTCCGCTGGAAGTTTTTGCCGCCGTGCGTGCGGTCTGGCCGGGACACAAGCCGCTCGGGGTACGCGTCTCCTGCACCGACTGGATCGAGGGCGGATGGGACCTCTCGCAGACCGTGGTGTTTGCCCGGGAATTGAAGAACCTCGGCTGCGACTGGATCGATTGCTCGAGCGGCGGGCTGATGAAGAACCAGGACATTCCCGTCGGACCGGGTTACCAGGTGCAGTTCTCCGAGCGCGTGCGCAGGGACGCGGGCATCGCGACCCTCGCGATCGGAATGATCACCGAGGCAAAGCAGGCCGAGGACATCATCGCGCAAGGCAAGGCCGACATGGTGTCGCTTGCGCGCGGCTTTTTGTGGGATCCTCGCTGGGCCTGGCACGCGGCGCTTGAGCTCGGCGCCGAGCCGCGCATCCCGCCTCAGTATCTGCGCGCACGCCCGGCGGGTCGGGCGGACGTTTTCGGCGAGCGCCGGCGCACGGGAGCCTGAGGCGGGCGTGCACCGGTACTCGGCGCCGCGCCGCCGGCCGCCTTGCAAGCCGACGCGGCTGCCGAGCATACTGTAGCTTCAAGACGGGAGCTGTACGGCTATGCGAAGAGCTGCCGGCCGCGAGTTACGCCCTTCCGACCATGCGGAGAGACAAACCGTGGAAGCCCGGAAGAATCCGAAGAAGCCGCCTGACCTGGGCGAGGCTTTGCGCCAGGCCGAGGAGCGCTTCGAGAGCCTCGTCGGGCTCTCGTCCGACTGGTACTGGGAGCAGGACGATTCGTACCGCTTCACCGTGATCACGGGCAGCAACCTTAAGGCGGCCGGGATCGATTCGAAGCGGATTCTCGGCACGGCGCGCTGGGACAACGACGCGGTCCCCGTAGGCGACGGCGGCAGCTGGGACAAGCACAAGGCCGTCCTGAAAGCGAGGCTCCCGTTCTCCGACTTTGTCTACCAGCGCCCCGATTCGAAGGGCGAGCTGCACTGCATCAGCGTGAGCGGCCTTCCGGTCTTCGACGGCAAGGGTCGCTTTTGCGGCTATCGCGGCGTCGCCAAGGACATCACCGCGCGCAAGCGCGCCGAAGAGCTGCAAGCGCTCGAACACGCGGTCAACCGCTCCCTCGCCCAAGCCGACAGCGTGGCTGCGGCAGTCCGGGCGGTGATCCGCGCCGTGTGCGAGACGGAAGGCTGGGAATGCGGACGGTATTTCCACTGGAGCGAAAGAGACGGGGCGCTGAGGTTCGGCGACGGGTGGAGCGTTCCGGTGGCCGCGGTCGAGCAATTCATCGAAAGGTCCCGGGACCTCTCTTACGCCCCCGGTGCCGGCTTGGCAGGGCGGGTGTGGCAAACGGTGCAGCCGCTGTGGGTCCCCGACCTCACCCGGGACACCCGCGTAGCGACGGCGACGCTGTTCCGCGATACCGGGATGCGCGGCGCGTTCGTCTTCCCGATCACCTCGGAAGCCGAAGGCAAACCGATTGGCGTGCTCGCTTTCAACAGCCGACAAGTCCGCGAACCGGACGAGCGACTGCTGAAGGCGATACTGGTGATCGGCAGCCAGATCGGCCAGTTTTTACAGCGCAAGCGCGCGGAAGAAGAACAGCGCCGGTTCCGCGTCGCGATGGACACCTCGGCGGATCTGATGCTGCTCATCGACCGCGCCAGCATGCGCTACATCGATGTGAACGACGCGGCGTGCCGGGCGCTGGGCTACACCCGGGAAGAGCTGCTGGCGATGGGCCCGCAGGACATCTTCTCCAAGTCCCGCGAGGAACTCACCCAACTCTACGACCGGATGTTTGCCGGCGACTTGACCGCACCGACGGTGGAAGGCGTTTACCGTTGCAAGGACGGATCGCAGTTGCTGATCGAGGCGCATCCCCGCACGGTGCGCTCAGCGGCCGGAGATGTCGTCGTCTCCATCGCGCGCGACATCACCGAGCGCAAGCGCGCCGAGCGGTTGCGGGAACTGGAGCACGCGGTTACCCGCTGTCTTGCCGAGGCAGATAGCCTTGGGACGGGGCTGAAGGCGGCGATTCGCTCCGTCTGCGAAACCGAAGGCTGGGATTGCGGTCGCTATCTTCGCGTGGACGAGCGAGCGGGGGTACTGCGCTGCGTAGAGGCCTGGGGAATCCAAACCGATGCCATTGAGCGCTTCCTCGCGTCGTCACGCGGTGTGACCTACGCGCCGGGCGCCGGTCTGGCGGGCCTAGTGTGGCAGTCGGGCCAGCCGTTGTGGCTGGCCGATGTGGGGAAAGACGTACGCGCCGCACAGATATCCCTCATTCGCGAAATCGGCTTGCATGGAGCAATCTTCTTTCCGGTGATGGCCGAAGGGAAGACGATCGGCGTGCTGGCTTTCAACAGCCGCGAAGTGCGCGAGCCGGAAGAGCGCCTGCTGCAGGCGTTGCGCGTGATCGGCAGCCAGATCGGCCAGTTCGTGCGGCGCAAGCAGGCGGAAGAGGGGGTGCGCGAGAGCGAAGAGCGTTTTCGCAACCTGACCAAGCTCTCCACCGACATGTACTGGGAGCAGGACGATCAATTCCGCTTCACTTCGATGTCCGGAACCGGCTCGGAACGGCTGAACACGCTCACTCTCCAACCTTTCATAGGCAAGAAGCGCTGGGAGCAGAGCTACATCAACATGACGCCCGACCAGTGGGCGGACCACATTGCCCTTCTCGAGGCGCACAAGCCGTTCCGCGACATGGAGCTGTGCCGGCTCGACGAATCCGGCAAGAAAATCTGGGTCAGCATCGGCGGCGAGCCCGTGTTCGACTCGTCGGGCGCCTTCACGGGCTATCGCGGCGTCGGCAAGGACATCTCCGAGCGCAAGCAGGACGAGGAGCGCATCCAGTTCCTCGCCAATCACGACGCGCTCACGTCGCTTCCGAACCGCGCCATGTTCGGCGAAGTGCTGAACATCGCAATCCGGAACGCGCGCCGCTACGACCGCAATTTCGCCGTGCTGTTCATCGATCTGGACCGCTTCAAGAACATCAACGACACCCTCGGCCACGAGGCCGGGGACAGACTGCTTCAGGAGATGGGAGCCCGCCTCACCCAGACCGTGCGCTCGAGCGACGTCGTCGCGCGCCTGGGCGGCGACGAGTTCGTCGTGCTGGTACAGGAGGTGAGCGAGGCGAAACAAGTCGAGGCAGTCGCGCGCAAGATCCTCTCAGCGCTCGCCCAGCCGATGGAAACGCAAGGCCAGGAATGCCGGGTGACGGCGAGCATCGGCATCTGCATGTATCCGGCGGAGGCGCAAGATGAAAAGGCCCTGATGAAAAACGCGGACATCGCCATGTACCGCGCCAAGGAAGACGGCAAGAACAATTACAAGTTCTACTCCGAGGAGATGAACGTCCATTCCTTCGAGCGGCTGGCGCTCGAGACAAGTCTGCGCAGGGGTCTTGAGCGCAGCGAGTTCGTGCTGCACTACCAGGCGAAGCTCGATCTGCACACGGAGAAAATCACCGGCGTGGAGGCGCTGGTGCGCTGGCAGCACCCCGATCTCGGCATGGTGCCGCCGGCCCAGTTCATCCCGCTCGCAGAGGAGACCGGACTCATCGGGCCGATCGGAAAATGGGTGCTGAGGACCGCCTGCGCGCAGAACGTCGCCTGGCAGCGGGAGGGGCTGCCGCCCGTGTGCATGGCGGTCAACCTGTCGGCGCGCCAGTTCGCCGACGAAGATCTGGTCAAGGACATTGCTGCTACGCTGGAAAGCACAGGGTTGCGGCCAGAGCTGCTCGAGCTCGAGCTCACCGAGAGCATGGTGATCCAGAACCCCGAGCGCGCCGGAAGAGTGCTCGCCGAGATCAAGAAGATGGGCGTGCGGCTCGCGATCGACGACTTCGGGGTCGGCTACTCCTCGCTCACGCACCTGAAGCGCTTTCCGATCGACACGCTCAAGGTGGACCGCTCCTTCATCCACGATCTTCCGCAGAACGCAGAGGACAAGGCGCTCACCGAGGCGATCATCGCCATGGGCAAGAGCCTCAACCTCACGGTCGTGGCCGAAGGGGTCGAGACGCAGGAGCAGCAGACCTTCCTCCGCGACCGCGCCTGCGACGAGATGCAGGGTTTCTTCTTCAGCAAGCCGATTCCGAGCGGCGAGTTCGCCAAGCTGCTGCGGAAACACGTCAAGGGCTGAGCGTCAGTCCGCTTTCAATCCGGCCTGGCGGACGACCTCGCCCCACTTCGCGATTTCCCGTTTGATGTAGTCCGCGAATTCCTCCGGCGTGCTCGTCGCCGGATCGGTGGCCATCGCCGCCAGGCGTTCCTTCAGATCCGGCGCGTGCATGATTTTTACGAGCTCCGAGTTGAGCCGCGTGACGATAGTCTTCGGCGTGCCCGCGGGTGCGAGGATCCCGTACCAGGTGGTGACTTCGAAATTCGGCAGTCCGGCCTCGGCGGCGGTCGGCACCTCGGGCAGCGCGGCGGCGCGCTGCGGCGCCACCAGGGCGAGCGCCCTCAGTTTCCCCGCCTTGAGGTGCGGGGCCGCTGCCGGAACGCCGATCACCACCAGATGGATCTGGCCCGAGAGCACGTCGTTCATCGCGAGGTTTACGCCCTTGTAAGGCACATGCACGAGCTTCACTCCGGCCACGATGTTGAAGAGTTCCCCGGCAAGATGGTTGGACGTGCCGCTGCCGCCGGAGCCGAAGTTCATTTCTCCGGGCTTCGTCTTCGCGACTCGGACGAATTCCGCCAGCGTGTTGGCGGGCACCGAAGGATGGGTAACCATGACGTTCGGCACCGTCGCGACGAGGCTCACCGGCGCGAAGTCCCTCACCGGGTCGTAATTGAGCTTGGAGTAGAGGCTAGTGCTGATGGCGAGCGAAGGCGCAACCAGCACGATGGTGTAGCCGTCGGGCGCGGATTTGGCCGCTGCTTCGGCGCCGACGTTCCCGCCCGCCCCGCCGCGGTTCTCCGTCACGACCGGCTGGCCGAGGCTCGCGGTCATCCGTTCCGCGATAAGACGGCCGAGGATGTCCGTACCGCCGCCGGGCGGGAACGGGAGGATGAAGCGGATCGGCCTGCCCGGCCAGGCGTCGCTCGTCTGGGCCGGTGCCGGCCAGGGCGCGAGCGCGGTCCCGAGCACCACCCATGGCAGAAGGCGGAGCGCCCGCAGGAGCTTTCCGCCAAGCATCGGAAACTCAGGCGTTCTCGATGTGCGCGGCCGCTGCCGCTGCTTCCGCCTCGGCTGCCGGCGTGCCTTCCTCAAACAACTGCGCCGGCGGCGCGTTCTTGCGCGCGTTGTGGTATGCCATGCCGGTCCCCGCCGGGATGAGCCGGCCGACGATGACGTTTTCCTTGAGTCCGCGCAGGTCGTCCTTCTTGCCCATGATCGCGGCCTCGGTGAGCACGCGCGTCGTCTCCTGGAACGAAGCGGCCGAGATGAACGAGTCGGTCGACAGCGACGCCTTGGTGATGCCGAGCAGCATGTAGCTGTAGGTCGCCGGTTTCTTGCCCTCGGCCTGCACCTTCTCGTTTTCCTCGAGCACGTCCGCGCGCTCGACCTGCTCGCCCGGGATGAAGCGGGTGTCGCCCGGGTCCTCCACCTGGATGCGCCGGAGCATCTGCCGCACGATGACCTCGATGTGCTTGTCGTTGATCCTGACACCCTGCAGGCGATACACGTCCTGCACTTCGTCCGTGATATAGCGCGCAAGCGCCTCGACGCCCTGCAGGCGCAGGATGTCGTGCGGGTCGGCCGGGCCGTCGACGATGAACTCGCCCTTGTTGACGACCTGCCCGTCATGCGCCATGACGTGCTTGTCCTTCGGGATCAGGTACTCGTGCGAGACGCTCTCCAGATCGGTGATGACCAGACGCTGCTTGCCCTTGGTGTCCTTGCCGAAGGACACCGTTCCCGTGATCTCGGCGAGCAGCCCTGCGTCCTTGGGCGAGCGCGCCTCGAAGAGCTCCGCCACGCGAGGCAAACCGCCGGTGATGTCGCGGGTCTTGGAGGTCTCCTGTGGAACGCGCGCGAGCACCTCGCCCACCTGCACCTGCTGGCCGTCCCTCACGGTGATGAGCGAGCCGACCTGGAACGTGATGGTAATGGGATGGTCGGTGCCCGCGATGCGAATCTCCTCGCCCGACTCGTTCAGCAATTTCACCTGCGGGCGCAGGCCCTTGCCAGCGGCGGCGCGGCGCTTGGGATCGATCACGACCAGCGTCGAGAGGCCCGTCACCTCGTCGATCTGCTTGGCGACGGTGACGCCTTCCTCGATGTGCTCGAAGCGCACGATGCCGCCGTACTCGGTGATGATCGGACGGGTATGCGGGTCCCACGAGGCGAGCGTCTGCCCCGCCTTGACGGGCTTGCTGTCGGCTGCGAGAAGCGTCGCGCCGTAAGGCACCTTGTGGCGCTCGCGCTCGCGGCCGTTGTCGTCGGTGACGAGCACTTCGCCGGTCCGGGAGATCACCACCTTCTCGCCCTTCGGGTTGGTGACGTAGCGTATCTGCGGCGTAAAACGCACGGTGCCGTTCGACTTCGCTTCGACCTGGTTCGCCGCTGCGGCGCGCGAGGCCGCTCCCCCGATGTGGAAGGTGCGCATGGTGAGCTGGGTTCCCGGCTCGCCGATCGATTGCGCCGCGATCACGCCAATCGCCTCGCCGACGTTGACGAGCGACCCCCGGGCCAGATCGCGCCCGTAGCACTTGGCGCAAAGGCCGAAGCGCGTATCGCAGGTGAGCGGGGTGCGCACGCGTATCTCATCGACGCCCAGCGCCTCGATGTTTTCGACCTCGTCCTCGTTCAGGAGCGTCGCGGCGTTGTAGAGCACTTCCTGGGTTTCAGGGTGCAACAGATCGGAGGCCGTGACCCGGCCGAGAATGCGCTCCCTAAGCGCCTCGACCACTTCGCCCCCCTCGACCAGCGCTTTCATCGCTACGCCGTTGGTCGTGCCGCAATCGTCTTCGGTGACCACGAGATCCTGGGTCACGTCCACCAGGCGCCGCGTGAGATAGCCCGAGTTCGCCGTCTTCAGGGCGGTGTCGGCGAGACCCTTGCGCGCGCCGTGCGTCGAGATGAAGTATTGCAGCACGTTCAGCCCTTCGCGGAAGTTGGCGGTGATCGGCGTCTCGATGATCGAGCCGTCGGGCTTGGCCATCAGGCCGCGCATGCCGGCGAGCTGCCGGATCTGGGCTGCGGAGCCGCGGGCGCCGGAGTCGGCCATCATGTAGATGGAGTTGAACGACTCCTGCTTGGCTCTTTGACCCTTGCGGTCGGTGACGTCCTCCGAGGAAAGCTGGTCCATCATCGCTTTCCCGACCTGGTCGCCGGCGCGGCCCCAGATGTCCACGACCTTGTTGTAACGCTCGCCCACCGTCACCAGGCCCGAGGTGTACTGCGACTCGATTTCCTTCACTTCGGTTTCCGCCGAGGCGATGAGATGGTGCTTCTGAACGGGCACGAGCATGTCGTCGACGCAGATCGAAATACCCGCGCGCGTCGCGATGGTAAAGCCCGCCTGCATCAGCTTGTCGGCGAAAATCACCGTTTCGCGCAGCCCGCAGCGGCGGAAAGACGCGTTGATGAGCTTGGAGATCTCCTTTTTCTTGAGCGCCTTGTTGATCAATTCAAAGGGTAGGCCCACGGGAAGAATTTCCGAAAGCAGCGAGCGGCCGACCGTGGTCCGGTGGCGCACGAGCCTTTCGATCTTTTCTCCGCTCGGGCCGAATTCGGCTTCGCGGATGCGCACCGTGACCCCCGCATGCAGCTCGACCTTCCCGGAGTCGTACGCGCGCGCCACTTCGGTCACGTCGGCGAACACCATGGCTTCGCCCCTGGCATTGATGCGCTCGCGCGTGGCGTAGTAGAGCCCCAGCACGATGTCCTGCGACGGCACGATGATCGGGTCGCCGTTCGCGGGCGAAAGGATGTTGTTCGAGGCGAGCATGAGCGTTCTCGCCTCCATCTGCGCCTCGAGCGACAGCGGCACGTGCACGGCCATCTGGTCGCCGTCGAAGTCGGCGTTGAACGCCGCGCACACCAGCGGGTGCAGCTGGATCGCCTTGCCCTCGATCAGCACGGGCTCGAAGGCCTGGATACCGAGGCGGTGCAGGGTCGGCGCCCGGTTCAGCATCACCGGGTGCTCGCGGATCACCTCTTCGAGGATGTCCCACACAACGGGCGTCTCGGCCTCGACCTCGCGCTTCGCGGCCTTGATGGTCGTGGCGATGCCCTGCATTTCGAGCTTGTTGAAGATGAAGGGCTTGAACAATTCGAGCGCCATCTTCTTGGGCAGGCCGCACTGGTGCAGCTTCAGCTGCGGGCCCACCACGATCACCGAGCGGCCCGAGTAGTCCACGCGCTTGCCGAGCAGGTTCTGGCGGAAGCGCCCGCCCTTGCCCTTGATCATGTCGGCGAGCGACTTCAAGGGGCGCTTGTTCGCTCCGGTCATCGCCTTGCCGCGGCGGCCGTTGTCCAGCAGCGAGTCGACCGCTTCCTGGAGCATTCTCTTTTCATTCCTGACGATGATCTCGGGCGCTTTCAGCTCGAGCAGCCGCTTCAGCCGGTTGTTGCGGTTGATCACGCGGCGGTAAAGGTCGTTCAGATCGGAGGTCGCGAAACGCCCGCCGTCCAGCGGCACCAGCGGCCGCAGCTCCGGAGGCAGCACCGGCAGCACTTCCATGACCATCCAGTCCGGCTTGATGCCGGATTTCTGGAAGCCTTCGAGCACCTTGAGGCGCTTGGCGAGCTTCTTGATCTTGGTGTCGGAGCCGGTGCTCTCGAGCTCCTTCCTCAAAGTATCGATTTGCTCGTTGAGGTTGATCGCGCGCAGCAGCTCGCGAATGCCCTCGGCTCCCATGCTCGCCGAGAAATCGTCGCCGTGCTCCTCGATCTTGGCGAGGTAGTCCTCCTCGGAGAGGAGCTTGGCCCGCTTGATCTTCTCGTCGTTGACCATGCCCGCGTCGGTGACGACGTAGGCCTCGAAGTAGAGGACGCGTTCGATGTCCCGAAGGGTCATGTCGAGCACGAGGCCGAGCCGCGAGGGCAGGCTCTTCAGGAACCAGATGTGCGCAACGGGGCTGGCGAGCTCGATGTGCCCCATGCGCTCGCGACGGACCTTGGCGAGCGTGACCTCGACGCCGCATTTCTCGCAGATCACCCCCCGGTGCTTCAGGCGCTTGTATTTGCCGCACAAGCACTCGTAATCCTTGATCGGGCCGAAGATCTTGGCGCAGAACAGGCCGTCCCGCTCCGGCTTGAACGTGCGGTAGTTGATCGTCTCGGGTTTCTTCACTTCGCCGTAGGACCACGAGCGGATCTTTTCCGGCGAGGCGATCCCGATCTTGATCGCGTCGAACTCCTCTTCCTGCGTCACCTGCTTGAACAAATCGAGCAGTGCTTTCATGTATTACTCCTATACCAAAACTACTGTTCCAGACTTTCACCGACACCCGGCGCAAAACGCCGGGTGTCGAACTTGTGTCAGAAACGCTCCAAGTCGATGTCGATGCCCAGCGACCGGATTTCCTTCACGAGCACGTTGAAGGACTCGGGCATTCCCGCGTCGATCTTGTGGTCGCCCTTGACGATGTTCTCGTAGACCTTGGTGCGGCCGTTGATGTCGTCGGACTTGACCGTGAGCATCTCCTGCAGCGTGTACGCCGCGCCGTAGGCTTCGAGCGCCCAGACCTCCATCTCG
>DASPWT010000080.1:0-8618 GCA_035637655.1 Burkholderiales bacterium | reverse complement strand
CGGCCGGCCACAGCGTCATCACGAAGATGTGATCGCGCGCCCAGTCACGGCTTTAAGTGCCGTGGGGTGGGGGGAATTCGTGACCGCTGAATTGTCGCAATCGTCGAGCAAGCTTCCCTTCCGGGTTTCCAGAGACATTCTTTCGGCGAATCGTCGCCGAGAGAGGAGGTCATCCGCCTTCTCAAATTAATTACTGAAGACCGGTCTTGAATGCAAACAAGGTCGTTGTAATGGATCGAAGCAGATCTTTCGCTTCGGCCTGTGTGCCGCGTGTTTCACAAACTTAAACAGAGGGAACAATGAAAACGAAATTGACGAACCGACCCGTTGAACAGGTGATCGCCGCGATACAGGCGCTCGACCTCGATCCGATCAAGCTCAAGCTGATGGATCCCGAGGAAGGCCAAGGCTGGTCACGCGAGTACGTTGAACGCATGGAAGTGGCGTACAAGCGTTTCTTGACCTTATTGGCGACTCATCCCGAGGAAACCCTCGCCGCAGGCAAGGACGTGGACAAATTTTGGCACGGGCATATCTTGGACACGCTCAAGTACGCCGAAGACTGCGACAAGGTGTTCGGCTGCTTCCTGCACCACTTCCCCTACTTCGGAATGCGGGGCGCCGAAGACGCGGCGAATCTCGCGAAGGCAGGGGAGACGATGCGTCGCCTGTACCAACAGGAATTCGGGCAAGACCATGACGCATCGGTGTCCGGAAAAGCTGAAAAAGCGGCTTATTGCGGCGCAATCAGAGCGGAAGCTTACTGCGGTGCCATCAGCGCGAAAGACGTGGCGTATTGTGGTGCCGTCAAAGCCGAGAACCCGGCCTATTGCGGCGCTATCAGCGCGAAAGACGTGGCGTATTGCGGTGCCATCAAGGCCGAGAAACCTGCCTATTGCGGCGCGGTCAAGGCCGAAAAGCCCGCTTACTGCGGTGCTGTCAAGGCGGAAAGTCCGGCTTACTGCGGCGCTATCAGCGCGTATTGCGGCGCCATCGCGGGCGAAAACGTTGCTCGGAGCGAAGCCGCCCGCACGTCCGACAAGCTGAACGTGTCGTTGCGGCCTAGCCTTCCTGCAGTCCGTTGATACCGCTTGACTCTACTCACTAGCGGAGAAGTTTCGCGTGAATGAAAAGGCCGGAGCAATCCGGCCTTTTCTACTTGCTGCATAATCACCTTTTGTGCCGACTCGACCACCCGGGACGAGTGAGATGATGAACGCAAATAGCCACGAGGTAACTCCGCGCACTCGCAACAGCGCGGTATTGCCATGGGCGATGTTGGCCATCGCAATTGTCGCTTCGATTTTGCTGTGGCGGATGATCCGCGACAACATTGAAAGCGCCGCCGAAGAGCGGTTCGAGCACCAGGTAACTGAAGCGAAGCAAATCATTGAGAGACGTATCTTGTCTTACGCCGAGATTCTGTTCGGCGCCAGGGCATTGTTTGCTACTCACAGCCATGTCAGCCGCGTTCAATTCCACGATTTTGTCGAGTCCCTCAATTTAAAAAGTCGCTTCCCGGGTTTCGACTCGCTGAATTACTCGGCTTACGTCCATGCCGAGGACAAGCAACGCTTCGTTGAGTCAGTTCGCCGCGACACCAGCGTTGACCCGAAAGGCTACCCTCAGTTCAAAATCAAGCCTCCCGGGGACCGTTCCGAATACTACGTGCTCGTCTATCTAGAGCCGATGACCGGCTTCGAGTTTGCGTTCGGACTCGACATTGGTGCAAATCCGGCGATGGGTGTCGACAAAGAAGCCATGGCAACTGTCCAGCAATCCGGGCGCGATTCCGGAAAACTGACCGCCTCCGGGCTCCCGATCCCCATAAAGACTGCCACCAAGGAGTACATTGGATTGGGGATGCGCTTGCCGGTTTACCGGAACGGGTTCCCTGTGGACACGGTAGAGCAACGCCGAGCTGCTTACCTCGGCTCGGTCGGCGCCGGGTTCAACGTAGAGAATCTTCTGACGGGCGTGCTCGATGAAAAAACGATGCGATACATGCGATTTAGAGTCTATGGACCTAGCCTCGACCAGCGCGCCCAAAGTTCCGCCGGCAAAGAGCGGCTGTTGTTCGACAGCAACCAATTAGTCGACGGATCGCCCGCACAGTCTGCCGCAGACGATCCGAGTCTTACGTTCACTCGCGTCATGCCGATGGAAATTGCTGGTCGTACTTGGGAGATCTATTTTAGCGCTCCAAAAAACGCCGTCATCGACCCCTTCGATAGGATCGCACCGTCAATCGTGCTGGTTGCCGGACTGCTCTCAAGCTTGGGTCTATTCGCCGTCCTTCATTCCTTGTCCTCCTCGCGCAGCCGCGCGCTCAAGCTCGCCGCGCAGATGACGAAAGATCTGCGCGAAACCGAAGAACGCTTCCGCCTGATCGCCGAGAGTGCCTCCGACCTGATTATCCTGATCGACCCGCAGGGCCGGCGGATTTACGTGAATCCCGCCTACGGCCGGTTGTTCGGAGACCAAAAGGATCTCGTGGGGTCCGATGCGTTTCGGGAGATTCATCCCGAGGACAAGGACGAGGTCGAGAAGGCGTTCTTCGACACCGTCCACGACGGCCAGAACCGGGACGTGGAGTTCCGGTTTCTCCTCCCGAGCGGAGAGATACGCTGGATCGAGAGCCATCGCAGCGCCGTGTTCGATTCGCACGGCGGTGTCGCGCATGTCGTCGCGGTGGCGCGGGACGTCACGGAGCGGCGGCAGCAGGAAGAAACCTTGCGGGCGCGCGACGTTCAGCTCCAGGAGGCGCAGGCGCTCGCCAATCTCGGCAGCTGGGAATGGGACGTGCGGACCAACTCGCGCAGATGGTCGGACCAGCTCATCAAGATCTTCGGCCTCCGCGACGATCAGGTGCCGCCGACTTTCGACGGTTTTTACCCGCTTGTCCATCCGGAAGACCGGGAGCGCACGGCGAAGATTGCGAACGAGGCGCTGCGCGGCGGTGTCGATTATGAATGCCAGTTTCGCATCGTGCGCCCGGACGGGGTCGTCCGTACGGTGCACAATCAGGCTCGCGTGGACCGTGACGAATCGGGCAGGCCGGTGCGGGTCATCGGCGTCTGCCAGGACATCACCGAGAGGAAGCTCGCCGAAGAGCAGGTGCGCGTTTCCCAGGAGCGGTTTCGCATGATGGTGGAGAACGTCCGCGATTACGCCATCTACATTCTGGACATGAACGGCTACGTCACCAGCTGGAACCTCGGAGCCGAGCGCATCGAGGGATATCTCGCCGAAGAGATCATCGGCAGGCATTACTCCTGCTTTTTCCCGCCCGATCATGCCGCCCGGGGCGATCCCGGAATGCAGCTCCAGTTCGCCTCGGTCCAGGGGCGATACGAAAGCGAGGGTTGGCGCGTGCGCAAGAACGGGTCGCAGTTCTGGGCCCACGTCATCGTCACGCCCCTGCTCGACGAAACCGGAAAATCGCGCGGCTTCTCGGAGATCACTCACGACATCACCGAGCGCAAGCGCGCCGAGGAAGACCTCCACAGCTACGCCGACCGGCTGAAAGTCACCTCCCGGCGCCTGGTCGAGGTCCAGGAGGCCGAACGCAGGCTCCTCGCAGGAGAGCTGCACGACCGGGTCGGGCAGAATCTCACCGCGCTCGGGATAAACCTGAGCATCGTCGCAGGCGGCCTGCCTGAGAGCGCGAAGCCCGAACTGGCCGCGCGGCTGGAGGAATGCGGCTCGCTCCTCGCGGGTACGGTCGACGCGATGCGCAACGTCATGGCCGAACTGCGTCCCCACGCGCTCGACGATTACGGGCTTCCCGCCGCCCTGCGTTCGCTCGCCACCGGTTTCTCGCACAGAACGGGAATTCAGGTGGCTTTCGAGGGAGACGCCCGCGGGACGGATCTGCCCAAGCCGGTGGACCTCGCCATGTTCCGGATCGCCCAGGAGGCGCTCAACAATGTCGCCAAGCACTCGAACGCGCAACGCGTGGAAATCGCGATCCGGCGCGCCAACGGCTTGGCGACCCTGTCGGTCCGCGACAATGGCGTCGGCTTCGATCCGAAGCGGATCGAGAGATCCAACCGGGAGGCCGGCTGGGGGCTGTTGATCATGCGGGAGCGGGCCGAGGCCGTCGGGGCCCGGTTCTCGCTGAACGCCGGCCCCGATACCGGTGTGCAGGTGCTCGTCGAGTACCACGTCAAAGCGGGGGTGTGATATGCCGGTCACGGTGCTGCTTGCCGACGATCACGCGGTCGTCCGGGACGGGCTTCGTGCCCTGCTCGAGCAAGGCAACGACCTGCAGGTGATTGCGGTTGCGGGCAACGGCCGCGACGCGGTCGCCGAGACGCTGCGTCTGCGCCCGGACATCGTCATCATGGACATCGCCATGCCGGAGCTCGACGGCGTGGAGGCGACGCGGCGCATCGTCGAGAAGTGTCCGGAGACGCGCGTGCTGATCCTCTCCATGTATCTGAGCGCCGAGCACATCCACCGCGCGTTGCAGGCGGGCGCGCAGGGCTACGTCCTGAAGGAATCGGCGGGCGAGGAAGTGGTGGAGGCGATCCGCGCGCTCCGGGCGGGCAAGCGCTACTTGAGCCATCGGATCACCGAGACGGTGGTCGACGACTACCTTCGCGAGGGCACCAACGTCAGCCCGCTCGACAGCCTCTCCCTGCGCGAGAGGGACGTGCTGCAGCTGGTCGTCGAGGGGCGTACCAACGCCGCGATCGCGCTGGCCCTGTCGCTGTCGCCCAAGACCGTGGAAACCTACCGCGCGCGCATCATGAAGAAGCTCAAAGTCCGCGATACCGTCGAGCTCGTGAAGTTCTCGATGAGACACGGACTAATCAGCTGATTCGTTTCATTTATCGGGTTTTCCTGACACGATGTGTCGGGATTCCCCGATGGACGCAGCCGAGCCGCCTGCTTAGGCTCGAATCGTCGAAGCAGCAATACGGGGCTGGGAGGGTGATCCGCACAGGAATTTCAAGCACTTGCTCGACGCTGGCGCGCTGGCGGCGCGCGCTCGTCTTCAACATTTTCTTTGCTTCTGTGGCCGTCGGCGCGCAAACCATGCGCGTCGCGGACATCGCGGATCTGAGCATCGAGGAACTCGGCAACATCCAGATCACCTCGGTATCGCGGCACGCCGAGCGGCTCTCGGATGCTCCCGCATCGATTTTTGTGATCACCGGGGAGGACATCCGCCGCTCGGGCGCGACCCGCCTTCCGGAGGCGCTGAGGCTCGCGCCCAACCTCGAGGTCGCGCGCGTGAGTGCCAGTTCGTACGCCATCAGCGCGCGCGGTTTCAACAACACCATCGCCAACAAGCTGCTGGTCCTCATCGACGGCCGCACCGTCTACACGCCGCTTTTCTCCGGCGTTTTCTGGGACGCCCAGGACGTGATGCTGGAAGACGTCGAGCGCATCGAGGTGATCAGCGGCCCCGGAGCGACCTTGTGGGGCGCGAACGCCGTGAACGGCGTGATCAACGTGATCACGCGGCGCGCCGCCGATACCCAGGGCGCATTCGCGTACGGGCGCGCGGGCGACCTCGAGCGGGGCGTCGGCGCGCGCTACGGCGGCGCGATGGGTTCCGCCGGAGCGTACCGCGTCTACGGCAGGTTTTTCGACGTGTTCGACACCTCCAGAGCCAGCGGCGCGACCGCGAGCGACGGCTGGAGCAAGGGGCAGGTCGGCTTTCGCACCGATTGGGGGACTGCCGCGAACGGATTCACTCTGCAGGGCAACGCCTACCGGGGATCGCTTGACCAAGTCAACCCAATAGTTGACCAGAATACGCACATCTCCGGAAACAATCTGCTCGGCCGCTGGAACCGCGACCTCGCCGGCTGGGGACAGCTGCAGGTTCAATCCTATTTCGACCACACCGAGCGCGACATCCCGGGAAACTTCGCGGAGCGCCTCAATATTTTCGATGTCGAAATCCAGCACGGCCTGCGGGCGATCGGAGCGCACCGGCTGACGTGGGGCGGAGGCTACCGGTACGGGGACGACCGCGTCAGCAACAGCGCCGTTCTGGCTTTCCTGCCCGCCAATCGCGGCCTGCGCTGGGCAAACGTGTTTGCGCAGGACGAGATCGCGCTGGAGGAGAACCTGCGGCTCACGCTCGGCGCCAAGTTCGAGAACAACTATTACACGGGCACCGAGCCCCTGCCGTCGGCGAGGCTCGCCTGGAAGCCCGACCCGCAGCGCCTGGTTTGGGGAGCGGTATCGCGTGCCCTGCGCGCGCCCTCGCGCATCGATCGCGATTTCTTCCTGCCCGCACGGACGGTGCCGACGCCGGCACCGGGGATAGACGGCGGGCCGGACTTTGTATCGGAAGTTGTCAAGGTAGTCGAAGTGGGATACCGGTCGCAGCCCTCGCCGCAGGCAAGCTATTCGATTTCACTGTTCCACAACATCTACGACAAGCTGCGCAGCGTCGAACCCGTTTCCGCGACCAGTTCCGTTCTCGGCAACAAGATGGAAGGCACGGCCAACGGACTCGAGGCCTGGAGCAGCTATCAGGCGGCGAAAAACTGGCGCCTGAGCGCGGGAGCGTTCTTCCTGAGACAGCACCTGAGACTCAAGCCGGACAGCGGGGACGCCAACGTGAGCGCCGCGGGCAACGATCCAAAGCGTCAGTTCATGCTGCGCTCGTCGCTCGATCTCCCCGATGGCACGGAACTCGACCTTCGCGTCCGATATGTCAGCGAGTTGCCCAATCCGAGGGTTCCGGCGTATACCGCATTGGATATGCGTATTGCGTGGCGGCTGCAGCGCGGGCTCGAGCTTTCGGTCATCGGGCAGAACCTCCTTGAAGCCGGCCACGTGGAATTCGGGAACCCCGCCACCGCCAGCGAAATGGCGCGCGGCGGATATGTGAAGCTCAGATGGACCGATTGAGCAGACGACCGGGCTGGAAATTCGCCGGGCTCGATCGGCGTCGGGTGACGGGCGTGCTGCGCGCCTGCGCTCTTTTCATCGGGGTCGCGGCGGGGGTCGCGGGCCCGAGTCCAGCACAAGCGGACGCGCAGGCTGACGAGTATCGCGTCAAGGCGGCGTTCCTCTACAAGTTCGGCAGCTACATCGAGTGGCCGAGCGGGAGCTTCGCTCGCGCCGACAGCCCGGTGGCGATCGGCGTGATGGGCGCCGATGCGCTGGCCGACGAGCTGGTGCAGGTCGTCGCCGGCCGCAACGTCAACGGCCGGCCGGTGCGGGTGCGCAGGCTCCGGCCGGGCGACCCGATCGCCGGCTTGCACGTACTTTTCATCGGCCGCGCCGACGGCGGCCGCCTGGCCGAAATCCTGGCTGCAGCCAAGGGCCGGGCTCTGCTCACGGTCACCGAGTCCGAAGATGGGCTCGAGCTCGGCAGCATGATCAATTTCGTCGTGGTCGAGGACAAGGTGCGTTTCGACATTGCGCCTCCCACCTCCGAATCGAGCAACCTGAAAATCAGCGCGCGCCTGCTCGGAGTCGCGCGCAAAGTCGTGTCGAAATCGTCGTGAAGCTGCCCTCCACGCGCTCGCTGCGGCAAAAGCTGCTCGGGATGGTGCTCGTCACCACGCTCGTGTCCTTGATCGTCGCTCTGGCCGCGATGATCGGTTACGACTTGAGCGCCTACCACCGGATCCTGGTGTCGGACATGACCACCCAGGCGGAGCTGATCGGGCGCACGACCGCTCCCGCGCTGGCATTCGACGACACCAAAGTGGCGAAGGAAAACCTGAGCCTGCTGCGCTTCCGGCCGCTGGTGAGCTCCGCCGCCATCTACAACGCGCGCGGGGCGCTCTTCGCGACCTATGCGCGGGGCGACGACGCGCGCGCTTTTCCGAAGCTGCCCGAGCCCGACAGCGCCCGCGTGGAGGAGAGGGACCTGGTACTGTTCAAGCGCATCGTCAGCGAGGGAGAAATCCTCGGTACGGTGTACCTGCGCGCCGACTACGAGCTTTTCCCCCGGGTCTACGATTACCTCGGGATTGCGGCCGTCGTCCTGATCGCGGCGATGCTGGTCGCGCTGCTCATGTCCTCATGGATGCAGAACATCGTCACGCGGCCGATCCTCGCGATTGCCCAGGTCGCCCGCGAGGTGGTAGGGCAGCGCGACTATTCCCGCCGCGCCGCGAAGATGAGCGACGACGAGGTGGGGACGCTGGTCGACTCGTTCAACGACATGCTCACGGAGATCGACCGGCGCACCCGGGAGCTGGAGGCGTCGAACGCGAAGCTCGCGCAGGAGGCCGAGGAGCGCAGCCGCGCCGAGCGCGAGATCCTGCGTCTGAATGCGGAGCTCGAGAACAGGGTGCGCGAACGCACCGCGCAGCTGGAGACGGCCAACCGGGAGCTCGAGTCGTTCTCCTATTCGGTGTCCCACGACCTGCGCGCGCCCCTGCGCGCGATCGACGGGTTCGGCCAGGCGCTGGTCGACGATTTTCCCGAGCACCTTCCCGGTGATGCCAAGCGCTACCTGTCGCGGATACGCGCCTCGACGCAGCACATGGCCCAGCTGATCGAGGATCTGCTCAAGCTCGCCCGCGTGTCGCGCGGGCCGCTCGAGCGCCGGAAGGTGGACCTTGGCCAGGTCGCGCAACAGGTGGTGGGCGAGCTGCAACAACGCGAGCCCGGCCGCGCGGTGGAAGTCTCGG
>DASPWT010000079.1:0-13909 GCA_035637655.1 Burkholderiales bacterium | reverse complement strand
CACCATGCCCGTCACCGAACTCAACCACTTCCTCATTCGCGCGAACGACCTCGAGCGCACCAAGGATTTCTACTGCAAGGTGCTCGGATTCGAGGTCATGCCGCGGCCCGACTTCCCGTTTCCCGGCTACTGGCTGGGCGTTGACGGCAGGATCCAGGTGCATATGGCTCAAGGCGGCGTGCCCAACTCCCAGCTCTACTACCTCGGCAGCCCGAAGAACGCGGCGAAGGACAACTCCGGCGTGATCGACCACATCGCGTTTCTCGCCACCGAGCCGGACCAGTTCGTGAAGCACCTGAAGGAACTTAAGGTCGCCTGCCGCCCGCGCAATTTCCCCGAGTCGCAGCTCTACCAGCTCTTCATAAAGGATCCGGACGGGCTCACCATCGAGCTGAATTTCTTCGGCATCACCAAGGCGCCCGACTGGGGCGGCGAGGACTACTCCCGCATGCCGCGCGCAGCCTCGGCGAAAAGGAAGCCGGCGAAGGCAAAGGCCGCGGCGTAATGAACGCCCCCGACAAGGGCGCGCGCAGCTTCGCCGGCGTTTCCTACGAGGAGGCGCTCGCGCGCGCCCGGGCGCTCGTGCCGGCGCTGCGCAGCCGCGCCTCGCGGGCCGAGAAAGAACGCACGATGCCGCCCGAGACCCTCGCCGAGTTGCACGCGAGCGGCATCCTCCGCTCGATGCAGCCCAGGCGCTGGGGCGGGATGGAGTTCGATTTCGTCGCCTACGTCGATTTCTGCTACGAGCTCGCGCGCGGCTGCGCTTCGACCGCCTGGAATTTCGGCAATTTGCAGGTGCATCACTGGATGCTGGCGATGTACGAAGAGCGCGCGCAGGAAGAAGTCTGGGGCGCGGATCCCGAGGCGCTGATCGCATCCGGCATCGCCTTTCCGCAGGGGCGCGCGAAGAAGGTCGAAGGCGGCTACCTCATCGGCGGAAAGTGGAATTTCTCGAGCTGCTCCAACATCGCCGAATGGAACATGCTCGCGGTCACGGTGCGCGACGGCGATCGCGCGGTCGATTACCGCATGTGCCTGCTGCACAAGTCGCAGTACGAGGTCATCGACGACTGGCAGGTGCTCGGGATGCGCGCAACGGGCAGCATGAGCGTCGTCGCCGAGGAGGTCTTCGTTCCCGAGTACAAGGCCCTGGGCATGCTGGATGCGCGCGGCGGCGACAAATTCCCCGGCGCGAAAACCAACCCGAACCCGGCCTACCGCGTGCCGCTTTCGGCGCTCGGCGGGCACGGCATCGGCGCCTGCGCGGTGGGCAATGCGCAAGCGGCGCTCGAGCTCTCCATCGACGCCGTCAAGGAGCGCAGCACCAGCTACACGGGCGCAAAGATGCGCGACTTCCAGGCGGTGCAGCTGCGCATCGGCGCGGCGGGCGCGAAGATCGACGCCGCGCGGCTCGTCCTCCGCGAGGATTGCCTCGAGGCGCAGAGAATCGCGAACCGCAAGCTCATCGCCGATACTCATACAAAACTGCGCTTCAAGCGCAATCTCGCCTACGCGGTGAGCCAGTGCACCGAGGCGGTGGATGCGCTGCACGCCATGGCCGGCGCGAACGGTATCTACGAATCCTATCCGCTCGAGCGCATCTTCCGCGACGCGCATTCGCTCGCCGGCCACATCAGCTTCAGCTTCGACGCGCAGGCATCGAGCTGGGGCCTCGTCGCGCTCGGCGGCGAAATTAACAATCCGACGCTATGAAACTCTGCCGCTTCGACAGCAACCGCCTGGGCATCGTGCAGGGCGACGAGGTGCTCGACGTGAGCAAGGCGCTCGCGGTCATTCCCCGGCAGAGCTGGCCGGTCGCGCAGGGCGATCCCCTGATCCTGAACTTCAAGCGCGTGCTCGCAGCGGCGAAGAAGCTCGCGCCCAAGGCGAAGAAGAAGCCCCTTTCCAGGGTGAAGCTGCTCTCGCCCGTGCCGAACCCCTCGAAAATCATCGGCGCGCCGATCAACTACAACGACCACATCGCCGAGTCGATCAAGGACCCGGGAATCGCGCACGGGCGCACCAACATCCAGAAGGGCATCGGCGACTGGGGCCTGTTCCTCAAGGCCAACTCGTCGCTGATCGGCTTCGGCGAGGAGATTCGCCTGCGCTGGCCCGAGCGGCGCAACGACCACGAGGTGGAGCTCGCGCTCGTGATCGGCAGGCGCGGCAACAAGATCCCCAGGGAAAAAGCGCTCGAATACGTCTGCGCCTACTCGATCGGCCTGGACATGACCGTGCGCGGGCCGGAGCTGCAGTGCTTCCGCAAGTCGATCGATACCTACAGCGTGCTCGGGCCCTGGCTCGTGACCGCCGACGAGATCGGCGATCCCAACCACCTCGATCTCTCGATCAAGGTGAACGGCGAAGTAAGGCAGAATTCGAACACCCGGTATCTCGTCTACGGCGTCGAACGGCTGATCGAGTTCGCCTCGTCGATGTACACGCTGCATCCCGGGGACATCATCATGACCGGAACGCCCGCGGGCGTCTCCCCGGTAAAGCCGGGCGATCTGCTGCACGCGTACGTCCAGGGGATAGGTGAAAGCGACATTCGGATTGCGACCGATTACGCGTGAAATGAACCGTGCCTGATCGCCTGGCAGTCGCTCGTATGGAAAGAATCGGAGAGCCCATGCCCGTCACGGAAAAAACCGTATTGACCGCCGAGCTGCGACTGGACGTGCAGGAGTTCTACTCCCGCTACGCCGAATGCCTGGACAGCGGCAGGCTGCAGCAGTGGCCGGAGTTCTTCCTCGATTCCTGCACCTACCGCGTCACGACGCGGCGCAACCTGCGCCTGGGCCCGGAGGAGCATCTGGTGTCGCTTTCCACCCGGACCGCCATGCGCGACAGGATCGTCTCGATCGGCCAGTCCGAGGACTACGAGCCGCACAAGCAGCGGCACATCATCTCGAACTTCCGCGTCCAGGCCGCCTCCGACGAGGAGTTGCGCGCGCAGGCGAACTTCGAGATCCTGCGCACCTTTCCCGGAAAGCGCACCGAGCTGTTCGTCTCGGGCTGCTACGACGACCGCATCGCGATCGCCGGCACCCGCCTCCACTTCAGGGAAAAACTGTGCGTGCTCGATTCGGACGTTCCGCCCGACTCGCTGCTCTACCCGATCTGACTTTCACCGCGCGGGTTTGACGGCCCCGCCGGTTTCCCTATAGAATTCTGCGGTTTTGCAGTCTGGAGCAGGGCGTGTGGCAAGTGTTCCGCCCGATAATCGGGCTGCAGGTTTTGTGCACCGCTGCCGCAATCCTGCTGTCGGCCTGGCTCGCCGGAATACACGGCGCAATCTCCGCCGCACTGGGCGGCTCGATAGGAATCATCGCCGGCCTGGGTTTTGCAGCATTGGCAGCACGCAGTAGATCGGGGTCCGCAGGGGAGGCACTGTATACCGCTTTGAGGGCCGAGGCCGTCAAGGTGGTTCTCATGGTTGTCCTCCTGTGGATCACTCTGGCGACGTACGGGGACGTCGTCGCGATCGGGCTGATCGGCACGTTCATCGCCACGGTCCTGATCTTCACCATGGCAATACTGGTTCGCGAAAAGTAGAATTCTGAAAGAGCTTCCCGCAAATGGCCGCCGAGCATGAACTGACGCCGAGCTCCTACATCGGCCATCACCTCACGTTCCTCCAGCACCCGGTGGGCGAGGGCTCGTTCTGGACGCTGAACGTGGATTCGCTCGCGACGGCGGCGCTGCTCGGCGTCGTCGGTCTCGGTTTTCTCTGGTGGGTGGTGCGCGGGGCGACCTCCGGCGTGCCCGGGAAGCGCCAGGCCTTCGTCGAGATCCTGTTCGAATTCGTCGACAACCAGGCGAAGGACATCTTCCACGGCGATCGCAGGTTCATCGCGCCGACCGCGCTCACGGTGGGCTTGTGGGCGCTGTTGATGAACGCCATGGATTTCCTGCCGGTGGACATCATGGCGTGGATCACGCATTTTTTCGCGCCGCACGGATTCCGCATCGTTCCCACCGCCGACGTCAACACGACTTTCGCGCTGGCGCTCTCGGTGTGGCTGCTGATGATCTATTTCTCGATCGCGGTGAAGGGCCTGGGCGGCTGGATCCACGAGCTGTTCTGCACGCCCTTCGGCGCGAACGTGCTGCTGTGGCTGCCGAATTTCCTGTTCAACCTGGTCGAATACATCTCCAAGCCGCTGTCGCACTCGCTGCGGCTCTTCGGCAACATGTACGCGGGCGAGATCATCTTCCTGCTCCTGTGGATGCTGGCCGGGGCCGGCGTCGTCGGCGCCTTCTTCGCCGTGCCGCTCGGCGTGCTCTGGGCGGGCTTCCACATCCTGATCGTCGCGTTGCAGGCGTACATATTCATGATGCTGACGATCGTCTACATTGCGATGGCGCAGCAAAGCCACTGATCAACCGACGTTCCAGAAAGGGAACCCATAATGGAAAAACTCCAACTCATCGCCCTGGTCCAGGCTTACACCGGCGTCGGCATCGGCCTCATGGTCGGACTCGGTGCCTTGGGTGCCTGCGTGGGCGTCGGCATCATGTGCAGCCGCTTCCTCGAGGGCGCGGCGCGCCAGCCGGAAATGATCCCGGCGCTGCAGGTCAAGGTGTTCCTGCTGCTCGGCCTGATCGACGCCTCGTTCATCATCGGGCTGGGAATAGGCATGTTCTTCGCGTTCGCCAACCCGCTGCTCGGCGCGCTGGGCGGCTAGGCCGGCGCGGATTTCCGATGAACATCAACCTGACCTTGATCGCGCAGGCGCTCGCCTTCGCGATCTTCATCTGGCTCACGGTCAAATTCATCTGGCCGGTGCTGACGCGCAAGGTCGAGGAGCGCCAGAAGCAGATCGCCGACGGCCTCGCCGCGGGCGAGCAGGGCCGGCGGGAGCTGGAGGCGGCGGGCAAGCGCGCGCACGAGGAGCTCGCCAAGGCGCGCGAGCGCGTCGGCGAGATCATCGGTTCCGCGGAAAAGCGCGACGCGCAGATGCTCGACGAGGCGAAAGCCGCCGCCAGGGCCGAAACCGACCGCATCCTCGCCGCGGCCAGGGCCGACATCGACCAGCAGATCGCGCGCGCGAAGGAGATGCTGCGCGAGCAGGTCGCCTCGCTCGCCGTCGCCGGCGCCGAGAAGATCCTGCGCCGCGAGGTCAACTCCGAGACCCACGCCGAGCTGCTCGGCCAGCTGAAGAAGGAAATCTGAAACCGGAAAACCGGGGACAGACCACCTTTTTCCCGACACCATGTCTTCTTGCTTCACTCCGAATGAAAACTGTGGTCTGTCCCCGGTTTTAGACTAGACAATGGCCGAAGCCGCCACCATCGCCAGACCCTACGCCGAAGCCGTGTTCGGCCTCGCCGACAAGGCGGGCGCCTTCGCGAAGTGGCTGGGCATGCTCGCGACCATGGCGCGCGTTGCGGCGCATCCGGACATGCGCTCGTGCATCTCGAACCCGAATCTCGGCGCCAAGCAGCTCTACGACCTGTTCATGGAGCTGTGCAAGGAGGATTTTCCCAGCGACGCGCGGAACTTCGTGCGCGTGCTGATCGCGAACGACCGTCTCACGCTGCTGCCGGAGATCCACCAGCAGTTCATCGAGCTGAAAAACCAGCTCGAAGGCGTGGTCGAGGCCGAGATCCGCACCGCCTTTCCGCTGAGCAACGCGCAGATCACCGGCCTCGTCGCGGACATCTCGCGGCGCCTGAAGCGCCGCGTCCAGCCGCGCGTCACGCTGGACAAGGAGCTGATCGGCGGCGTGCGCATCACGGCCGGCGATGAAGTGATCGACTGCTCGGTGCGCGGCAAGCTCGAAGAGATGGCCTCGGCGCTGAAGAGCTGACAGGAGCAACGATGCAACAGCTGAACCCATCCGAAATCAGCGAACTGATCCGCAACAAGATCCAGAATCTTTCGCTGTCCGCGGACGTGCGCACCCAGGGGACGGTCGTGACCGTCACCGACGGCATCTGCCGCGTCCACGGCCTCTCGGACGTGATGCAGGGCGAGATGCTGGAATTCCCGAAGAACACCTTCGGCCTCGCCTTGAACCTCGAGCGCGACTCGGTGGGCGCGGTGATCCTCGGCGAATACGAGCACATCACCGAGGGCGACACGGTCAAGTGCACCAGCCGCATCCTCGAAGTGCCGGTCGGCCCGGAGCTCCTCGGGCGGGTGGTCAACTCGCTCGGCCAGCCGATCGACGGCAAGGGCCCGATCCCCGCCAAGATGACCGACGTGATCGAGAAGGTCGCGCCCGGCGTGGTCTGGAGAAAATCCGTCTCGCAGCCGGTGCAGACCGGCCTGAAGGCGATCGACTCCATGGTGCCGATCGGCCGCGGCCAGCGCGAGCTCATCATCGGCGACCGCCAGACCGGCAAGACGGCCGTGGCGGTCGACACCATCATCAACCAGAAGGGCAAGGACCTGATGTGCGTCTACGTCGCGATCGGCCAGAAAGCCTCGACCATCGCGAACGTCGTGCGCAAGCTCGAAGAACACGGCGCCATGGCCTACACCATCGTGGTGGCGGCCTCGGCCTCGGAGTCGGCGGCGATGCAGTACATCGCGCCCTACTCCGGCTGCACCATGGGCGAATATTTCCGCGACCGCGGCCAGGACGCGCTCATCATCTACGACGACCTCACCAAGCAGGCCTGGGCGTACCGGCAGATTTCGCTGCTCCTGCGCCGCCCGCCGGGACGCGAGGCGTATCCGGGGGACGTGTTCTACCTGCACTCGCGGCTGCTGGAGCGCGGCGCGCGCTGCTCCGAGGCCTGGGTGGAGAGATTCACCAAGGGCGCGGTGAAGGGCAAGACCGGCTCGCTCACCGCGCTCCCGATCATCGAGACGCAGGCGGGCGACGTCACCGCCTTCGTGCCGACCAACGTCATCTCGATCACCGACGGCCAGATCTTCTTGGAGACCGACCTCTTCAACGCCGGCATCCGGCCCGCGATCAACGCTGGGATCTCGGTGTCCCGCGTAGGGGGTGCGGCTCAGACCAAGATCATGAAGCGCCGCGACACGGGCGGCGGAGTGCGCCTCGCGCTCGCGCAGTACCGCGAGCTCGCGGCCTTTGCGCAGTTTGCGAGCGACCTGGACGAAGCCACGCGCAAGCAGCTCGAGCGCGGCCGCATGGTCACCGAGCTGATGAAGCAGCCGCAGTACCAGCCGCTCGCTGTCTGGGAAATGGCGCTCACCCTCTTCGCGGTGAACAACGGCTACTTCGACGACATCGACGTGAAGAAGGCGCTGTCCGCGGAGAAATCGATGCGCGACACCATGAAGGACAAGTACTCAGGCGTCGTCAAGAACATGGAAGACAAGAAGGACCTCTCGGCCGACGAGGAAAAAGCGCTCAAGGCGGCGATCGAGGACTGGAAAAAGAGCGGGAGTTTCTAAGAAAACCGGTTCTAACCCGTGTTCGAGTAAGGATATGGCAGGCACCAAAGAAATCAGGATGAAAATCCGGAGTGTGCAGAACACCCGGAAGATCACCAAGGCGATGGAGATGGTCGCCGCCTCCAAGATGAGGAAGGCGCAGGAGCGCATGCGCCATTCGCGTCCCTACGGCGAGAAGATCCGCAACGTCGCCGCGCACATCAGCCACGCCAATCCCGAGTACCGGCATCCGTTCCTCGTCGAGCGCGACACCGTGAAGGGCATCGGCATCATCGTCGTCACCACCGACAAGGGCCTGTGCGGCGCGTTGAACACCAATCTGCTTCGGCTCGCGCTCGGGAAATACAAGGAGTGGGAAGCGCAGGGCGAGAAAATCGAGGTCTGCGCGATCGGCGGCAAGGGCTTCGGCTTCATGCAGCGCCTGGGCGCGAACGTCGCATCGCACGTCGTGCAGCTCGGCGACCGGCCGCAGATGGACAAGCTGATCGGCGCGGTGAAAGTGATGCTCGACGGCTACGTCCAGGACCGCTTCGACCGGTTGACGCTTTTCTACACGCGCTTCGTCAACACCATGAAGCAGGAGCCGGTCATGGAGCAGCTGCTGCCGCTCTCGGGCGAGCGGCTCGGTTCGCCGGCGAGCCATTGGGATTACCTCTACGAGCCCGAGGCCAAGGTCGTGCTCGACCAGGTGCTCACGCGCTACATCGAGGCGATCATCTTCCAGGCGGTCGCCGAGAACATGTCCTCGGAGCAGAGCGCGCGCATGGTCGCGATGAAGTCCGCCTCCGACAACGCCGAGACCCTGATCGACGAGCTGACGCTCGTCTACAACAAGAACCGGCAGGCCGGGATCACCAAGGAAATATCGGAGATCGTCGGCGGAGCGGCGGCGGTATGAATCGCACGACGAACCTGAATTGATCGGAAAGAGCTCATGGCAGAAGCCCAGACATCCGGAACCATCGTCCAGTGCATCGGCGCGGTGATCGACATCGAATTCCCGCGCGACGCGATGCCCGGGATCTACGACGCGCTCGTGCTCGAGGACTCGGGCGACAAGGGCTTCGCCGAAAAGGGGCTCACTTTCGAGGTCGAGCAGCAGCTCGGCGACGGGGTCGTGCGCTGCATCTCCCTCGGCTCCTCCGACGGCCTGCGCCGCGGCATGAAGGTGAAGAGCACCGGGGCGCCGATCTCGGTGCCGGTCGGGAAAGGCACGCTCGGCCGCATCATGGACGTGCTGGGACGGCCGATCGACGAGGGCGGCCCGATCAAGAGCGAGGAGCGCCGCTCGATCCACCGCACGGCGCCCAAGTTCGACGAGCTCTCGCCTTCGGTCGAGCTGCTCGAGACCGGCATCAAGGTGATCGACCTGATCTGCCCGTTCGCGAAGGGCGGCAAGATCGGCCTGTTCGGCGGCGCCGGCGTGGGCAAGACCGTCAACATGCTCGAGCTCATCAACAACATCGCGACCCAGCACGCGGGCCTCTCGGTGTTCGCCGGCGTGGGCGAGAGGACGCGCGAGGGCAACGACTTCTACCACGAGATGATCGAGGCGGAGGTGATCGACCTGAAGAACATGGCGGAGTCGAAGGTCGCCATGGTCTTCGGCCAGATGAACGAGCCGCCGGGCAACAGACTCCGCGTGGGCCTCACGGGCCTCACCATGGCCGAGTATTTCCGCGACGAAGGCCGCGACATCCTGTTCTTCGTCGACAACATCTACCGCTTCACCCTCGCGGGCACGGAGGTGTCGGCGCTCCTCGGCCGCATGCCCTCCGCGGTGGGCTACCAGCCCACGCTCGCCGAGGAAATGGGCCGCCTGCAGGAGCGCATCACTTCGACCAAGACCGGTTCGATCACTTCGGTGCAGGCGATCTACGTGCCCGCCGACGACCTCACCGATCCCTCGCCCGCGACCACCTTCGGACACCTCGACGCGACCGTGGTGCTGTCGCGCGACATCGCCTCGCTCGGCATCTACCCGGCGGTCGATCCCCTGGACTCGACCTCGCGCCAGGTCGACCCGAACACCATAGGCGAGGACCACTACAACACCACGCGCTCGGTGCAGGCGACCCTGCAGCGCTATAAGGAATTGCGCGACATCATCGCGATCCTCGGCATGGACGAGCTCTCCCCCGAGGACAAGCTCGCCGTCTCGCGCGCCCGCAAGATCCAGCGCTTCCTGTCGCAACCGTTCAGCGTCGCGAAGAACTTCACCGGCCAGGAGGGCAAGTACGTCCAGCTGAAGGACACGATCAAGGGTTTCAAGATGATCGTGGCGGGCGAGTGCGACGCGCTTCCCGAGCAGGCCTTCTACATGGTCGGCGCGATCGAAGAAGCGTTCGAGAAGGCGAAGTCGCTCCAGTGAGCGCGCATGCCTAACACCATCCACGTCGACGTCGTCAGCGCCGAAGCGAGCATCTACTCGGGCGAAGCGGAGTTCGTCGTGCTCCCCGGCGAAGCGGGCGAGCTCGGCATCTACCCCAAGCACACGCCGCTCATCACCCGCATCAAGCCGGGATCGGTGAGGATCAAGCCGGCCGGCGGCGGCGAGGAGGAGCTCGTCTTCGTCGCGGGCGGCATCCTCGAAGTGCAGCCCGAGGTGGTGACGGTGCTCGCCGATACCGCGATCCGCGGCCGCGACCTGGACGAGGCCAAGGCGACCGAAGCGCTCAAAGCGGCCGAAGAAGCGCGGCGCCACGCCAAGGACAAGCAGGAAGTCGCCACCGTCGAAGCCGAGCTCGCCACGCTCGCCGCGCAGCTCGCAGCCATCCGCAAACTCCGCCAGAGAAAATAAGGATCGTAGATGTTTCCGAGAACGATCATCGCCCTCGCCATGCTGGCCGCCGCCTCACCGGCGCTGTGGGCTCAAAGCTACCCGTCCAAGCCCGTCCGGGTGATCGTCACCTTCCCGCCCGGCGGCACGCCCGACATCTACGGGCGCGTCATGTCGGTCGAGCTCTCCAGGCTCTGGAACCAGTCGGTCGTGGTCGAGAACCGCACCGGCGCGGGCGGCACCATCGGCACGGATTTCGTCGCCAAGGCCGCCCCCGACGGCTACACGCTGCTCTTCGCCGCTGACGCGTCGATCACCATCGCGCCGCACCTCTATTCGAAGCTGCCCTACGATCCGGTGCGCGACCTGGCGCCCGTCGTCAACGTCGCCACGGGCCCCTTCGTGCTGATGGCGAACCCGGCGTTCGCGCCGAACAACGTGAAGGAGCTGATCGCGCTGGTGCAGACGCAGCCGGGCAAGGTGAGCTACGCCTCCTCGGGGGCGGGCGGCCAGCAGCACCTCGCGATGGAATACATCCGCACCATGGCGGGCAGCATGGACATGATCCACGTCCCCTACAAGGGCTTCGGCCAGGGCATCGCCGACGTGCTCGCCAACCAGGTGCCGCTCATCTTCGGCGGCATCACCGCTTCGATCCAGCTCACCCGCAGCGGGAAGCTCAAGGCGCTCGGCGTCACCAGCCCCAGACGGGCCAAGGCGCTGCCCGATGTGCCCGCGGTCGCCGAAACGCTGCCCGGTTTCGATATCCAGGCATGGTACGGTTTCCTCGCTCCCGCGAGCACGCCGCGCGAGATCGTGAAAAAAATCCACGACGACTCGGTCGCGATCATCAGGCGGGCGGATTTCCTCGAGCGCCTGGACAAGGACGGCATCGAGCCCGTCGCGAACACGCCCGAGCAATTCGCGGCGCAGATCAAGGCCGACATCGCAAAGATGGGCAAGATCGTCCAGGCCGCGGGCGCGAAGCTCGACTGATTTTTCCCCTCCTCGTATGAGGAGGGGTGGCGCGAAGCGCCGGGGTGGTACGCCGGTGCAGCAACAACTAAGATGAGCAGGCACATGAAAAAAATATTTGTATTCACCGCAGCATTTCTTCTCGCTGCATCGTCCGCGCACGCGCAGGACCCGGCCGCGAGCTACCCGTCGAGGACGATCCGCATCTTCGGGCAGGGCACGGGCAGCACCGCCGATTATCTTTCGCGCTTTCTCGCGCAGCGGCTCCAGGAGCGCTGGGGACAGCCGGTGATCGTCGACAGCCGCGCGGGCGCAGGCGGCACCATTCCCACGGACGCCGTCGCCAAATCCCCGCCCGACGGCTACAACCTGGTGATGGGACATATCGGGCCCATGGTCAGCGCCGTGACGCTCTACGCGAAGAACCTCCCGTACGACCCGGTCAGGGACTTCGAACCGGTGACGATGGTGGCGCAGGGCGTAGTGGTGCTGGTCACCCATCCCGCGGTGCCGGTTTCGACCGCGAAGGAGTTCATCGCCTACGCCAAGCAGAAAGGCGACCTCGCGTACGGCTCGGCCGGCAACGGCTCGACCAGCCACCTCGCGGGCGAGCTTTTGAAGAAGGTCACCGGTGTCCCGCTGCAGCACATTCCGTACAAGAGCGCGGGCAACGCGCTCACCGCCGTGCTCGCAGGCGAGGTGCCGGTGTCGTTCCTCTCGCCGCTCACCGCGCACGGGCAATTGAAGGCGGGGAAGGTCAAGGCGCTCGCGGTGTCCTCCGCAACGCGCTTTGCGGGCGCGCCCGACATCCCGAGCGCCGTCGAAGCCGGCATCCCGGGGATGGAGGTGAAGCTCTGGTTCGGGCTTTTCGCGCCGGCGAAAACGCCGCGCGCGATCGTCGCCAAGCTCAACCGCGAGATCGGCGACGTCCTGCGCGCGCCCGAGACGCAGGAAACCTTTCTCAAGCAGGGAGTGGCGGCCGCGCCCGGCTCATCCGAAGAGCTGGGCGACTGGGTCAGAGCCGAGCTCGCGCGCTGGACGCCCATCATCCAGGCGACGGGCATCAAGGCTGATTGAACGGAAAGGAGATCGAAATGAGAGCACGCGCAGCCTCCCTTGCAGCGATCCTCGCGTTCGCAGCGGCGAACGCCGCTTGCGCAGCGGACAAGCTCTATACCTCGTACAACATCTGGTTCGAGCAGCCGACGAGGGTCTACTCGACCAACTACCAGAAAGGTAACCTCCTGCCCGCGGGGAGCGAAGTGAAGGACGTCAAGCGCTCTTCCGGGAAGCTCGAGTTCACGGACCCGAAGCTGGAGATGAAGTTCTCGGTGGAATTCGTGGGAAAGCACCATCCAGGCCTGACAGGGGAACAGTGGATGGCGCGCTTCCTTACGACCCGGGATTTCGCGGCGCTCTCAAGCGGCCTCTCCGCCGCCGAGATCAAGGCCATCAGGGCCGGAGAGGTGAAGGCCGGCATGTCGAAGAAAGCCGTGCTGCTCGCCGCCGGCTATCCTCCCGAGGTCGCCACCGCATCGACCAAACTCGACACCTGGAAGTACTGGCGGCATCGCTTCGCGAGCTACCTGGTGCACTTCAGCAACGGTAAAGTGTCGAAGAGCGAGCAGTGACCGCATGAAATACCGCAAGCTCGGGAAAAACGGCCCGGCGGTCTCAGCCGTAGGCCTGGGCGCGGGCAGCGCCACCACGAATTTCGGCGAGCGCGACGACGAGGTGCAGATCGCGACCGTGCACCGCGCGATGGACCTGGGCGTCACGCTCTTCGACACCGCCGACCGCTACATGAAGGGACGGCACGAGCGCATGCTCGGCCGCGCGCTGAAAGGGCGGCGCGACAAGGTCGTCGTCTGCTCCAAGTTCGGCAACATCGACAATCCGGACGGCAGCAAGGCCTACAACGGCAGGCCCGAATACGTGCGAACGGCCTGCGACGCGAGCTTGAAACAGCTCGGCCTCTCGACCATCGACCTCTACTACCTGCACCGCATCGACCCGGACGTGCCGATCGAGGAGACGGTGGGCGCGATGGCGGGGCTCGTCAAGGCGGGCAAGGTGCGCTACCTGGGCCTCTCCGAGGCCGGCCCCGATTCGCTCAGGCGCGCCGCGAAGATCCATCCGATCACCGCGCTGCAGACCGAGTATTCGCTCTGGGCACGCGACGTGGAGGACAAGATCCTTCCCGCTTGCCGCGAGCTCGGAATCGGCTTCGTCGCCTACTCGCCGCTCGGGCGCGGGCTCCTCACCGGCAACATCAGGAGAATCGAGGACATCGCCGTGCACGACATCCGGCGCAAGCAGCCGCGCTTCCGGCCCGGCAACTTCGAAAAGAATCTCGAGTTGCTCAAGCCCCTGGAGGCGATCGCAGCGAAGCGCGGCGCGACGCCCGCGCAGGTCGCGCTCGCGTGGCTCTTCTCGCGCGGCGAGGACGTCTTCCCGATCCCGGGCACCAAGCAGGAAAAGTGGCTCGAGCAGAACGTGGCGGCGGTCGATCTCGCGCTCGACAAGAGCGAAATCGAGACGCTGTCCTCCACCTTCAGGCCCGGAGCGCGGGCGGGCGAGCGCTACGATCCGGGATATTTTGTGACGCTGGGGGCTTGACACCGCAATTCAGCTAGTGTAACTTTCAGTTCCGTTTATTTCAAACCTGCGGATGAAAGCAAACCTTCCATGACACGACATGACAGTTGCTGCACGCGAATACGCGCGCCGTGGCGTGGATTTCGTCCGCTGCCAATGAAGGGCGCTTAGCCGCC
>DASPWT010000078.1:0-5721 GCA_035637655.1 Burkholderiales bacterium | reverse complement strand
TTGCGCACCGACATGCCGTTCTTCGCGACGATCTCCTTGAAGAGCTTCGTCCCCTTCGCCTCGCCGATCTCGGCGAACAGCCCCGCGAGCCAATCGGAGTCCTCCGCTTCGATGCCGAGCTTGCCTTTCCACTTCGGGTCGAGCAGATCTTCCCAGGTCTTCGGCAGATCCTGTTTCCTCACCGCCTGGGTGTTGTAGGCCTGCACGAACACGTTGAGGCGCGTCCCCACCCACTCGCCGTGAGGGCGGATCGCGGGCGCTATAAGATCGGCGAGGTGCGGCGACTTGACCTGCTGCAGCACCTTTTCGCGGTGCAGCGACTCCATTTCGGGGCCGTTGGTCTCGACGATGTCCACGGTGTTGCGGTTGGCCCGCGCTTCGGCGACGGCGCGCTGCAGCACCTTCTCCGAGCTTGCGCGCCACACGTTGACCTTCACTGCGTATTTCTTCTCGTAGGCGCCGACCAGGGCGCCCATGTCGTCGGACTGCGCCGAGGTGTAAATGTTGAGCTCGCCCTCCTTCTTCGCACCCTCGATCAGCTTCTGCAGCCGGTCGCGACCCGCATACAAGCCGACGTCCGCGGCCGTGGCGTTCGGTTTGACCTGCGCGATGGCCGGCGCGGAGAGAACCGCGCCCGCGGCGAGCAGGCTCGCGAGAAGACTGAATCCAGGCATCTTCATTCGGCTTCCTTCCGGATCTTCTCACCTTTGAGGAAGAGATCCGACCAAAGTTTCTCCCATTTTTCCGCCTCATCGAGGACCACCACCGGATCGATCATCTCGTAGGGGAAATCGTTGAGGTTCGAATCCACCTTGGGGCTCGCCGGCACGCGGTTGCGTTTCTTGATGAGCGTCTGCCCTTCCAGCGAAAGCATGAAATCGGCGAAAAGCAGCGCCGCATGCGGGCGCTCGGCGTGCTTCGCCACTGCCACGGCGTTCGGACGGCCGAACGTCGGCTTCAGCGGCTTCCAGTCGATCGGAGCACCCTTGACCTTCAGACGCTCGGCATTGTGATTGTAGATCGTCGCGGCAAGCGGGATTTCGCCCGCGGCGACGAGCTCGGCGATGAGAGTGTGCCCGGTGCGGATCTGCGGCTTCATCTGGGCGAGCTTGCGGAACAGCGCGAGTCCCTTCTGCTCGCCCATGGCCCTGACCATCGAGCCGAACCAGTCGGTATCGCTCGCCTCGATCCCGATCCGGCCGACCCAGCGGGGATGGAGCAGATCCTCGTAGGAATTGGGCACCTCGTTAGGCTTGACGAGGTTGGTGTTGTACGCGATCGTGAAGAAGTTGAAGCGGTCGGCCGCGTAGTGGCGGTGCTTCGGAAACGCCGACGGCGGCAGGTTCTTGAACTCCGGGCTGTAGAACTCCTCGAGCAGGCCCTCGCGGTACAGGGCCTCCAGCTCCGGGCCGTTCAGCTCGAAGGCGTCGACCGCGAAACGTCCGGCACGCGCCTCCGTGAGCGCGCGCTGCAGGACCTTCTCGCTGCTCGAGCGCCACAGCTCGATCGTGACGCCGTATTTCTTCTGGAAGACCTCGACGATCGGCACCGAGTCCTTGAGGTTGAGCGACGTGTACACCAGGGCCTGGCGTTCCTTCTTCGCTCCCTCCAGGACGCGCTTGTTGCGATCGGCCCCCTGATAAAGGTAAATCTCGCGGTTCTTCCCGGGATCGCTCCGGCTCTGAGCAAGGCCGAAGCCCGGCCACAGGGCCGCGCCCAGCGCGCCCGCGAGGACTCTCCTGCGGCGGGCGTTCACGTTTCTGCCACCGTTCATGCCTCAATCTCCTCTGCCGGAGGGCCTGCGCCGGGCCCTTCTCTCCAAAAAACCCGGGCGGACGCCTTCGCGCCCGCCCGTTTTGCTTCAGGTCCGGGTCTCGAACCCGGGTTTTCTTTTTGCCTGGCAGCTCTAGAAGGTATAGGCGAGGCCGATGGCGCCCTGGGTGATGTCTTCGCCAGGGTTTCCACGCCCACTCTCCAGATTCTCGTAGCGGGCGCCGGCGCCGTTATTCATCACGCCGTACAGCCCGAAGAGGTAGAAGCTCGGATCCAGGTAGTAGGCCACGCCCGCCGCGATCATGGTGCCGTCCAGCCCGGTAGTGGAACATCCCAGGTTGAACAGTTTGCAGTCGCCTTTGCTGGCCTTCCCATAAAACAACGCGGTGCGCCATTGCGGGCTCCAGGTAGCCAGCCAGGTCGCCCCGACCGCCGTGTTCTTGTATTCAACGAATCTCCCGGCCACCGCGGTGGAACTGGACTCGGGGTCTTCAGAATACTTCTTCATGTTGAAATCCACCCCGAACTCGTGTGCGCCGATCTTGTACTTCGCCGAGAGCGCCGTGGCGGTGTCCTTGGAGTGGACCTCGAGGTCGGGGGCGTTCGACGAAGCGACGGTACTGTCGGCGGAATCCGCCGAGCCGCCGAAATAGTCGAAGTGGACCTCGTGCGCCAACGCCAGGTACAGGGGACCCTTCTCCCACTTGAGCGCCATCGACACCAGATGCGGCTTGCGGTCTTTGGTAATTCCACCGTTCGCGACGGTTTCAGATTCCTGCCTGTTGCCGACCGCATACTGCACGCCATAGCTCAGTCCGCCGAAAAACTCGGGCGAGTTGTAGTTCATGGCGTTGGCAGGCCGCAGGTTGAAGCTGCCGCCGGCCCTGAGGCCGATCTTGCGCATGATGTTGCTCGAGGACACGAAGTTGCCGCTGGAGACGCTCAGGAATTTGACGTCTTCGACCGCTTCCTTCAAGGGGGTGTCCATGTTGCCCAGCCTCACGGTACCGAAACTGCCCTCCAGCCCGGCGAAGCTGTTCCGGTTCGCGAGGGGATCCCCCACATCCGGATTGTCGATCGCTACCGCAGTCTCCAGTTGCCAGATGGCTTTCAGCCCGCCGCTGAGATCCTTCTTTCCGCGGAAGCCGATGTAGGAGTTGCTCACCTGCATTTCCCAGCGGCTGACGACGCGGTTGGCTCCGCTCGCGTTGTTCGGGCTGAAGCTCGATACCCCATTCCCCACGGTGGCGCCATCGCCGCTCTGGTGAGTCCATTCGGGATAGAACTTGCCGTAGAACTCCCACTCCGAACCCGCCTTGCTTTTCACTTGCGCGTAGGCGCCGGGCGCCGCGAGCGCCGCCCCTACCGCCAGCACTATCGCCTTTCTGTTCAAGTTCATCCTCTCCTCCTTTTTGCTTCGTGATATCTCAGGGCTGCACCGAAACCTTTTCCCCCGGGTGTCGACCCGCCCCGGCCCCCGATGTTCCTTCATGCAGAACGATAATCGTTGCCACGGAACACCTGCGTTGCAAGTTACCCTCCGACCGCTGCGCTGTCAACGGAACGTAAGGTTGGCGGCGCAAACGAACCGAAGATCGACTCGATTGATCAGCGCCCGTACACGTCCAACTTATAGCGCCGCGGCTTCAGCGCGCGGCAGATCTCGCGGTTGACACCGGCCTGCGGCAACGCAATGCCCACCTCCGCCGCCATCTCGGCGACGATCGCCATGTCGTCTTCGGCCCAGGCCATCGTCTGGCTGCCCCACTTCTCGAGCGGTCCGTTGGCACAGCTCGACATGAGGAGCGCGCGGCGCAAGGCTTCGACGTCGGCGCCGTAGTGCTGCGCGAGCGCGAGCCCTTCGTGATCGGCGACCAGGCACGCCCACAGGATCAGGTTGTTGACGGCCTTGGCGACCTGTGCGGCGCCGACGCCGCCGGTGTGCACGACGTCTGACGAATAGGCGCGCAGCACCGGGGTCAGGCGCTCGACGACTTCCACGCTGCCGCCCACGAAGGAAAGCAGCGTGCCGCTGTCCGCAGCTTCGCCGCCGCGGCACACCGTGGAATCGACGACCTGCAGACCCGTGCCTTCACACTCCTTCGCAAGCTTCTGCACGGTCCTGGGATGAATCGTGCTCAAGATCGCGACGATCGTGCCCGGCTTCGCCTTGCGAAGGGGTCCGCCTTTCGCGAGAAGCTCCTGCACTTCGCGATCGAAGCCGACGCAGACGAGAATCGCGTCGCTCTCGGCGGCGAGGGATTCCGGGCTCGCGGCCCATTGGGCGCCGAGCTTCTTCACCGCGCCCGCCCTGGCCGCGTCGAGATCGCAGGCCCGGGTCGCAAATCCCTTGCGAGCGAGGTGCCCGATGATCGGCGTGCCCATGCGTCCTGCGCCGACGACGCCGACGGTCTTGACAGCGGTCTTCGTCATTCTCCGCTCCTAGCGCTTCTGGGTGATCGTATCGAGAAGAGCCGGCGTGCCGGCTTTCACTTTCGCGATGGCGCGCTTGAGCGCAGCGGCGACGTCCTTCGGCTTGTCGATCGGGCCCTCCGCGTACCAGCCCATGGATTTCGCCATCGACGCGAAGTCCGGATCGGGGTCGCTCATGTCCATGCCGATGTGCGCGCGCTCGACCGGCGTGCCGCGCAGCTCCGCCATCCTGATCTGGTGCTCCCAGTCGTTGTAGTAGGCGCGGTTGTTGTACATGACGACCAGCAGCGGAATGCGGTGCTTCGCCGCGACCCACATCGCGCCCGCGTCGAACATGAGGTCGCCGTCGGGCTGAATGTCGACGACGAGGCGCTTCTTGTCCCGGTGCGCGAGCGCCACGCCGAGTGAAATCCCGAATTGCGTCGCCGTGCCGAGCGACCGTCCGGGGTGCCGGTAAGGCCGATCGAAATCCCAGAGCTTGCGCGTCCATTCCTCGAGCGTGTTGGCGGTGAGCACCCAGTCTTCGCCCTTGATCGCTTCCCACACCTCGGAGGCGAGTCGCGGCAGCGCGATCGGGCTCGCGTCCCAGTCCTCGCGGGCCTCTTTCGCCCAGCGCTCGCGCTTCGCTTCGCTTTGCTTCGCGATCTCGGCCGCGCGCGTCTTGACCCGTCCCGCGTACACGCCGTCGTTCTTCAGCCGGGCCTTCAGGAGCTCGGTCAGCATCGGAATGGCGAGCGAAGTATCGGCGAGGATGCGCACATCCGCGTGATGCAGGCGCTGGTAGTCGAGCGCCCAGCTGGAGAGCTCGAGGTCGCCGAAGCCGATGTCGATCCACTTTGCCCCGGGCGGCACGATCGAGGTGCGCTTGCGCGTCGCGCTCGCGAGCTCGGTCGTCGGCCGCTCCCAGTCGCGCGTGTCGAGGCACAGCACGAGATCGGCGTCGCGGAACACGTCCTTCGCCATGCTCATGTTGAGCGGATGGCGCGTGGGGAAGTTGAGCCGGCTGTCTACGTCGTATACAGGGATGCCTCCCGTTTCGGCGAGGTCGACCAGGGCATGAAAGCCCTCCGGCTCGCGCCCCACGAACTCGGCGATGATGACCGGCTTCCTCGCTGCGGCGATGAGATCCGCGGCCGCGGCGAGCGCCTTCGGCTCCGGCGCGATCCTGCTCGGCACCTTCGCCGCGGGCGGCGGCGGCAGCGGCACCTCGTGGTCGAGCTTCTGCTCCTGCAGCCACGCGTCGTAGCACATGTAGATCGGGCCCCTGGGCTCGGTCATCATCACCGCGTAGGCGCGCGCGAAGGCTTCGGGGGCGCCGTCGATCGCGTGCGGCTGGTAATCCCACTTGGTGTAGGCGCGCACCGCCTCGCCCTGGTTCTGCGCGGTATGGATCCAGTCGATGCGCGGGCGGCGCTTGGTCTCGTCCATCGGCCCGGTCGCGCCGATGATGAAGATCGGAGCGCGATCAACATAGGCGTAGTAGATCGCCATGTTGGCGTGCAAGAGGCCCACCAG
>DASPWT010000077.1:0-5728 GCA_035637655.1 Burkholderiales bacterium | reverse complement strand
CTATAGAATCCGCGCTCGGGCTGAAGACCGGAACTGGCGCGGCCCTTTCGCCGAGGTGGCGGAATTGGTAGACGCACTAGGTTCAGGTCCTAGCGGTGGCAACACTGTGGGGGTTCGAGTCCCTTCCTCGGCACCAAGTTCTGCAAACCAGGATTCTAACTTGTCCGCACGCTGGCCCGGTCACGGGCAGTGAATCCTCGATTTTGAAGTGCAAGCCGAATCCGCGTAATCGGCGAAGCGACCTGCGGAATCCCATCCGATCCTGCGTTCTTCTGCTGTGCTTGGGCGCAAGCCTCGGGCGCGCCGAGCATCTGCCTCTGTGGGAGGCCGGCGCAGGAATCGGAGTTACGACCCTCCCTCACTATCGCGGCTCGGATCAATCCAAGACCTGGGTGCTCCCGGTGCCTTATGTGGTCTACCGGGGAGAGGCTCTCAAGGTGGACGACGACCGCAGGATCCGCGGCCTGTTCGGCGACAACCTGGAGCTCGAGTTCAGCCTGAACGGCTCGCCGCCCGCCAAGAACAACAGCGCGAGGCACGATATGCCTGATCTCGATGCCACGCTGGAAATCGGGCCCGCGCTCAACATCACCCTGTTTCGATCGGAGCACGGGTCGGAAAGACTGCAATTGCGACTGCCGGTGCGCACCGTCATCGCCTCGGACTTCTCCCATTTCCGGAACATCGGCTGGATTTTTCAGCCGAATCTGAGCCTCGATTTCAAGAACGTGGGAAACCGCGGATGGAACCTCGGCGTGCAGGGCAGCCTGATCTACACAGATCGGCGCTACAACCAGTATTTTTACGCGGTCGATCCGGTCTTCGCCACGCCGGAGCGGCCCGCTTTTGATCCTGGCGGCGGTTTCGCCGGAACGACGTTCCTCGCAGCGCTCAGCAAGCGATTCTCGGATCTCTGGATCGGCGCCTTTGCGAAATGGGACAGCGTCGGCGGCGCCGTATTTTCCGACAGCCCGCTGGTCAGGACGAGAAACAATTTCAGCGGAGGCCTGGGCATCGCTTGGATTCTGGGGGCCTCGCGCGCCAAGGTCGAAGCGCGGAACTAGCTGCAGGCGGTTTCAGATCATCGCACCGTTGATCGAAATGATCTGACCGGAAATATAGGCGGCCCGTTCGGAAACGAGAAATCCAATCAGGTCGGCCACCTCCTCGGGTGTCCCGGCGCGCTTCATCGGGACGAACTTCTCGATGGCGGCTCGGGAAAAAACGCTCAGCGTCATGGCGGATTCGATGATCCCGGGTGCAACGGCATTGACCGTAATGCCGCGACTCGCCAGTTCCAGGGCGAGCGCCTTGGTCGCGCCGTGCAGGCCCGCCTTGGCGGCGGCGTAATTAGTCTGGCCGCGGTTGCCCGCAAGCGCAGCCACGGAGGAAACGTTGACGATGCGTCCCCAGCGCGTGCCGATCATGGGCATGAGCAAGGGCTGCGTGACGTTGAAGAACCCGTTGAGGGAGACGTCGATCACCCGCGACCATTGCTCGGGCCGCATGGCCGGCATCACCGCGTCGTCGTGGATGCCCGCGTTGTTGACCACGATCTGGATGGGACCGTCGCCGAGCATTTTTTGCAGCGCGGCCTCGGCCTTCTCTCGGTCGGCGACATCGAATGCCACCGCGACGGCGGACCCGCCGCTCGAGACGATTTCAGCCGCGAGCTTTTCAGCCTGAGCAAAGCGGCTCCTCGCGTGCACGTAAACGTGGCGGCCGTCGGCCGCGAGGCGCCTGCATACCGCGGCTCCGATGCCGCCGCTGCCGCCGGTGACGAGCGCCCGTATCACGACCCCGCCCGGCCCGCTTCCAGGACCACCGCGGCCCTGCCGCGCAAGACCTCGATATCGCCCACCCGCACTTCGAAGCTGTAGATCACGTGAGCCTCCTCGCCCATCAGCCGCTCGGCTTCGACGATGAGGTCGCCCTCGAGATCATCGAGCCGGGCTCTGCTGCAACGTACTTCCCTCAGGCTCGCCAGGTATCCCAGTCGCGGCCGCTTCCCGACGTTGCCGGCCAGTACCCCGTGTATCGCCATGGCCTGGGCGGCATATTCGATGCCGCACAAGGCCGGAAGTCTTTCATCCACCCGCAGGGGATTGTGCCGATCCCGGTGGGTGCGGCTCGAGCACCGGATGCCGGCCGCATCCCAGGAGAGCACGCCGTCGAGCAGGTGCATCGCTCCCGCATGCGGGATCATTCCGGCGATGGCCTCGCGGGATATCAACACGGGCTCACGCTGACGCGCAGGCGCGTTTCGGTCAGGAAATCGAGCACGACATCGCTCTGGGTCTCTCGCGCGAGTGCCTCGAGCAGAGGAAGCGCCCTCGCGGCTGGTATGCCCAGTCTCAATTCCTCCAGAGCGGAATCGGACATGCGAGCCGGTTTCTCCTCTCCCGGCAGGAGCTCCAATTCGAACGTTGCGGAGGTTCGCCCTGTGGCTTCGGGCGTCAGTACAAGCGCCGCGCCGAGGCTCGCGAGGAGCGGGCGCGCCGAATGCAGCGGTTCCGGATAAGGCTGATCGTAGGCGATCAGGGCGACCGCCTTGCGCCACGACACGACCTGCGTCACGGCCTCGATCAAGCCCGCGCCAAAGCTCGCGTCATAGGCGCACAGGCTGGTCGAGGCCTCGCGCGACCGCGTCGCGATGCTCCAGTAACCCGCAGCGGCGTTGTGCACGGAGTTGTGAAACCGCGTCGGCGACACTTCCCGTTCCTCCGAGGCAAGCGTTTCGCACATCTGATGCAGCGTTTCGCCTTCGCCGGAGGAGGACGTGAACACCGTCGCAGTGCACGCAGCATCGCGGCCGGCATTCTGAAACGCTTCCTGCCCCACGGCTAGCGCAAGCTTGACCGGTACGGGGGTACGGCGCCGCTCGGCGGGAGGCAGCAGCTCGCTCGCGGCTATGATCGTGGAAGCGGGGCGGAAAGGCTCCTCGCCCGAGAGGACGCGGCGAGCCGCCTCCCAGCCCTGCAGGCCGGGACCGAGCAGGCCCACGCCTTCGACGAACACCCGGATCACTGCGCGACTCCCAGGACCAGGCTGCAGTTGCTCCCGCCGAAGCCGAAAGAGTTGCTCAGAGCGCGGGTGACTTTCGCCTGCCTGTTTTCGAGCAGGTAGTTGCACTTCAGCGCCGGGTCGACGCTACGCGTATTCGCGCTGCCGGGCACGAAGCCGTGCTCGATCGCGAGAATCGAGATGATCGCCTCGGTGATTCCTGCCGCCCCGAGCAAATGCCCGGTCGCACCCTTGGTCGAGCTGCAAGGCGTCTGCCCCCTGAACACCTCGAACACCGCCTTGTCTTCGCTCGCGTCGTTGCTCTTGGTGGCCGTGCCGTGCAGGTTGACGTAGTCGATATCGGAGGGCTCGAGGCCGGCCATGTCCAGAGCCTGCTGCATGGCCATTCTCGCCCCCAGTCCCTCGGGATGGGGCGTGGACATGTGGTAGGCGTCCGAGGTTTCGCCCACTCCGAGAAGCAGGACCGCACCGGGTTCGACCCCGTTCGCCTTCTCGAGAAGCGCGAAACCTCCTCCTTCGCCGATCGAGATCCCGTCCCGATCCACGTCATAAGGCCGGCAGGGTCCGGGCGAGGTCAATCCGAGCGAATGAAATCCGTAGAGCGTCATGAGGCACAGGCTGTCGACCCCACCAACCACCGCGGCGTCGCAGATTCCGGCGGCGATCATGCGCGCGGCGTTGCCGAGGACTTTCGCCGAGGAAGAACACGCGGAGGACACCACGAATCCTGGTCCGCTCAGTCCGAGATAGCGACGCACGAACTCGCCGAGCGAGTAGGCGTTTTGCGTTTCCGCGTAGCGGTAGTCGGCGGGCAAGGCGCCCGTCTTCGGGTCCCGCCGGCGATAGGCGAGCTCGGTCGTGTGCAGCCCTGAAGTGCTCGTACCGAGGTACAGGCCGATTCGCCCGGCGCCATACCGGTCGCGCGCCGCGGCGATTTCCCGGGCGAATCCGTTCTGCTCCAGGCACAGCTGCGCAAGGCGGTTGTTGCGACAGTCATAGTCCTGGAGATCGGACCTCACGCGAAAATCGTCCAGCCCCGGAACTAGTCCGACGTAGGTGTCGATGCGGGCCGTCTCGAAACCGCAGGGTGCAAGTCCGGAGCGCTTCTCGCGCAGGGCACGCAGCATCGACTCCGATCCCGCGCCGAGGCTGTTCACGACAGAGAATCGGCTGATGACAAGAGGCAGCATTTCTCGCCCCGGAGGATTTGTCTATTCGACGGGCTCGTCCGCGCAGGCTGACGCGAGGGATACCGCTTTGAGGCCTTGCGCCGATATTTGCTCCAGCAATTCGGGTAACACGGCAAGCACCACGGGGGCAGTGTCGTGCATCAGCAGTATGTCACCGGCGGAAAGCCCCCGGGTCAGCTGCCGCAAAATGCGTTTTGGACTACCGCTCACCGCGTCGAAACCGCGTCGCGTCCAGGACACGTAACGCAATCCGCGGGGAGCGAGCAACGGATCGAGCAAGGGGCTGCGGAACCCGGCCGGTGCCCGAAAGAATACCGGCGGGCGGCCGGTGATCGAGGCAACGGTTGTCTGCGCGGTATCCACTTCGCGCCTCAATCTGGAAAGTCCGAAAAACGCAAACGCATGGTGATGACGGTAGCTGTGGTTCTCGACGCTGTGGCCGCAACGCGCGATCTCCTTCACCAGCTCGGGGTGGGCGGCGGCCTTTTCCCCGATGCAGAAAAAGCTCGCCTTGGCCTGGAAGCGGTCGAGCAGTTCCAGCACCCGGGGCGTCACTTCCGGGTCGGGACCGTCGTCGAACGTGAGCGAGATTTCGCGCCGACTCACGGCGGGAGCGGGCAGGCGCACTAGGTTCGGCCCCAACAGCTGTCCACGCGGCGACAGCACCGCGACAAAGAGCCCGAGATGATTCGCCCCCAGCACGGCCAGCCCCCAAAGCCACGCGTCGGGGTGTGTCGCGACCAAGACGGCAACCGCCGCGTGCAGGAGCAGCGAGACACGAAGTGCCGGAGACAGACGCCAGCGCTTGGCGCTCTGGCCGGTGATTGCAGTGCTGGTATCCAGAATCATCTCTCCACGCTGCTTGGCTCGCAAACGACCTCCCCCGCGAGCACGAGGGTTGCCCCTACCTTGCAGCTGAAGCTTATTCTTTTTTCGTCGCGCTGGGAAAAGTCGATGGCTACGCGCTCTCCCGGACGCACCGGACGAATGAACTTGGCCGATCGGATCTGATACGGGCAGAGGTTTTTCCCCAGACTCGTTTCGATCGCGCGCAGCGCCTCGCTCAGGAGGAGCGCCCCCGGGATGATCGGATTTCCAGGGAAATGCCCCTGGGCCGCGGCGTGATCCGAAGCGAAGGGCCGCTCGACCGTCGTCAAGGCTACCCCGCTTTGGCGAGCCGGGCGACGAGATCGTCGAGCGCCACTCGCGGCAGCTTGCCCGTCTCGTTGCGCGGCAGGGATTCGACGAAACAAAGCGGCCGGGGAAGGAAAGCCGCGTCGATACGTTGGCGCAAGGCGGCCATGATGGTCTCGCTCGCGAGCCCCGGGGCGACGACGAAAGCCGTCAAGCGAGTCACCGTCCCATCGTCCTCTTCAGGCATGACAAAAGCACCGTCCCTTACGCCTTCGATGGAATTGAGATGAAAGTTGAGATGCGCGAGCGAAGTCCGCTTTCCCGCGATGTTGACGAGATCGGCAGTCCGTCCGTGCAGCAGGAAGGTGTTTCGACCGCGC
>DASPWT010000076.1:0-13016 GCA_035637655.1 Burkholderiales bacterium | reverse complement strand
CAGGCCGGGTGGCGAGGGGATTGGGCTCCGGCGACGTCTGGGCGATCGCCGCGGAGGAAATCTCAAGGAGAACAGCCGCGCCGGCGAGGATTTTTTTCAGGCAGCTACTCTTTTGCGGAGCTCGTCCGATTCATGTTCATTTTCGCGGCTTGACCAGCCTTCGATACTGCGCCATGTGCCGGATGGCGTGCCGGGGCTTGCCGAGTGCTTTGCACAGGAGCGCGAGATTGTAGTGACAGTCCGCGAGGCGCGGATCACGGTGCAGCGCTCTTTCGTAAGCTTCCATCGCCTCGTTCCTGCGGTGCAAGTCTTCCAGCAGAACGCCGAGGTTGTAGAGCAGCAAGGGATCGCTGCCGCAGGCCGAGATTGCCTCGCGATAGACGCGTTCTGCGTCGGCGAGGCGTCCGGCCTCGTGCAGGAGCCTTCCCAGGTTGATGCGGGCGCCCAGGTGCGTCGGATCCGCTTCGAGTGCGCGCCCGTAGGCTTCCCGCGCGGCCCCCGGATCGCGGCCCTCGAGCCCGCATCCGCGCTCGAACCAGTCTTCCGCGCCCGCGGCGGCGCCGGCGTCGTTCCGCTCGACCACGCTCAGGGAGCCGTCGGCCGGATCGCCGTCGAAGGCGAGCAGATACTGCCCGGATTCCGCCTGCCAGCGGCTCGCGCCTTCGGAGACGACCACGCGGTCGCCGACCGCGCCGATAGAGAGGCCCGAGAGCGGCATCGCGTCGGGGAGGTGGCGGCGAAGCTCTTTCAGGGATTTCGTGATTCGCCGGGGCGGCACCTTGGCCGCGGCGAGCGCCTGCGCGGTCCTCAGCACGATCAGGTCCTGGAACGAGAACAGGTACGACTTGCGCGGGCCACGCGCGGGCGAAACGAAACCTGCGTTGACCAGGCTCCGGATCGTGCTGCGGGGCAGGTGGAGCAGCCGCTCGACGTCGTGCACGCCGTACTGGTGCATGGACCGGCGGCGAGTATTATTTCTTCGCGGCCTTCCGGGCGGCGGGCTCCGGCTGCTGGGCGCGCTTGGGCGCCTTGCGCGCCTCCGCGTCGGGCGCCTTTGCGGGCGCCGGGGTCTTTTTCTTGTCGAGACTCGCACGCAGCGCTTCCATGAGGTCGATGACCTCCGCGCCGCCTTGGGGCTCCTCGGCCATCGTGATCTCCTGGCCTTCCACCTTCTTCTGCACCGCGGTCTCGATCCGCGCGCGCACTTCATCGGTGTAAGCGGCGGGATCGAACTTGTCGGAGGCCTGCTGCTCGATCAATTGCTGCGCGAGCTTGAGCTCCGCCTCCTTCACTTCCGTCTTGGGGATCTCGATTTCCTTGATCGAGCGCACCTCGCCTGCGTAAAGCAGTTGCTGCATGACGAGGCCGTCCTCGACCGGCCGGATCATCACGATGTACTGCTTGCCGCGAGCCGCCCAGCGCCCGAGCGCGCAGCGGCCGGAGTCGCGCAGCGCCCTCGCGAGGAGCGCGTAGGGTTTCGCGCCGCCCTTGTCCGGGGCGAGGTAGTAGGCCTTGTCGAAGTACACCGGATCGATCGATTCGACCGGCACGAATTCCGCGATGTCCGCCGTGTGCGTCCCCGCTTCCTCGAGAGCCTTCAGCTCCTCCGGCGAGAACATCACGTACTGGTCCTTGGCGAATTCATAGCCCTTGGCCATGTCCTCGCGGGCGACCGCGACCTCTTCCTTCACGCAGATGTACTGTTGCTTGAGCCGCGATCCGCAGGTCTTGTGCAGCAGGTTGAACGAAATGGCGCGGCTCGCCTCGGTGGCGGAGAAAAGCTTCACCGGAATCGAGACCATTCCGAACGAAACCGTCAGCGTAGCGATCGATCGTGCAGCCATGGCTTATTCTCCCGGAAGGGGAACACATTATAGTGAATAGTCAGCTTCGCTGCGCAAGTCGCGGTTCGTAGACGATTTTTTTGCACCTCTACGCCTTCGCGCCCTCGAGCGCACGCTCCAGGCTCTGCTTGCGGGTCAAGGCCTCGCGCCAGCGGTCCCCGGTCTGCGCGAGCCGCTCGACTGCGTTCGTGATCCTGAAGTCGAGCGGGTGCGCGCCGGCGAGCTCGTCCCAGGTGAGCGGCATCGACACCGGTGCGCCGGCCGCGCCCCTCGGCGAATAGGCGACGTTCAGCGTCTTGCCGCGCACGTTCATGTTGTAGTCCATGAAAATCTTGCCGGTCCGCTTGGGGATGCTCCACTCCACCGTGACGTCCTTGGGATGGAGGCGGACGAGGTGACGTCCGACCATCTCGCTCACCTTGCGCGCCGCGTCGAAATCGAGCGTGCGCTCGATCGGCACGAACACGTGCAGGCCGGTCTTCCCCGAGGTCTTCACGACCGCTTCCAGGCTCATGCTCGCGAGCAGCTCGCGCAAGGCGAACGCGACCTCCTTGCCCTTCTCGAAAGCGACGGTGTTCAGCTCGGGTTCGTCGCCCGGCGCCTCCTTGCCAGAGTAGATGTAGGGATCGATGTCGAAGACGACGTAGTCGGGATAGTTGAGGATCGAGCCCTCGAGCGCGGCGAGCGAGGAGGAATAGTCGGTGCTCTGCGTTGCGGCGTCGGGCCCGGGCTTCGCGCGCGAGTGCCACACGTGGAACTCGAGCGTGCCCGACTGCGCGAGCCACAGGAGCGTCGCCAGGTTGTCGCACAGCAGGTAGTCGTGCCGCTCGTCCTTGTGCTCGGAGAAGATCGTGATCTTCCTGGCGAAAGGAGGCAGCTCCGGGTCCCAGTGCTTCTGGTAGAAGCGCTCCCCGGCGATGCCCTCGGGCATGCGGATCATGGTGAGCGGCCGGTCGGCGAGGTGCGTGAGCATGTAGGGGGAGACCTGCGCGAAGTAGCGCAGCAGGTCGCGCTTGGTGATGGCTGGCTGCTTGAGCGCCGCGTCGGCGGGCCAGTAGACGCGGTCGAGATGCGTGAGCTTCAGCGTATGTCGTCCGACCGCGATCGTGAGGGCGGGCTTTTTGTTCTCGAGCTGGCGCAGCACGGCGTCGATCTCGCTGTCGGGAGAGCGGGTGGACGCCCCCGCGACCGGACCGGGCGCCGCGCGGGGCTCGGTCCGGCGCACCGATTTCGGATCGACGTCGTCGCGCAGCCGCAGGAACACCGGGGCGCGAAGCATCCCGTCGGGGGTCCATTGCTGGAACTCCACCTCCGCGACGAGCTCGGGCCTCACCCAGGTCGTCGGGCTGTGGAGCTCAGGTTTCTCCGTAAACGGGCAGACGTCGGTTCGCAGTTTCTCGCAGCGCGCCTTCACCTGGGCGAGCGTGCGATCGTCGAACCCCGAGCCGACGTGTCCGCAGTAGCGCAGCTTGTCCTCGTCCCAGTAGCCGAGGAGCAGGGCGCCGAGCTGCGCGCGCGAACCCTTTCCCTTCGTGATCCCGCCGACCACGAACTCGGCGCTCTTCGTCGGCTTGATCTTGAGCCAGGCCGGCGAGCGCTTGCCGGCCTCGTACCTGCTGTCCTTGCGCTTGGCGATGACGCCTTCGAAGCCGCTCGCGAGCGCCGCCTTGTAGAGTTCTTCCCCGTCTTCCTCCGCATGCACCAGCTGAATGCGGGGCGAGGGCAGGACGCACTGCTCGAGCCAGCGCCTGCGGTCCGCGTAGGGCGCGGCGCGCAGATCGACGCCGGCGAAATGCAGCAGGTCGAAGCAGTAGAAGACGGTGGGCATCGCTCGATCGGCGGCCGCGATCTCGCGCTCCGTTTTCAGCTGCACGCGCTCCTGGAGCGCGGCGAAGGACGGGCGCCCGTCGGCGCCGAAGGCGGCGATCTCGCCGTCGAGCACCATGCCCTTGACCGCCTGCTGCGCCAGCTCCGCGGCGAGCTTGGGGAACGAGGCAGTGAGGTCCAGGCCCCGCCGCGAGCGCAGCTTCACCTCCTTGTCGTCGATGAAGGCGAGCACGCGGTAGCCGTCGAGCTTGGGCTCCCACATCCAGCCTGCGCCCGCGAACGGCGCGTCGCGCAATTCGGCGAGCATGGGGAGGAGCTTCACCGGCAGCGCTTCCTTCTTTCCTGAAGGGATGAGCTGCGCGGCGGGGATGCGGCGCACCGGCAGGGACTTGAGGTTCTCGACCATAAGGCCGGAGAGGACCGAGTGATCTTTCTCGGTGACGCCGGTTTCGGCGACGAAGCGGTCCTTGTGTTTGATGAGGAGCCAATCCTTCGGGTTCCTGGCTGTGCGGACCAGCGCGAAGGAGCCTTTCAATTTGGCGCCGCGAAGCGTGACGCTCAGCTTGCCCGCGGCGATGCCCTCCCTGACGAGGAGCTCGGCGTGCGCGCGGTCGTGGTACCAATGTCCCTTCCGATCCTCGTCGGGTGTATACGGGCCGCAGTCCCACACGATCACTTCCCCCGCGCCGTACTGCTTGGGGGGAATCACGCCCTCGAACGAGGCGTAGTCGTAAGGGTGGTCCTCGGTCATGACCGCGAGGCGCTTGTCCGCGGGGTTGAGCGACGGGCCCCTGGGGACAGCCCAGGACTTGAGCACCCCTTCGCACTCCAGCCTGAAGTCGTAGTGCAGCTGGCGCGCCGAGTGCTTCTGGACCACGAAAAGGAGCAGTCCCTCGCCCGGAGCGGGTGCGGGCGCGGGCTCGGGCGTCGCGTCGAAGGCGCGCTTCTTGGAATATTCGTCCAGCAGCGCTGCCGCCGCCGACGGGTCGGCCAGCACGACGCGCTTGGCTTTGGGCATGCGAGAGATTCTAGCTTGCCGGATCGCACGCCGGTGCTGGACAATCCACCCATGACGCAACTCCTCGCCGGAACGAGCGGCTTCTCCTACAAGGAGTGGCTCGGCAAGTTCTATCCTGAAAAGCATCCCGCGGACGCGATGCTGCGCTACTATGCCGGGCATTTCGCGACGGTCGAGATCAACAACACTTTCTACCGCATGCCCGCCGAGACGATGCTCGCGCGCTGGGCCGAAGAGGTGCCGGAAAGTTTCTCCTTCGCACTTAAGGCGCCGCGCCGCATCACGCACGAGCTGCGCTTGAAAGAGTGCGAGACCCACGTCACCGAGTTCTTGAGGCGCGCCCAGGCGCTGGGCGGCAAGCTCGGGCCCATGCTGTTCCAGCTGCCGCCTTACCTGAAGAAGGACCTGCCCCGGCTGCGCGATTTCCTCGCGCTGCTGCCCGCGGGCCGGCCTGCCGCCTTCGAGTTCCGCAACGAGTCCTGGCAGGACGCGGAGGTCTACGAGGCGCTGCGCGCCAAGGGCGCGATGCTCTGCTATACCGACGCCGAGGAAGGCGACTCGCCGCCCCTGGTCGCGACCGCCGACAGCGGCTACCTGCGCCTGCGGCGCACCCATTACGAAGATGCGGATCTGGGCGACTGGGTCGAGCGCATCGCGGCGCAGGCCTTCGCCCGCGTCTACGTCTACTTCATGCACGAAGACGACGCGCTGGGCGCGGTGTTCGCCCGCAAGCTGATGGAACTGTGGAAACAGCGGAACCCAAAATGACCGAAGCGGCACCCGCGGCCGGTGCGATCGGCCGCCTCAAGCTCTACTACGAAAGGAACGAGCAGAAGGTCGCGATCCTTTCCTTCGTCTGCGGGTTCTTCTTCGACATCCTCATGGTCGACCGCGCCGATTCCTGGGAGGCGATCGGCCAGCAGGTCCTCTATCTCGCCGTGATCCTCGCGGCGCTGACGCAGATGTTCCTCGAGGAAGGCAAGCCGCCGCTCGAAACCGCGACCGTGTTCTTCGTCAAGCGCTGGTATTACCGGTATCGAACGGCGGTCGTTCACTTCTTCCTGGGAACCCTGCTCAACGTCTACACCATCTTTTTCTTCAAGAGCTCCTCGCTGCTCGTCTCGTTCGCTTTTCTCGTGTTCCTCGTGTTCCTGTTGTGGGCCAACGAGTCGGCGCGCTTCAAGTCGCTGGGGCTGTCTTTCAAGTTCACCCTGCTCGCCCTTTGCATGCTTTGCTTCTCCGCCAATGTGGTTCCGATTTTCGTCGGTTCGATCGGACTCGCGGTCTTTCTGGTGTCGATGTTCGCGGGCTGCCTGCCGCTGCTCGGCGTCGTCCGGTGGATCCGGCGGCGCTCGCCCGAGCTCTTTCCGCGGGCGAGGAGACAGATGCTCGTGCCGCTGGGCGGGGTGCTGGTCGGCTTTCTCGTTTTTTATTTCTTCAGGCTGATTCCGCCGGTGCCGCTCTCGATCCCGTTCATCGGGGTCTATCACGCGGTCGAGAAGACGCAGGATACCTACCGCTTGAGCCACGAGCGTCCGGCGTGGCGCATCTGGCACCACGGCGACCAGGAGTTCCTCGCCCAGCCCGGGGACAAGGTATACGTGTTTTTCCGCATTTTCTCGCCCACTCGTTTCTCCGACCAGGTGCAGCTGCGCTGGTACTGGAAGGAGGAGGCCCGCGGCTGGACGCTGCAGGATACGATTCCCATCAAGATCCTCGGCGGGCGCGCGGAAGGCTTCCGCGGCTACGGCTTCAAGTCGAATTACCAGCCCGGCGACTGGAAAGTGCAGGTCGAAACCACCGACGGACGTGAGATCGGCCGCGTGTACCTCCACGTGGAGACCCGCCCCGAGTGGCCGCGCAGCTTCGAAATCGATATCGAGTAGCGGCTGCTCGAGGCGCGGACGCTCAATCGGCGGCAGCCAGACGCACGAACAGCCGCTTCAGTGTGTTGACCTGCGCGAGATAGCCGGCGAGGTCGTGGGCGCCGCAGCGCTGCCCCGAGGACTGGAAGCCGCGGCGCGCGTAGGCCTCGCCCCGCGCGGGGCCGCAGAGGTGGATGACGGCGGCGAGATCCTGCTTCTGCTCGAGCGTCGCCGCGCTGCGCGCGAGCATGTTCGCGACGCTGCGGTCGAGCAGCGCGGACGTCATCTCGATCGCGTGGCTCGGCACGACGCGGGTGTAGAGGCCGTTGAACCAGCACGCGGTCGGGTCGTACCATGGACCGTCTTTGACCACGGCGTGGTCGTGGATGCAATAGCGCTTCGCATCCCGGAACGCGGCGTCGGTGATCTGGAACATGCCCACCGCGCTCGACGAGGGCCGGTACAGCTCGAAGGGATTCCAGCTCAGGCGCCAGCTCCAGCGCGGCCGCGCCACCGGGTTGCCCGCGCCTTCGATCTGGGCGAGCGCGGCGAGGAGCTCGGGTGCGATCACGGCGGTGGAATGCTCGCGAAAGAGCGATCCGTATTGACGCCAGGTCTCCAGCGGCGTCTTCGCGAGGGTCCCACCCACCGGGAAAAATAGCTCGGCCGGCTTGCGGACCGTCTGGACTATCCAGTTTGCCGCGCCCCAGAGCGCCAGGATGGCGATCGCAAGCGCGAGAATCCGGATCGCGGGCGGCGCGGCCCACAGGAGGCGAAACGCGCGCCGGACCGAGCCTGAGAACTGCGCGACGGTCCTGCCGAGCGCTCGCAGGCGCATCCTCGGCGAGGGGGCTTTGAAGGGGCGCGAACGTGCCATGGGGCAGCCGCTATCGTATCCGGTAAAATCCCCGGCAAAGGGGCCACTTATGCACGAAGACGACGTCAGCGCTGAAAAACTCGCGGCCGATCTCAGGCTCGTCATCTCCGACGCCGAAGCGCTGTTGCGCGCGACGGTCGGCCAGGCGGGGGAAACAGCCGCCGCAGCGCGCGCGAAGATGCAGGAGAGCCTCGAATCGGCGAAGCTCAAGCTCGGGCCGCTCGGCGAAGAGGCGGCGGAGCAGGCGCGCGCCGCGGCGCGCGCCGCCGACGGCTACGTCCGCGCGAATCCCTGGCAGGCCGTCGGAATCGCCGCGCTGGCCGGAATCGCGCTGGGGCTCCTCATCAGCCGGCGCTGACGCCTTGCCATGACCGAAGAAACCGGCCGCGCCGAGGGCCTGCTCGAATCGCTGCGAAATCTCGCGAGGACCTTCGTCGCGATCGTGCAGACGCGCATCGAGATCTTCGCGAGCGAGATCGACGAGGAAAGGAACCGGCTCGCGCGAATCGCGGTGCTCGCCGCCCTCGCGGCGCTGTGCATCGCGCTTGCCGTCATCCTCTCGGTGTTCTTCCTCGTGGTGCTGTTCTGGGACACCGATCGTCTCCTTGCGATCGGCGTCCTGGCCGGGGGCTTTGCCATCGGCGGAATCGCCGCCTGCCTCGGCTTGCGCGCGGCGATGTCGCAGCGGCCGAAGTTCCTGTCGGCGACGCTCGCCGAGCTGCGCAAGGACCGGACGAAGCTCGAGGGGTCATGAGCGCGCTTGCGGAGATTCTCGAGCGGCGCGCGCGGCTCCTCGCCGAGGCGGAAGCACAGCGGCACGCGCTCGCCGAAGGGATCGCCGTCTGCCGCAGCGTGCTCGTCGTCGCCGACCGCGGCATCGCCTGGGCCGGCTGGTTGCGCGCGAGGCCCTATCTCGTCGTCGCCGCCGCTGCCGCAATCGCGGCGCTGCGCCCGAGACTCGCGCTCGAATGGAGCGCGCGTCTGCTCACGCTGTGGCGGGTTGGGCGGCTCCTGCTCGGCGCGATCAAGCCCGCGGCCGGCGAACGCACGTCCTGACTATCTCTTCTTCGCCTGGCCTTCGGCCGAGCAGGGATGGTCGTTCGAGCAGCGGTCGCCGATCACGCCGACCGATTGGATCTCGATCTCGATGCCAGGGCGCGCGAAGTTGGTCACCGTGATGAGCGCGCTCCCCGGGTAGTTCCCGTTCTGGAAGTAGTCCTTGCGCATCTCGACGAAGCGGTCGCCGTAGCGCGACTCCTTGATGAAAACCGTCACCTGCACGATGTTGGCGAGGCTGCCGCCGGCGCGCTTCATGATCTGATCCATTTGCGAGAACACCTGCTTCACCTGCGCCTCGAAATTGTTCGAGATATCGCGGCCCTCGTTGTCGCGCGTCGCGGTCTGTCCCGCGACCCAGACGATTTTCCCGCCGTCGGTGACGACGCCGGGCGAGAACGCCCGTGACAGCTGGAACGGGGTCTTCTCCATGTATTCGGCAGCGGTGGCGGCGATCGGCAGTGACACGGCGGCGGCAAGCAAACCCTTCGTAAACATGTGGTTCATGTTTCCCCCAAGGCAAAAAAGGATTGTGATTCGCGGCCGTCGAGGACCGGCGAGGCCGCGAGGGCAACGCTAACCCAAAGGAAGGGTCGTGACAAGCAAGGCCCGGCGCAGCGCAGCATTGACCGCGATTTTGCGCGAGGAGTAGCATGGCTGCGTCGCAGAATCGCATCGGAAACCGCCCCCTCGGACCACGCTCGCCCCAGCACAAGGAGTCGATATGGCGATCAATTTCAGCGTCAACGGCAAGCCGGTCAGCGTCAACGCGCCGGAGAGCACCCGCCTTCTGTGGGTGCTGCGCGAGGAGCTGAAGCTCACCGGCACCAAATTCGGCTGCGGCGCCGGCCAGTGCGGCGCGTGCATGGTGCACATCGACGGCGGCCGCATGTTCGCCTGCCTCATGCCCGTGTCGGCGGTGCAGGGCAAGGCGGTCACCACCATCGAAGGCCTCTCGCCCGATCGCATGAACGCGCTGCAGCGCGCCTGGCTCGCCGAGAGCGTGCCGCAATGCGGCTACTGCCAGTCGGGCCAGCTGATGAGCGCCGCGGCGCTGCTCGCGGCGAACCCGCGCCCGACGCACGGGGAAATCAAGGACCACATGAGCGCGAACGTGTGCCGCTGCGGCACCTATCCGCGCATCGTGCGCGCGATCGAGCGTGCCGTGAAGGAGGGCTGAGCCATGACGACGAACACTCTCCAGAGCGGTGTCACCCGGCGCCAGTTCATGATCGGCGCGGCCGGCCTCACTTTCACCGTGTTGATCGACGGCTGCGCCGTCATGCGCACCGAGGAGCGCGGCGGTGCGGGACTCGCTACCATGCCCGCGGACGGTTCGCTGAACGTGAACGCGTGGGCGAGCATCGCCACCGACGGCACGATCTACATCGCCAATCCCGCGGTGGAAATGGGCCAGGGCTCGCAGACCGCGATCCCGCTCATCATCGCCGAGGAGATGGACGCCGACTGGTCGCGCGTGCGCATCGTGCCGGCCGCGCCGGACGACAAGGTCTACGGCAACCCGGGATTCCGCGGCCTCATGTATACAGCGGGCTCGGCGACCGTGACCGGATACTGGGACGTGGCGCGCACCTTCGGCGCGCAGGTGCGCCGCGTGATGATGGAAAACGCCGCGCGCAAATGGGAGGTACCGCTCGCGGAGTTGAGCACCGAGCCGAGCACGGTGGTGCACGCGAAAACCGGCCGCAGGCTGGGTTACGGCGAGATCGCGGCCTTTGCCCGGATCCCGGCGACCGCGCCGGTGATCAAGCCGGAGGAACTGAAAAAACCGGAGCAGTACCGCCTGATCGGAAAAGACGTGATGCGCGTCGAATTGCCGAGCAAGGTGAACGGCACGGCGCAGTACAGCATCGACGTGCAGCTTCCGGGCATGCTCTACGGCGCGGTGCTGCGCGGCCCGGTCGAGGGGGCCGCGCCCGCGGCTATCGACGACGCGCAGGCGCGTGCGGTCGCGGGCGTGGTGCGCATCGTGCCCATGGCCTTCGGCGTCGGCGTGATCGCCGAGACGCCCTGGGCGGCGTTCGAAGCGAAGAACGCGCTCAAAGTGACATGGGACCGCCGCGCGCGCGCCTTCGGCCACGACAGCGACCGCGCGATCCCGGTCTATTCCGCGGCGGCGCGCGACCTCGGCCGCGCGGGCAAGCCTTGGGACACGGTGGGCGACGCGCGCAGCGCGATGCAGAAGGCGGCGAAAATCTACGAGAGCGAGTACGTCTGCGACTACAGCTACCACGCGCAGATGGAGCCGCTCAATTCGGTCGCATCGGTCTCACCCGCGGGCGACGCCTGCGAAATCTGGTGCGGCACCCAGTCGCAGACCATGGCGGTCGCGGCGGTCGCCAAGGCGCTCGGCATCCCGGTGGAGAAAGTGAAATTGAACCTGACCTTGCTCGGCGGCGGCTTCGGCCGGCGCGGGCACCGCGACGAGGAGTTCGTCGTCGATTCCGTTCTGCTCTCGAAGGAAGTGAAGCGCCCGGTGAAAGTCCTGTGGACGCGCGAGGACGACGTGCACAACGGCCGCTTCCGTCCACTCTCGGTGCATTTCCTGCGCGCGGGGCTGGACGCGTCGAACCGCATCGTGGCGTGGCAGCACCGCGTCGCCTGCGACGAGATCACCGCGTTCCAGGATCCGGTGCGCTACAAGGGCGGTGGGGAGAAGGATTTCCTCGCGATGGCGGGCTCGGAGCTGCGCACCTACGACATCCCGAACCGGCTCGCGGAGCAGCTGCCGCAGGAAACCGGCATCCGCACTTCGTCCCTGCGCGGCATCGGCTTCGGGCCCAACAAGTTCGCGACCGAGGCGTTCCTCGACGAAGTCGCAGCGAAGCACGGCCTCGACCCCGTCGAACTCCGGGTGCAATTGCTAAAGAACACGCCGCGCGGACAAGCGGTGATCCGCGCCGTAGTGGAAATGTCCGACTACCGCCGCAAGCGGCCCGGCCGGGGCCTGGGGTTCTCGTTCATCGATTATTCCGGGACGATGGTGGCGGCGGTCGCCGAAGTGTCGATAGACAAGACGCGCGGCAAAATAAACGTGCACGACTTCTGGCTGGCGCTCGATCCGGGCATCGCGGTGCACCCGGACAACGTCGTCGCTCAGACCGAGAGCTCGATCGTCTACGGCCTGGGGCTCGCGCTCACTGAGCGCATCACCATCAGGGACGGCGCGGTGCAGCAGTCGAACATCCTCGATTACGGCGTGCCGCGCATGCACGACATTCCCGAGCTGCACATCAAGCTCATGTCGACGCCCAACCGCCCGACCGGCGCCGGGCAGATGGCGACGCCCGTGGTCGCACCCGCCATCGCGAGCGCCGTCTTCGCGGCAAGCGGCGCGCGCGTGCGCCACACGCCTTTCCTGCCCGAGCGCGTGCGCGCGGCGATCAGCTGAGCGCGGGCTTCGCCGCCTCGCGCGCCCGGATCGCTTCGTGGCGCGCGAGCAGGCGCTCGGCGCGCCTCACCACCGGCACGTCGATCATCTTGCCGTCGATCGCGAACGAGGCGCGCCCCTCGGCCGCGGCTTTCGCGTTTTCCTCGACCACGCGCTTCGCGTGGGCGACTTCCTCGGGGGAGGGCGAGTACTCCTCGTTCACGATGGTCACCTGTCCGGGGTGGATGCAGCTTGCGCCCAGGAAGCCGAACTGGCGCGACCTTCGCACCATGCGGCGAAACGCCTCCCAGTCGCCGTAGCTCGCAACGCTCGCGATGTAGCCCAGAGGCATGATGCCCGCCGCGCGCGCCGCGAAGATCATCTGCTGCTTGGGCATGAGCAGCGTCTCCTCGGTGGGTTCCATGCCGTTTTCCAGCGCGAAGTCCTCGCCGCCGATGTCCATGGCCGCGGTGCGCTCCACCGCGAGCGCGATCTCCGGCATGCGGAAAAACGCGGCCGGGGTCTCGACCATGGCGATGAAGCGCGTGTGGCCGGGTTTGAGACCGCGCTTCGCCTCGAGCTTCGCAACGATTTCGTCGAGCCGCCGCAGGTGCGCCGCGTCGTCCACTTTCGGGACCTGGATGGCGTTCACGTCGGGGCCGATCGCGGCCTCGAGATCGCGGGGCGCCATCGCATCCGGCCGGTTGATGCGCACCGCCACGTCAGCTCCCCCGCGCCGCACCCGGGCCGCGGCCCGCGCGACGAGCTTGCGGGCGTTGTCTTTTTCCGCGGCGGGGACGCTGTCTTCCAGGTCGAGCAGGATGCAGTCCGCGCCGCGCGTATGCGCCTTTTCCACGTATTTCCCGACGTTCACCGGCACATACAAGAGCGAGCGCCACACCGGGAGCCCGGGCTTCATTCCGGACCTCCTTCCGGCGCGGCACCGCCCTCGCACACGATGCCCGCCGCGGCGAGCTTTGCATACGCGGCTTCGTCCACGCCGACTTCGGCGAGCAGCGCGCGGTTGTGCTCGCCCAGCTTCGGTGCCGGCGCGCGGATCGCGCCGGGCGTGCCAGAGAGGCGCGGCACGACGTGGTGCATGGGAAAGGCGCCCATGTCGGAATCGGGATAGTCGGCG
>DASPWT010000075.1:0-6840 GCA_035637655.1 Burkholderiales bacterium | reverse complement strand
GGCGGCCGCCACCAGCGGGCGCAACATCGCCGGCGAGCCGTTCGAGAGAATCGCAAGTTTGAGTTTTGAAACCTTGAGCGTGGCGAGGGCGTCACGGACCTCGGGGAAAAGCGAGAGCTTCAGATAAGCGCCCATGAGGCTGCGGCGACGCTCTTCGTCGACCGGGAGTCCGAGCGCCAGGCAGGCGTAGCTGAGGCTTGCTTCAGTGATCCGCGCAAAATCCTCGTAGCGCCGCATCAGACTGCGCTGCCAGGTGTATTCGAGTTGCTTGGCGCGCCAAATCTGGCTCAATGCCGCGCCTTTGCCTGGCCACAGTTGCTCGCACAGCGCGATCACCGAATGCACATCGAAGAGGGTGCCGTAGGCGTCGAACACGATCGCGCGCAGCGGCGGCAAGCATTCCTCCAGGGAGCCGGGGAGACGACCGAGTATACTCGCGCCCGTGCAACCGCCCCACGCCGTCACGCTGACAGCGGGCCTCCCTCCCTCGGAGATCACGCTTGTCTCGCGAATCAGCCTGGGACTGTTGGGGCTCATGGTTTCGCTTCCGTTCCTGAATTTCCACCACAGCCTTCCGCTTCCAACGTTCTACACCGAGTGGACGGCTTTTGCCCTCGGGACCGCGGCGCTGCTACCGCTCGCAGTCGCTCGGGGCACCGGGCTCCCGCCACTTTCGCTCGGATTGATCGGGCTGGCGCTCGTCCTGCTGGTGCAAGTTGCGCTCGGCACGGTCGCCTACGCCGAGCGCAGCCTGCTCGGCGCGCTGTACGTGCTGTGGGCGGCATTGCTCGTCTGGCTTGGAGCGCATCTGCGCGAACACTGCGGGCTCGAGCGCGTCGGACTCGTCCTGCAGGTATTCGTCGCCTTAGGCGGATTCCTGGTGGCGATCACCGGCTTCCTCCTGCACTACCAGATCGACTGGCTCGGCGTCCGGCTGGTTTCCGGAGACGGGTCGGACGGGATGATCGGATCCCTCGCGCAACGCAACCACTTCGCCAACTATCTGGGCTGCGCGCTTGCGTCGGTGGTTTTCCTTTTCGGTCGCCGCTGGCTGAGTCTGCCGCTAGCGACGCTGCTGGCCGCTCCGCTCGTGCTGGGCCTGGTGCTTTCGATTTCGCGCAGCGCCTGGATCTACGTGTTGCTCGTATCGATCTCCGCCTGCTGGACGTTCTGGCTCGGCGACCGCGGACGGCTCAAGTCCCTCGCGGTGTTCTCGCTGGGCGTGCTGATCCTGTTCGCCGGCCTGAACGTCGTCCTGGTCCACTCCCCGTGGCTGGCCGGAGCGGGCGCGCACACGCCGACCCTCGGCGGGCGCTGGATGCAGACTGTCGCATCCGACTCAACCGAGCTCGGCGTGCAGATCCGGGGCTATCTGCTCAAGGAGGCGTGGGCGATGTTCGCGGGGCACCCCCTTCTCGGAGTCGGCTTCGGTGAATTCGCATGGAACCTGCTGGAGCACGGCGCGGGCTTCGATGGAAGCAATTCGCCGATGACGAGCCACGCACACAATGCGTTGTTCGATCTGCTCGCAGAGACCGGGCTGCCCGCCGCGCTCTGCGTGATCGCGCCGCTCGCGCTGTGGTCGAGGGCGTTTCCCTGGTCCAGGCCGGACCCGGACACCGGCTGGATGTTGACGCTCATCGCGATCCAGGCGGCGCACAGCCTGGTGGAGTATCCGCTCTGGCACGCCAACTTTCTCGGGCTCACGGCCGTCCTGCTGGGGGCCGCTCCCCAGCCCCTCGTCGCCTTGCGCTTCAGCCGCTTTCGGCAGGCCGCACTCGGGCTGGTGCTCGCGGCGGGCATAGCGGCGCTGGTCATGGTGTTTTCCGACTACCGGAACTTCGAGCGCTGGACCCGGCAGGCGGACGCCTCGCAGCGGAGAAATGAACCGCTCTCCGAAGCGCAGCTGAAAGATCTTGCCGACCTGCGCGCGAGCTCGCTGTTCGCCGGCTACTACGATCTCCTCGCCTCCGAGCTGCTGGTCTTGAATCGCGAGGATCTGGACGCGAAGCTCGAGCTCAACGCCTATGCGCTGCGCTTCGCCCCGATTCCCGATGCCGTGTTCCGGCAGGCTGTTCTGTTGAGCTTGAAGGGCGAGGACGAAAGCGCGGAGAAGATGCTTTCCCGGCTTGCGACGATGTATCCGAATACGCTGCGCGATCATCTGCGGCGCCTCGAACAGATGGCGCGCGACGATCCCGCCGTGTACGCCGCGTTTGCCGCCGAGGCCAAGCGCGGATACGGACCGGCAGGCCCGCCGTGACGAACGGCATGCGCGTTTCGTTGTTTCTCCGCTTCAGTCTCGCCTTGTGCGGGCTGCTCGTTTCGGCTCCCTTCCTGAACCCCTACCACTCCTACCCCTTGCTCACCTTCTACACGGAGTGGCTGGCCTTCGCGATCGGGCTCGCCGCGCTCGCGGCGATTGCAATGGCTCCTTCGGGTGCCGCGGTGCCGATACCGGGCATGTGCAGCGGGCTTTTCCTCCTGACGGCGTTGCTCGTCCTGCAGGCGGCGCTGGGACAGGTGGCGTATCCGTTGCGCAGCGCGACCGGAGCGCTCTATACGATGTGGGCGGGACTGCTCGTAGTGCTGGGTGCCTGGCTGCGCAGCGAGCTCGGAGAAGCCGCTGTTTCACGTGCGCTGCAGTGGTGGATCGCCGCGGCGGGCCTGCTCGCGGCTGCAAGCGGATTCGTCCAGTATTACCACGTCCCTCTTTCGGCTGCAGGTATTTACATAGCCACGCAACCGGTCAACGCGATGTTCGGCACGGTGAATCAACCGAACAATTTCGCGGACTATCTCGGTTGCGCGCTGATTTCCGTCGCTTTTCTCCATGCGCGGAATGCCCTGGGTCTGCTTCCCGCGCTGTCTATCGCGCTCCCGCTGGCTGCGGGCTTGGCGCTGTCCGGCTCGCGCGGCTCGTGGGGTTACGTCGCCATCGCCTTTGCGCTCGTTCCGCTCCTTCGCCTCGGCGGTCATTCAACAGAGGCAAAAAGAGTCCTCCAATTGGCGTCCTTTGCGCTGGCGGTGTTCCTGCTCGTTCAGATTCTGAATCTGTACACCGGGATCTTCGTGGGGCCCGAAGGCAGACCGAATTCCTCCGGAGACCGTCTGATCCGCTACCTGGAAATCGGCGGCACGGGAGAACGACCGATACGGCTCCAGCTTTTCCTCTATGCGTGGCTGGTGTTCCTCTCGAACCCTCTTCTCGGCGTCGGGTTCGGCGAGTATGCCTGGCGCGCACTTGAATTGTCGGCTGGGTTGCCGGGCGGCGGGCCTGCGGGTCTGGACCGCCACAGCCATAACCTGTTCCTGCAGTTGCTCGCCGAGACCGGCATCGCGGGCCTGTTGTGCGTTGCAATTCCCCTGGTCTCCTGGTTTTGGCGGATTTCATGGCGCGGTCTGACCCCGGAGCGATGCTGGATGATCGGCGTCCTCGCAGTCGTCGGATTGCACAGCATGGTCGAATTTCCACTTTGGCATGCCAATTTTCTGGGGATGTTCGCGTTGCTCTTCGGCGCGGCGTCCTCCGGCGGCGCAAGCTTCGCACCGACCCGCCTGCGCCGAGGGCTGCTTCTCGTTGTCGTTCTGGCCGGGGGTTTGACCGCGGGCGGGGTATGGTCCGACTACCAGTCGTTCGAGCGTTGGTATCGGGCCGTCGAGGCGAAGGGCGCCCGCGGCGAGAGTCCCGGCAGCAGCGACCTGGACGGTCTCATGAAGTTGCGCGAGGGCTCGCTCTTCGGCCCGTATTTCGAGCGGATCGCGAGCGAGGCGATCGCGCTCGAAGAGGAGGACCTGGGCGACAAGCTCGCGCTCAATACCCAGGTGATGCGCGCCTATCCGATGCCCTCGGTGGTTCTGCGCCAAGTCGCGCTGCTCGCGCTTTCCGGGCGCGACGCCGACGCCGTGCGCACGCTGCGCGCCGCGATAAGGGTGTACCCTCAGTGGACCCTGAAATGGCTGCCCACGCTGGAGAAGCTGGCGCGCGACCGGCCCGCCCGATTTTCCGGATTGCTGGAGCTGGCGCGCGTGCAGCTCGGCGACGGCAGCCGCTGAGAAGCGTTTGCGCAGTCGCCGGGAACGCGGTAACGTTGCCCGCGACAGCAACCTGAAGTCGCCCTCCAGCGGTGACGGGAGCGAAGGATCGTGGCCGAGGCAATCAGACACAAGCGTCCCGAGCGAGTACGGCTCGGCGATCTGCTCCTGCAGCAGAAGCTCATCTCGCAGGAACAGCTGAAGGCGGCCCTCGAGGACCAGGGCCGCTCCGGTCGAAAGCTGGGCAAGGTGCTGATCGAAAGCGGGTACCTTTCGGAAGACCAGATCGGCGAGGCACTCGCCCGCCAGCTCGGTGTCCCGTTCATCAACCTGAAATACTACAACTTCAATTCCGCGGTGACCCGCAAGCTGCCGGAAGCGCAGGCACGGCGCTTCCGCGCGCTTTTGCTCGAAGAGCAGGACGACTTGGTGCTGGTCGCGATGGTCGATCCCACCGACTTGTTCGCCTTCGATGAGATCTCGCGGATCACCCGCAAGGAAGTCAACATCGCGGTGGTGTCCGAAACGATGCTGCTGCAGACCATCGATCGGATCTACCGGCGTACCGACCAGATCAGTTCGCTTGCCAAGGAGCTGGGCGAGGATCTGGGCGATGTCGTGGACTTCGGAACCCTGACCCTCGGAGCCGAGGATGCCCCGGTCGTCAAGCTGCTTCAGACGATGTTCGAGGACGCGGTCCAGGCACGGGCATCCGATATCCACATCGAACCGCATGAAAAGGGACTGCACATCCGCTTCCGGATCGACGGCCTGTTGCAGCCGCAGACCGAGACCGACGCCAAGATATCCTCGGCGGTGGCGCAGCGTTTGAAGCTCATGTCGGGGCTCGATATCTCCGAGCGGCGCCTGCCGCAGGACGGCCGGTTCAACGTCAAGGTCAGGGATCATGCGATCGACGTGCGCATTTCCTCCATGCCGACGCAGTACGGCGAGACGGTCGTCATGCGCCTGCTCCACCGAGCCGGAGGTCTGCATCAACTCGCCGATCTCGGCATGTCGCCGGAAATGCTGCAGCGTTTCAGCGCCGCCATCCACCGTTACACGGGGATGGTGCTCGTCACCGGGCCCACCGGCAGCGGCAAGACGACCACCTTGTACGCGGCGCTGAACGAGCTGAACAAGCCGGACTGCAAGATCATCACGGTGGAAGACCCGGTCGAATACCGCCTCGACGGCTTGAACCAGGTCCAGGTCAACGAGAAGATCGAGTTGACCTTCAGCCGCGTGCTGCGTTCGGCTCTACGCCAGGACCCGGACGTGATCCTGATCGGCGAAATGCGCGATGTCGAGACCGCGCAAATCGGTCTGCGCGCCGCCATCACGGGCCACATGGTGCTGTCGACGCTGCACACCCGCGACGCGGCGAGCGCGCCCTTGCGGCTGGCCGACATGGGTGTGCCGCGTTACATGGTCGCCTATTCACTCCAGGCCGTCGTGGCGCAGCGCCTGCTGCGCGTCAACTGCGAATCCTGCAGCAAGCCGCGTCAGCCCGACCCGCAGGAAACGCAATGGCTGCGCACGGTCGGCTGCGATCCGGCCGCCGGGCGGATCATGGCCGGGAGCGGTTGCCAGCACTGCAACGGCAGCGGCTATGCGGGGCGAATCGGGATCTACGAAATGCTCGAAATGGACAACGAGCTCGCGGCGCTCGCCAATTCGGAGGACCCCGGCCGCTTCATCGCGGCAGCCGAGCAGCGGATGGCGGGCCGCCTGCTGAGGGACAGGGCGGCTCAGCTTGCGCTCACCGGGAAGACCACGGTTTCCGAAGCCATGCGCGTCACCGCGCAGCTCGAAGACTAGCGCCGCTCGCGTGCCGTTCTTCGCCTACACGGGCCGCAACGCAAGAGGAGAACTGGTGCGCGGTGTGCTCGAGAACTCCGATTCGGGCGCGGTCGCCGATCAGCTCCTCACCAGCGGTGTATCCGCGATAGACATCAGTCCTACTGCCGGCCCGCAGGCGCTCGCCGCAGAGGGATGGCTGCGCCGGCTGAGCACGGAGAGGGTGACGCTCGAGGACATGGTCCTTTTCAGCCGGCAGATGTACACGCTTCTCAAGGCCGGGGTTCCGCTGCTCAAATCCCTGGCCGCGCTGCAGGAGTCCGCGACCCGGATCGGGTTTGCGAACATGTTGCAGGACGTGCGCACGAGCCTGGACAGCGGCAGGGATCTTTCGACCGCGATGCGCAGGCACCCTAAGGCGTTCGGGCCGTTCTACATCAGCATGGTGCGCGTGGGCGAGCTGACTGGCGCCCTGGAGGAAGTCTTCCTGAGGCTCTTCAACCACCTCGAGTTCGAACGGGAAATCAAGAACCAGGTTGCCACGGCTCTGCGCTATCCGATTTTCGTCCTCGTCGTTATGGGCGCCGCCGTCGTCATCGTCAATATTTTCGTCATTCCCGCCTTTGCCCGGATTTTTGCGGGCTTCAAGGCCGAGCTGCCGCTGATGACGCGGGTGCTGCTCGGCTTTTCGGAGTTCATGGTCCAGCACTGGCCGGCGCTGCTGGGACTCGTCGCCGGCGCCTATGTGGTGTTCCGCGTCTGGGTCGGCACCCCCGCGGGCCGCTACAGCTGGGACCGGATGAAGCTTCGCATACCGATCGCGGGCAAAATCGTCCTCAAGGCGACGCTGGCCCGGTTCGCGCGCTCGCTGTCGATCGCCCTGAAAAGCGGCGTGCCCATCGTGCAGGCCCTGTCGGTGGTGGAGCAGGTCGTGGACAACGCGTACGTGGGGCAGCGAATCGGGCAAATCCGTGACGGGGTCGAGCGCGGCGAAAGCCTGCTGCG
>DASPWT010000074.1:0-17584 GCA_035637655.1 Burkholderiales bacterium | reverse complement strand
AGCGGGTGCACGAGCACATCGACGGCGGCGCGAAGAGCGGCGTGCGGTCCACGCCCGGGTTTTTCGTCAACGGCGCGGTGGAGGACGTGTCCTTCGGATTGGAACGCCTGCACAAGGCGGTCGAAGCCGCGCTCGGGAAGTAAGTCCGGCTACAACGTCGCCCCGGGCTGCCCGAGCGCTTTCTCGGTGAGCTGGCGGACGACCCAGTCGTAGGCGTCGTCGACCGAGTCGGTGCGGTGCACGAGGTCGATGTCCTCGGGGTTGATGGTGCCGTGGCGCGCGAGCGCGTCGAAGTCGATGACCTCGCGCCAGTATTCGGTGCCGAAGAGGACGATCGGCATGGGCTTTTTCATCTTGCGCGTCTGCACCAGCGTCAAGAGCTCGAACAGCTCGTCGAGCGTCCCGTAGCCGCCCGGAAACACGATCACCGCCTTCGCGAGGTAGGCGAACCAGAACTTGCGCATGAAGAAGTAGTGGAAGTGGAAGGCGAGCTCGCGCGTGACGTAGCGGTTGTCGAATTCCTCCACCGGGATGGAGATGGTGAGGCCGACGTTCATGCCCTTTGCCTCGGCGGCGCCGCGGTTCGCCGCCTCCATGATTCCCGGACCGCCGCCGGTGCACACCACGAAGCGGCGCTCCTCCTGGTCGAGCGCCTTGGACCATTTCGTGAGGCGCGAAGCGAGCTCGCGAGCGGCTTCGTAGTAGGCGGACATCTTGAGCGCCATTTGCGCTAGCTCCAGGTCCTTGCCCTCCTTTGCCTTGCCCAGCATTTCCTCGGCGGCCTCGCGCGACTGGATGCGCGCCGAGCCCATGAACACGATGGTGTCGTCGACGCGGTGGTAGTCGAAGCGGCTCTTGGGCTCGAGATACTCCGACAGGATGCGGAGCGCCCGGGCGTCCTTGCTTTCGAGGAAGCCCGGATTCTGGTAGGCCTTGGTGGTGGCGCGTTTGCGTTCGGTCATGTGCTCATGTTACCTAGAAATTCACCCCCAGCCACGACCTGACCTGCTCGTGCAGGTCGCCTTCGAAGTCCTTGCGCTTTCCCTGGGCGGTGATCTCGCCCAGGGAAAGCACGTAGATGTACTCGGACATCTGCACCACGCGGCGCACGTTGTGGTCCACCAGCAGGATGGTCATGCCCTGCGCGGTGAACAGGTCGATCCAGCCGTACACCTCGGCGGCGATCTTGGGCGCGAGGCCGATGCTCGGCTCGTCGACGAGGCACAGCCGCGGGCGCACCACGTAGGCCTTGGCGAACTCAACCATCTTCTGCTGGCCGCCGGAGAGGTCGCCCGCCTGGGCGCGCAGCTTCTCCCGGATCGCCGGGAAGTGCGCGAGCATCTCGTCGAAGCGCGCCTTGACGTCCAGCCCTTGCGCATGCGCGCGCGCCAGGTGCTCGAGCGGCAGGCGCAGGTTGTCGGCCACGCTCATGTAGGGAAACAGGCTCGACTCCTGCGGGATGTATCCGATGCCGCGATCGATGAGCCGGTGCGGTGCGATGCCGGTCACGTCGGCGCCGTCGTAACGGACGGCTCCCGCCTTCGGGCGCAGAAAACCGCAGAGGGTCTTCATCAGCGTGGACTTGCCCGCGCCGTTCAAGCCGATGAGCCCGGTGATGCGCCCTGTCTCCACGACTAGCGTGACGTTGCGCAGGACGTCGATGTCGGCGGCGTAGCCGGCGGTGACGCCGGACATTTCGAGCAGCGCGCTCATGCGGTTGATGTTTCGCCACCCAGATACGCCTCGATCACCGAGCGCTCGTTCAGCACCGTGCGCGTCGGGCCGTCGGCGATGACGGCGCCGGCGTTCATGCAGATCGTGCGTGGGCAGAGCTCGACGATCACGGGCATGTCGTGGCTGACGACGAGGAACGTCTGTCCGTCGGCGTGGCGCACCCGGATGAAGTGGGCCATCGTCTCCTTCATGGCCGGGTGCACGGCGGCGAAGGGCTCGTCGAGCAGCGCGATCTTCGGCGACGACATGAAGCAGCAGCCGAACTCGAGCAGCTTCTGCTGGCCGCCCGAGAGCTGGCCCGCGTCCAGGTCGCGCACGCGCGCGAGCGTCAGCTCCTCGAGCAGCCGCTCGGCGCGGGCGAGCGCCCCGGCGTACGCAAGGCCGAGGGCACGGCCCGCCGTCATCAGGTTGTCGAGCGCGCTCATGCGGCGGAACACGCGCGTGAGCTGGAACATCCGCTGCAGGCCGCGCACCGCGATGCGCTCGGGTTTCAGTCCCTGGATGGACTCGTCCTCGAGACGCACCTCACCCGCGTCGGCCCGCTGCTGCCCGGAGAGAATGTTGAGCAGGGTCGTCTTTCCCGAACCGTTCGGCCCGATGAGGCCGACCAGCTCGCCGCGGCCGATGGCGAAGCTCACGCGGTCGACGGCGCGCAGGCCGCCGAAGACGCGCGACACGTTGGAGACGGCGAGGCAGCTCGAGCTCATGCCGCGGCCTCTTTCGGCGACACTCGATTTCCAACACTGCGCTGTCGGCCGCTGGCGGCAATCGCGGCCGGTCGCATCCCCGCGGAGCGGGGCCCCTGCTTCCTGCTCATGCCGCCCCCCTTCTCAAGGCTCGTCGCGCGAGTCCCCACAGCCCTTCGCGGAAGAAGCGCGCGATCAGGATCACCAGCAGCGCGAACACGATAAGCTGGATCCCGCCTACCTCGCGCAGCATCTCCGAGCTGACGTAGACGAGCAGCGCGCCGGCAAGCGGGCCGACGAGGCTGCCGATTCCGCCGATCACGACCATGCAGATCACCAGGCCGGTCTGCGAGATCAGCCCGAGCTCCGGGCTCACCAGTTGGCTGAAGTGCGCGTACAGCGCGCCCGCGAGGCCGCTCAAGGCGGTGCTGAGCGTGAAGGCGACGGTCTTCCACAGCACCACGTCCACGCCGCGGCTGGCGGCGGCGATTTCGTCGTCGCGAATCGCCTGCAGGAACAATCCGGCGCGCGAGCGCAGCAGCAGGTACAGGCCGCCTTGAGCAGCGACGAGCACCGCCACGAACACGTAGTAGTACGCGAGCCGGCTCTCGAGGAGGCCGGGCACGTTGAGGCCGAGGTCGCCGCGGGTGAAGCCGTAGGAATTGCCGATCACGAGGCGCATGATCTCGGCGAACGAAAGCGTGGTGAGCGCGAGATACGGCCCGCGCAGTCGCAGCACGATGAGCCCGAGGATCGCGCCGATCGCGCCGGCGGCGAGGATGGATGCGGGGATGCCGAGCGCGGGCGCGATCTTCCAGTGGTAGGCGAGCAGCCCCGTGGTGTAGGCCCCGATCATGGCGAAGCAGGCGGGCGCCATCGAGAACTGGCCGGTGTAGCCGGCGAGCAGATTCCAGCCGGCGGCGAGCAGCGCGAAGTACATCGAAACGATGAGCACGCCGAGCCAGTACGGATTGTCGATCGCGAGTGGCGCGAGCGCGAGCAGCGCGAGCAGGCCGAGCGAGAGCCGGAACTCGACCGCCATGCGCCGCGCGGAGCTGTCCATCACACCTCGCGCCCGCGCTCGCCGAACAGGCCTTGCGGGCGGAAGATCAGCACGAGCATGAGGATCACCAGGCCGAAGGTGTCGCGGTAGTCGTACGAGATGTAGACCGCGCCGAAGCTCTCCAGCACGCCGAGCGCGAGGCTCGCGGCGATGCTACCGGGCATCGAGCCCATGCCGCCGAGCACGACGATGACGTAGGACTTGATCGCCGGGAAGGCGCCGACGTCGGGCGAGGCGTTGATGATGGGGGCGAGCAAGGCGCCTGCGAGCGCGGCGAGCGCGCCCGAGAGCGCGAACACGAGGCTCGAGGCGCGCGCGGTGTCGATGCCTGCGAGCGACGCGCCGAGGCGGTTCTGCGCAACCGCCTGGATCTGCCGGCCCCATAACGAGTAGCGCAGGAACAGAACGAGGCCCGCGATCATCGCGATCGACATGCCGGTCGCGACCAGCTTCTGGCCGGAGAGCATGATGGGTCCCAGCGCCATGCGCGGGATGTCGACTAGGCCCGGCCCGCGCTGCGGGTACGGCCCGACCACCTTGTCGACGAGATTGATGAGCAGGAGCGACAGCGCGAAGGTCACCACGACCGCGTACTCGTCGCGCATCAGGCCCCAGGACGAATAGCCGGCGTAGAGCGGGCGCATGAGCGTGCGCTCGGTGAGCCAGCCCGCAGCAGCGCCCGCGGCGAGCGCGAGCGGCAGAGCGAGCCAGGGATCGAAGCCGAGCTTGAGGGCGGCGAGAGTGTAGGTGTAGGCGCCCACCATGTAGAACTCGCCGTGGGCGAAGTTGACCACCTTCAGGATGCCGAAGATGAGCGTGAGCCCTACGGCCATCAGCGCGTAGAACAGGCCGATGATCAGGCCGTTGATGAACAGGTCGAGGTTGAGCATGTCGGCTCCTCGCGTTCACCAGCGGCGCGGGCCTTGTCGGGTATCCCCTCCCTGGAAAGGAGGGAGAAGGGCGGCGCTTACTTCGTCGGCTTTTTCAGTTTGTCGACCGCGAGCGGGATCCCGGGCCCCTGGACCAGCAGGGTCTTGCTCACCGGCTGGTTGATCTCGGTGAGCTGGTAGTTCACGTAGGGGATGTCCACCCACTGGTGGAACTTGTAGCCGGGTTCCTTCGAGAACCGGAACTCCCCCCGCACGCCCTCGAATTTCATGGTTTCGAGCGCCTTGATCATGGCGTTCGGATCGGTGCTTTTCGCCTGCTTGATCGCGTCGACGATCAGCAACAGCGAGTCCGCCGCCTGGAAGATGAGCCGGTTCGGCTCGTTCTTGGTGCGCTGCTGATAGGTCTTCGCCACCTCCAGCCCCAGCTTGGGGGTTTTCATCTGCGGGTGGTACAGCCCGAACTCGAGCATGTATTTCCCGGCTTCCTTAACGTTCTGCCAGAAATCGGGATAGTCGGCGATTCCGGCGCCGTCGTAGAGCCAGGTCTTCGCCGAGGGCGCGACGCCCTGCTCGTAGAGCTGGTTCATCACGATGTACGCGGCGGGCGGCAGCAGCATCGTGAGGATCATGTCCGGCGGATTGGCGCGCAGCGGCAGCACGGCTGGGGTGAAGTCCTTGCCCGCGCGGTCGAGCGTCTCGTACTTGTACTCGACGTTCGGCGCCTTCTGCTTCAGCGCTTCGGCGACCGCCTTGGCCTGCCCGATGCCGTAGTCGGTGTTCTCGACGAACGCTATCACGCGCTTCACGCCCATGGCGGCGATGGTTTCCGCCATGGCCAGGCCGACCCGCGAGTTGTAGTTGCCGGGGTTGAACACCTGGGGATATTCCTTCTTGCGCACGTCGTCCGACCAGCAGTTGGTGTTCACGTACGGGACGTTGTAGCGCTTCGCCACCTCGATCTCGGCCAGGCACACCGAGCTCTGGTGGCCGCCGGTGACGGCGACAACCTTGTCGCGCGTGATCAGCTTTTCCGTAGCCGCGCGGCCTTTCTCGGGGACGCCCTGGTTGTCCTCGTAGACGAGTTCAATCTGGCGACCGAGGACGCCGCCCGCCTTGTTCACGTGCTCCTTGATGATCTCCAGGCCATCCTTCACCTGCGTGCCCTGCACCACCGAGCCGGGCGGCGATTGCGCGATGCTGATGCCGATCTTGACCGGGTCCGCGGCGTGGGCGGCAATCGAGAGGCCGGCGGCGGCAGCCGCAACCGCGAGCCGCCATTGTCGGGACGGAATGTTCATCGGGTGCTCCATTTTTTCTCCTTGTGGATGGCGAGTCGTGGGAGACTGCGAACCTCGTATCAGTATAGACGCATCTTTTCGGAGGCGGGCTCGGCGCTTCGCGAGTTATCAACAAATTCTGTGCATAGCCTGTGAGTATTCTGCGTGCATTTGGCGCGGATGCCGCGCGGAACGGGAAGTCCGATCGGGCTGATTAATCGCTGTGCACGAGCTGGCCGAAATCTTGCCCGGGCCGCTACTTCTTCGGCGCCGGATGGATGTTGTCCACCCAATGCACCTCTTCGGGCTTTTCGGCGACCGGGATATCGAGGTTCACGACCACGGGCTCCTGGCCGCTCCGGACCAGAACGCATGAGAGCGGCTGATCGTCGCTCGCGTTGATTTCCTGGTGCGGGACGTAGGGCGGCACGTAGATGAAGTCGCCCGGCCCCGCTTCGGCGACGAATTCGAGCTTGTCGCCCCAGCGCATGCGGGCGCGGCCGCTGACGACGTAGATCACGCTCTCCACCGGGCCGTGGTGGTGCGCGCCGGTCTTCGCCCTGGGATGGATCACGACCGTCCCGGCCCAGAGTTTCTCCGCTCCCGCGCGCGCGTTGGTGATCGCCGCGGCGCGGTTCATGCCGGGCGTCTGCGGCGTGTTGATGTCGAGCTCGTTCGCGTGAACGACGCGAACGCCGCGGTGCTTCCATTTCGATCCGGTGTCCATGTCGGGTCTCCTTGCCGACCCCGATTCCACGTGCTCTGCAAAGGCCGGGCGAGGGAAATTCGCTTGCCCGCCTCCAGTTCAGCGTAGTATGTATCGTCTCCCCCTTCAAGGCGGCATTCATGGCCTCCCCCCCACAGCCCGCAGCGAACCCCGGCACCCAGGATCTGGCGTCGCGGATTTATGTCGAATTGGTCGGCCGCGCCTTTCTCAGGGCCGACAACACCGCGGTGATCAAGCCCGATCCGGGAGAGCTCGCAAAGCTCAGCCTGCAGCTCGCCGAGACGTTCCGCAAGGTGGAGAAAGTGGTCAACGCGGCCGCGGGCCCGCAGAACGTCGGCTACAACGTCGAGCTCACCGACATGGCCAAATGGGACAAATAGGAATTGAGCCGATGACAAGCCTTTCTTTGCGCGAGAGCGTGCTCGCTTTCATGACGTCCAATCCCACTGCATGGCGCATCAAGGCCCTCGCGGCGAAGCTCGGCGTCGGCGTACAGCGCATGGGGCTCGAGCTCTCGCAGCTCAATGCCGAGGGCAAGCTCGTATCCTGCACCGTGAAGATTCCGGGCCGGCAGCCCGAGGAGGAGTATCGCATCGCTGCGACCGAGCAGAAGGTGGATCCGCACCACTTCGTCATCAGCAGGAAAACCAACGTGCGCCTGCGCGGGGCCGGCTGAAACGGGTTCTTCCCATCACTGCCGCCTGCCGTGGCGGCAGATCCGGCGTGAGAGCCGATGAGTTAACCTGGGAGAACACCGATGAGGAGTCCGATCGCAGTACTCGCGCTTGTCGCGGCCCAATGCCTGCTGCCCGGCGCTCCCTTGGCGCAATCTTATCCGTCCAAGCCCGTGCGCTTGATCGTGGGGTTTCCGGCCGGAGGCCCGGCGGATATTTTCGGGCGAAGCTTCGCTCAAGGCCTGAGCGCCGGCCTCGGCCAGACCGTCATCGTCGAGAACAAGAGCGGCGTGGGCGGCGTGCTCGGCATCGACGCGGTGGCCAAGGCCTCGCCCGACGGTTACACGCTGGGGTTCAACAACCAGGGGTCCGTGGCGATGGCGCCGTTCGCGCTCTCCAAGATGCCCTTCAACCCGAACAAGGATCTCGCTTTCATCACCACGGTGGTGAAGGTCCCCGAGGTCGTGGTGGTGAATCCCTCGCTCCCGGTGGCGAGTCTCGCCGAGTTGATCGCCTACGCCAGAGTGAATCCCGGCAAGATCAACTTCGGCTCCGCCGGTGCGGGAGGCATCACGCATCTCGCCTGCGAGCTGCTCAAGGCCGAGGCGCGCGTCGATCTCCTGCACGTTCCGTACAAGGGCGCGGCGCCCGCGGTGAGCGACCTGCTGGGTGGGCAGGTCAACATGGGGATCTTCGATATTCCGGTGGTGCTTCCGCACATCCAGTCGGGCAAGTTCAAGGCGCTCGCGGTGACGAGTGCGAGGCGTGCGCCGTCCTTGCCCGATGTCCCGACCACCGCCGAAGTGGGTTACCCGAAGGTGATCTCCGACAACTGGTACGGGCTGGTGGCGCCGGCGGCGACGCCGCCCGCCGTCCTCAAGCGCATTCACGACGCGGCGGTCGCGGCGCTGCGCTCCCCCGCGCTCCTAGATCAGTTCGCGAAGGTGAGCGGGATCGCCTTTCCGTCGACGCCGGAAGAGTACGCCGCCTTCCTCGCCGAGGAGCAGGCGAGGTGGAGCGCGATCATCAAGGCGATCGGCTTCAAGGAAGACTAGGGGCAGCGGGATGGCGGAGCCCCGGCCGTCTTTTCTCGCTTCGCCGAGCCGGCCGAAGCTGAAGCTCCCTGCGGGCGCGTGCGATACGCACGTGCACGTGTTCGGGCCGCACGGGATTTTTCCCTTCGCGGAGAACCGGCCGTTCACGCCGGCCGATGCGCCCAAGGAAAAGCTGTTCGCACTGCACGCCATGCTGGGCATCCAGCACTGCGTGATCGTCCAGTCCACCTGCCACGGCTTCGACAACCGCGTGGTCGCGGACGCGATCGCGGCGAAGCAAGGCGACTACTGCGGCGTCGCACTCGTTCCGCCGACGGTGGAAGACGCCGAGCTGCGGCGCCTGGATGCGCTCGGGTTCTGCGGCGTGCGGTTCAACTTCATGAAGCATCTCGGCAAAGGCGCCGGGATCGAGGAAGCGATCGCCTTGAGCGCGCGCCTGGCGAAGCTCGGCTGGCACCTGCAGGTGCATTTCGAGGCTGCGCTCATCGACGAGCTCGTGCCCTGGCTCAAGCGCTCCGCGGTGCCGGTGGTGATCGATCACATGGGTCGCGTGGATGCCTCGCTCGGCCTCGAGCAGCCGGCATTCAGGCGCCTGCTCGATCTCATGCACGATCCGCGCTTCCGTGTGAAGGTGAGCGGCTCGGAGCGCATCTCGCGCCGGCCTTCGCCCTGGGAGGACGCGATTCCCTTCGCGCGCAAGCTCGTCGCCGATTTCGGAGACCGCTGCTTCTGGGGCAGCGACTGGCCGCACCCGAACCTCGCCGCGGTTCCCGACGACGGCGTGCTGGTCGACCTGCTCGCCGAGATCGCGCCCTCGGAGGCGGCGCGGCGCGCGCTCCTCGTGGAGAATCCGCGGCGCTTCTACCGCTTTTCGCGGAAGCCCTCGTGACGAAGGAGGAGGACATGTACAAATCATTGGGAATTCTGCTCACCGGACTTCTCGTTTCGGCTTCCTGCCTCGCCCAGGGGTCGCTGGTGGGAACTTACAAGTTGGTATCCATAAAAGCCGAGATCGACGGCAAGCTCCGCGACGACAGGACCAAGCCTCCGCACGGATACCTGATCATCACGCCGAAATACTACTCCGTCTTCTACACCCTGCAGGACAGAAGGTTCGGCACCTCGGAAGCGGACAAGGCGGCGCTGTGGGAATCGCTGACGGCATTCACGGGACCTTACCGCATCGAGGGCAAGAAGATCGTTATCTCGCCCGACGTCTCCTATAACGAGATCTTCAACGGCACCCAGCAGACGCGCGACCTCGAGGTGAACGGCGGGCGCCTCATCTTGAGCAGCGGTCCGAGGTCTTACGGGCGCGATCCCTCGAAGAAGATCGTGTTGCGGCAGGAGTGGGAAAGAATCGAGTCGGTAAACTGCCACCCGATGTAGCTGCTTCCTGAAGACCGGTGCGCACTCAGGCAGCGCTCATCGCGTCATTCGACTTTCGCGCCCGAGGCCTTGACGATCTTCGCCCATTTGGCGCGCTCGCTGCGTATATAGGCGCCGAACTCCTCCGGCGTCGAGGGTGCGGCCTCGAGGCCCTGATTGAAGAGAAAGGTCTTGACCTCCGGCATGCGGAGAACCTTCACCGTCTCGGCGTTGAGCCGGTCGATGATCGCGCGCGGCGTGTTCGCGGGCACCATCAGACCATACCAGTTGTTCGCGTCGTAACCCGTCAGTCCGGCTTCGGCGATGGTCGGCAGCTCCGGCATCAGCGCCGAGCGCTTCGCGGTGGTCACCGCGATGCCCTTGATCTTGCCGCCCTTGATCTGCGGCACCGCGCTCGCGGCGGTGGCGAACACGAGCTCCACCCGGCCCGCGACGAGATCGACCATCGCCGGAGCGCCGCCTTTGTACGGGACGTGCACGAGCTTGACCCCGGTCATCAGGTTGAAGAGCTCTCCGGCGAGATGTCCGGTGGCGCCCACGCCGGAGGAGCCGTAATTGAGCGACTTCGATTTCGCCAGCGCGATCAGTTCCTTCACCGAGTTGGCCGGCACCAACGGGTGCAACGACAGGATGTTGGTCGAATCCACGGCCTGCGTGACCGGCGCGAGGTCCCGCTCGGGATCGAACGGCAGGTTGTCGTAGAGGCTCGGGTTGATCGCGAGCGCTGCGATCGTGCCCATCAGTATCGTGTAGCCGTCGGGGTTCGCCTTGGCGACGAGGTCGGTCGCGATGTTGCCCGCGGCGCCGGGGCGGTTGTCGACGATCACCTGCTGGCCGAACAGCTCCGAGAGCTTGTGGGCGATCGGGCGCGCGGTGGTGTCGGTGCCGCCGCCGGCCGCGAAGCCGACGATCATGCGCACCGGTCTGGCCGGGTAGTCTTGGGCCTGCGCCGCCGCGGCAAGCAGCCCCGCCGCCGCAACCGTGCGTGCGAAATTGGCAAATGTCATCACTCCTCCTAGACGGGGAGGGAACCCTCTGCGCCGCGCCGGCCGTCCTGATCAGAAATTGTGCTGACCGCTTACCGAGAACGCGGTGTATGAAGCGTCGTTCTCGAGGTTGCTGACGGCATGCGTGACGTGGCCGAACTGCTCGAGGTCGGCGCGCAAGGAAAAACTCTTCGTCGCTTGCCACCCCACGCCGATGCCGATCACCGCAGTAGTGCCGGATTTGCTGGTGTTGACGAAGGGGGCGCCGCACCCTTGTATGCAAGTGTAATCGGCGGAGGTGAACGCCAAGCCCAGCTTGCCGTTGAGGTTGAACGCGGTACCCAGCGGCCAAGATCCGACGCCGGAGACCGTGAAGGCTGTGGTCTTGAATTCGTCCGTCTTCGTTCCTCCCGATTTGATTTCGTAGGTTCCCAGGTCGTAGTAGCCGACCTCGACGCCGACGTTTCGGCCGAACATGTAGCCGCCGTAGACTTTCAGGCCGGTGGCCGTCTTGTCACCGCTGGCGTTGACGAAGAATGCGTCGGCGAAATCAGCCGCGTTCTCGGTAGAAGCGGACACGAAACCGGCCCCGACGTAGCCGCCCCGCCACTGGGCAAGGGCAGGGGTCGCCAGGAACACGCCCGAGAACACTACAAGCAGTATTCGGATTTTTTTCATTTGGGTCTCCCGTATAAGCCGCCTGGATCGTATGTTCGGACGGAGATATTTGTCAAATAGGAGCGCTGTCATCGTCGCCATGGGGTGCGGGTGCAGACCATCAGCCCAGGTAACCGGCGAGCCTCGGCAGCGCGAGAACGAGCGAAGGCACGAAGGTGATGAGGAAGAGCACGGCGATGAGCGCCAGGATGAAGGGCACGAGCTCGCGCACGATCTCCTTCACCGGTGTCCCGGCGAGGCCACTCAGCACGAACAGCAGCACGCCGTAAGGCGGAGTGAGCAGGCCGATCATCATATTCACGACGATGACCACGCCGAAGTGCACGAGGTCCACTCCCACCGCCCGGGCGACCGGCAGGAGGAGCGGCACCAGCACCAGCAGCAAGGTCGTAGTGTCGAGCAGGCAGCCGAGCACGAGGAAGACGAGGTTCGCGACGATGAGGAAGCCGAGGGGCCCCACATCGAGCGCGGCGAACCAATCGGCAATGCGCGCCGGGATCTGCTCGGTCGCGAGGACGTAGTTGAAGAGGAATGCGCCGCAGATGATGATTCCGACCGCCGCAGTCGAGCGCGCGCTGTCGGCGAGGACGGACACGAGCCCCTTCCAGTCCAGCACCCGGTAAACGAAGAGCGCGAGCGCCAGAGCGTAGAGCGCGGCGACCGCCGCGGCCTCGGTCGGGGTGAACACGCCCGAATAGATCCCTCCGAGGAGGACCACCGGCATCAGCAGCGGCAGCAGCGTGCGCACGAAGATGCGCGGAATTTCGCGCCAGGGCACGGGCGCTTCCATCGGGAAATTGCGCCGCCGGGCGATCCGGATGATGACGAGCATCATCGCGGCGGCCATCAGCAGGCCCGGCACCACGCCCCCGAGAAAGAGCGCGCCCACCGACGCGCCCGAGACGAGCGCGTAGAGCACCATCGGGATCGACGGAGGAATGATGGGGCCGATGGTGGCGGAGGCGGCGCTCACCGCGACGGCGAAGGCCCTGGGATAGCGGCCGCCTTTGCTCATCATCTCGATCTCGACCATGCCGGGCCCGACCGCGTCCGCGATGGCGCTGCCGCTCATGCCGGAGAAGATGACGCTCGCGAGCACGTTCACGTGCGCGAGGCCGCCGCGAAACCGCCCCATGAGCGCGTGGGCGAGCGCGTAGATGCGCTCGCTCAGGGAGCCTGCGTTCATCACGTTCGCCGCGAAGATGAACATCGGCACCGCGATCAGCACGAAGCTCCCGAAGAGGCTGTTCAGGGTCTGCTCGGCGGCAAGGCCCATGTCCTGGCCGGTCGCGCCGAGGTAGGCGATGCCCCCGGCGATCATCGCGAGGCCGATCGGGCCGCGCAGCAGGGCGATGACGACGAAGACGCCGAGCATCAGCCCGAAAGCGGCGCTCATGCCTTGTCGGAGGCTTCAGGGCGGACGATCGCGGCGAGGCAGCGCAGCACCACCATGACGGCGGCGGCGAGAAAGACGCTATAGACGACGCCATAAGGCCACTCGAGGACGGGCGTCCGTTCGCGCATCATGAAACGCAGGTAATCGGCGATGCCGGGGAGCGCCCAGAGAAAGCAGCCCCCCAGCGCGGCGAGGCCCAGGGCGTAGAGCGCACGCTGCACGCGGGGCGCAAAGCGCGGCACGACGAAATCCACCGCAACGTGCGCGGAAAGCGGCACGGTGAACGCCGTCCCCCAGAAAATTACCCAGACGAACGCGATCGTCGCGAGTTCCTCGGTCCAGGCGGCAGGCGCGCTGAACACGAAGCGGCGCACGACTTGCACGACGAGGCTCAGGAACAGGACGGCGAACACGCCTGCGCCGATCAGATCGGCCCATCGGCTGAGAAAACCGGGGACAGACCACGTTTTCGCGGGAAACGTGGCCTGTCCTCTACCTGACCGCATTGATGCGCTCGAGCAGTCCGCGCGGCCACTTCTCCGCGAACTCCGACTTGAGGTACGCCGCCTGGACGGCCTTCCTGAACGCTTCCACGTCCGGCGTAGTGATCTCGATTCCTAGCGCGCGAAAAAATTCGAGCAGCTCCCTTTCCTCGCGCACGCGGTTTTCGTCGTTGAATTTCGCGGCCTTTGCCGCCGCTCTCCTCATCTGGGCCTTGTGCGCCGCCGAAAGCGCGTGCCAGGTCTTCGCGGAGATCGCGAGCTGCAGTGCGTCCACGAGGTGTCCCGTGAGCACGATCTGCCGCGTCACCTCGTAGAACTTCGCCGACTTCAGCGTCGGCAGGGGATTGTCCTGGCCGTCGATAGTGCCGGTCTTCAGGCCGAGGTAGACCTCGGTGAAGGCCATGGGCGTGGGGCTCGCGCCGAGCGCCTGCCCGAGGAAGAGCCACTCCTTGGAGCCGGGCATGCGCAGCTTCACCCCGGCGAGATCGACCGGAGTCCTGACCTGCCTCGGCTGGGCGAGGCTCACCTGGCGGGTGCCGAGGTAGACGGCCTGCAGCAGCTGGATTCCCATCGCCTCCGCGATCCTGCGGCTCACCTCCGCGCCGATCGGCCCGCCGTAGACTTTCGCGAGGTGCTCGGGATCGCGCATCAGATAGCCGGCGGTGAAGATCGAGTACTCGGGAATCTGCCGCGCGATATCCTGCATCGACAGAAGCGCCATCTCGAGATTGCCGCGCTGCATGGCGACGGCCTCCGCGCCCTGGCGGAATAGCGTGCCCGAATGATGCACCTGCACGTCGAAGCGCCCGGGCGCCGCCTTGTTGAGTTCGTCCCTGAAGACGTAGAGCATCTTCACGTGCCAGTCCTCAGGCACCGCGGGCGTGGAGATGCGCAGCACGGTTTTCGTTTGCGCGAGCGCGGGCGCGGCCGCAGCGACGGAGCAGGCGGCGAGCGCGGCGGCGAGCGCGCGTTTCATGCGTATGCCACCGGCTGTCCCATGTCAGTATCCTTCAAACCACCAGGCTGAGCGGCGCAGGCTCGGCGATGCCGAAGCCTTGAGCGAAGTTGACGCCGACTTTGCGCAGCGTCGGGAGGGTTTCGGCGTGTTCCACGAATTCGGCTATGGTCTGAAGCCCGAGCTTCTGGCAGTAGCCGTTGAGCTCCAGCAGTTTCGACAGGGCTTCCGGATTCCTGTGGATGTTCCGTACGACGCTTCCCGAGAGCTTGATGATCTGCGCGCCGGCGTCCTTGTAGCCCCGGGCGATCGTCTCGACGCTGGAAAAATCCGAGACTGCGATGGAGCACCCCAGTGACTTCAGGCGGGTGATCGTCTGCTTCGCCGCGTCGGGAAACCTGGCCATCTGCTGTGCCGTCACCTCGAACCACAGCCTGTTGGGCGGAATTTTCGTCTCCTTGAGCTGATCGCGCACCTGTCCGCCGAAATCCTTGTCGCGAATCGTGTCGTCGGCGAGGTTGAGGTTGAAGCGCGGAATGTGCCAATTGGGCTGGGAGCCCTGTTTTTCGGCCGCCCACCTGAGGACCTCGCGCACCACCCACCGGTCCAGCAGCGGCGTCAGATGGTTCGCCTCGAGTATCGGGAAAAAACTTCCGGGCGGCAGCAGCTTGTCCTCCTCTTCGCGAAAGCGGACGAAGATCTCCAGATATTTGTAATCCACTTTCGCCGACTCGACCGGCACGATCGGCTGGCAAAACAGCGTGAACGAACCTTTCTTCAGCGCCTCGGTGAAGTGCCCGGCGGTCCGGAACCGCGTTTCGATATCGTCGGTTTTGGACATCGCAGCCTTCCGATCTAGACTTTCCTCGAGCGCTCGCGCGCGATGCTGATCGGCGGGATCCAGGGCTTGTCCGCCCAGGCGACGCCCACGCGCGCCACCTGCGCGTCGATGAGATAGGGCCGGCCCTCCACCGTCGCCTTGCGCGCGCGCCCGAGCGCCGCCCTGAGCTCGCCGGGCGATTCGGCGACTTCCCCGTCGACGCCGAACCCCTTGGCGATCTGCGCCATGTTCATGTCCGGGCTGCCGAGGTAGTCGTGCACGAATTGCCGCTTCTGCACCATCTTTCCACCGGCGGTCTTCTCGATGACGCGGCTGTGCGGTCCGCCGTAGGCGTGGTTGTTGTAGACGACGGTGATGACCGGCAGCTCCAGGCGCGCCATGTTCCACAGCGCCGTCGGCCCGAACACGAACGATCCGTCGCCCACCAGGCAGATCACCTGCTGGTTCGGGCGCGCGAGCTTCACGCCCGCCGCGGTGCCCACCCCCGAGCCGAGGTGCGCGCCGTAGTAGAAAAAGAGCTCGCGACCGCCCTCCGGATTGAAATCGAAACCGTGCAGCACCACCGAGCCCGCCTCGTGGACGACGATCGCGTCCTTGTCGGCAAATTGCGCGATTTCCGAGGTCACGCGGTCGGCGAGCATCGGGCTGCGGTCCCACTCGGGGTTCTTCGACACCAGGGCGCGCAGAGTCCTCGCCTTCTCGCTGAAGCGCTGCACTTCCTGCGCGCGTTCCCTCGCCTTCCTGTAAGTCGCGGAGGTCATGATTCCTTCGACCGCGAAGATCAGGTCGTCGAGACCGTAGGCGACGTCCGCGACCAGGGGAACTTCGGTGTTCATCACGTTGCCCATGCTCCAGCTGTCGATGCGCATGTCGATGAACTTCGCCTCGCGCGGGACGACCGGCGCGGGGCTGTTGTGCTGGAGCTTGTTGCCGACGTTGATGACGACGTCCGGGTTCTTCGGGAAATCGAGCGAGGCGAGCCGCGCGGCGGGCGGACTGCCGACCCAGAGCGGATGCGCCTCGGGGAAATTCGCGTAGATCTGCCGCGCCTGCGTCACCGGCATCCCGAGCAGCTCGGCGAGCTTCACCGCTTTGGCCGACGCCTTGGCGGTGGTGATCTCGTCGCCCACGATCATGAGCGGCATTTTCGCCCCGACGAGGAGCTTCGCCGCGCGCTCGACCTCCCCCGGATTGGGCCGCACGCGCATGCGCGGGTCGACTTTCTCCTGGACGACGATCTCGGCGTAGGCTTTCTCGTCGTTCAGATCCGAGTGCCAGGACGCGTAGGTGGGCCCGCGCGGCGGCGTCCAGGCGGCCTTGAAGGCGCGGCGCACGGTCTCCGGGATCATGTCGGCGCGCCGCGCAAGCCACGAATACTTCGTCATCGGCTGGACGATCTGCTCCTGGTTGGCGACTTCCTCGAAGCCGTCGCGCCCGGCGCGGCGCGTCTGGTCGGTGCGGTAGCTGTAGAAAACGAGCGGCGTCTGCTCCTTGTAGGCGTTGAACATCTGTCCCATGGCGTTGACGAGGCCCACGACCGCGGCCTGCATCACGATGGTCGGCTCGCCGGAGGCCTTCACGTAGCCGGCGGCCATCGCCGCGCCCGGACCTTCGTGCGGCGTCAGGATGTATTTGAGCTGCGGCCGGTCGACCAGCGCTTCGTAGAACTGCGCATCCTCGCTCGCCGAGTTGCCGAAGACGTATTTGACCCCGGAGGCGATCAGCTGCTCGGCGAAACACTCGGCACCCGTTCCCTCGACCATCTTGATCGCCTCGGGGGCGATACGCTGCTCTCCTTGAGCGTGGGCGATCGGGACGAGCGATTCAAGGATGGATTGCGCCGAGGCGAGCGAAATTCCGGCGGTGGTCAGGCCTTTTAAAAACCCGCGCCGTGAAATCGAGCGCGACAGGTAGCGTGCGACGAGCTCTCTCATGGGCTCTCCCTTCAATGATCTGCGCTATTTCTCCGCCGCCGGCTGCCGCCCATATGCCGCGGCGAGGTAGTCGGCCATGGTCCTGATTTCGTCCTCGGTCCACAGGGCACCGCGCCCGACCATGCGGTAGAGCACGCTCTCCCAGCCTCTGCGGTCCTGACTATGGTCCTGCCACATCGTCGGGGCGTGGCACTGAAAGCATTTGCCGACGAGCATTTCCTTTCCCGGCGCGTCGGGAAATCCCGGCGGTTTGGCACGCTGCGCCTGCGCCGCCGGCGCAAGGAGCAGGCTGCAGAAGAGGATCGCAAGGGCGGGCTTACAGGAAAAGGGCATGGTGACCGCCTCCTATCGTTGCCGGCAACGATAAGCCGGGCTTCGCGCAAGTGTCAATCGCGGCTCACCGCGCCACCCGGGCCGGGGCGGCATCGGGTACGAGCTGAATGCCGACCCAGATGCCGCGCGGCGCGCCGGGCGCGTAGAAAGTCTCGTTCGTCTGCGAGCCTGCCGGGGCGAGGCTGCCGCCGGGAAAGAAGTTCTGCCGCAGCGCGCCCGCTGTCGCATAGCGCCGGTCGAAGACGTTGCTGATCCGCGCAAACAGTTGGAGGTTCTTCTCCAGTTTCCAGACGGAATTCAGGTTGAGCAGAGCGTAGCCTGAGATCTCGCCCGGTCCCAGGAAATTCACTGCGTCGGGCTGATGCCGGTTGTTGTCGTTGCCGCGCGCGAACTGCCTGGACACCGCGACCGCGCCGGCGCCGAGCGTGGTCCTGTCCGTCAGATCGTAGTTCGCCGCGGCATG
>DASPWT010000073.1:0-11434 GCA_035637655.1 Burkholderiales bacterium | reverse complement strand
CGTGCAGTTCGATCACCGGCTGATCGCCTGGCTGCTAGCGTTACTCGTGCCCTGGTTCTGGCTGCGAGTCCGCCGCGAGGCGGCGCCTCGGCGCGCAAGGCTAGCGGCCGACCTGTTGCTCGCGATGCTTGCGCTGCAGATCACCTTGGGGATAGCGACTTTGCTGCTCGCAGTCCCACTTTCCCTTGCCGCCGCGCACCAGGCCGGCGCGCTGCTTGTCTTCAGTGCCGCGATTTTCGTCGTGCATTCGCTGCGCTAAATAAATTCGCGGATTACACGGATTCGATCCGTGTAATCCGCGAGAGCATGAGTGCCTATTTTCGCTGATCGTGCGGCACGAACACGGTAGTATCCTTCCTCGTCGTGTTGCCTGCAGTGTCCGTGCACTCCACGGTGATCGTGTAGGTCCGGCCGAGGAACCCTCCTCCCGCCCGTTCCGCGCGAATCTCCGCGGTAAGAGGGGGCACGATGTGCGCGTCAATACTCGTGTTGCCGTCGCCCCGGCCGTTGGAAGGCTCGTCGCTCGCGATCGCAACAATCCTGCAAACGGGCGGTCCGCATGCCGCGCTCGCATCGGCCGACACAGTGACCGGCACCATCTTGTGGTTCGGAGGCCAGATCACGCTGGGGGTGGCCGTGAGCGAGGCAATCACCGGCGCTGCGCAGTTCCCGGCCAACATGAAATTATCGAACTGTGCGTCGAGAAAAAGGAGATCCGTCTGCATGTCGATGCTCAAACGCACGGTCGAGCCCGCAAAGGCGGCAAGGTCCGCCGAAAAGTGGGTCATCGGAATCGATTGCGGGTCGCCGGGATTCGTGATGAACAGCGTCTGAAGGATCGCATCCGACAAATCGCGAATGCGTACCGCCAGGTACTGATTCACTGGATGGAATACCCCCGCATGGTTACGGTACTGCATGTCCCACTGGAGCGTCGACGCCGGGCCGACGGCAATGTCCTGGAACATCCGGTGGAACTGCGGACCGTTTTGGAGCTGAAACGCCAGCTTAAGCCCGTCGGTCGCCGTGAAGGTTATGCCGGTGGGAGACAGACCAAATGAGCTTTGAGGGCAGCTGACCATGTCGTGGAAATCAAAGGCAACTCCGCCGGGCAAGAGAGTAAAACCGGAGGCGGCGATTCCCCACGTTCCAGCGCATGGGTCGCCCGCTGGCGACTCCTCGAGCGTCCAGCCTACGTACGCCGGATCGTCTTCGAAACTTCCGTTGACGATTTGCGCGCGGGCGGGCATCGCGGCCAACAGCATGATGGCCGCGACAAGCAGCGTTCCCCGTGTGAGTCGATCCATATGTGCCTCTCCCAATCAAGTGGAATTACAGGAACTTCACCCGTCGCCAGCTTCTTCTGCCGATGCAACGCGGCAGCGATGCGTTTTATCAGGCTGCCGGTGCGCTCTTCCGATTCCAGCGCTTTCCGGGCGGCCCCGACGGGGGCGTGGCGGCAATTATCCGGTCGCCGGGCAAGCCCACAAGCGAATAGTACACACTCCGGGTCATTCGTCCAACCCGGCGAGCGTCTTGGGCGGTGCGCCCTTACCGGTCGAGGTGCTTCGCCCGCTCGGCGATGAGCGCGTGGACGGCGTCGATCATCGGCGTCGCGATTTCAGCTTTGCGGGCGAGTTCCACCACCGCTCCGATGATCGCATCGGTCTCGAGCGGCCGGCGCCTTTCGACATCCTGATGCATCGAGATCTTGGCGCCGGCGAGCCGTCTCGCAATGTCGATGCGCTCGTCGACCGTCATCGGTATGCGCACACCGTAGGCTCCGGCGACGCGCATCGCCTCCGCCATCATGGCCCGGATCAGCGCGAGCAGCGCTTCGCTGGCGTGGATGTCGTTCATGTGGGCGAGCGCGAGCGCCGCCACCGGATTGTAGGAGAGGTTGCCGATCAGCTTGGTCCAGATCTCGACCCGGATGTCCGCGGTGAGCCTCGCCTCGAAGCCGGCGGCGTTCATCGCCGCCGCGAGTCGCTCGGCGCGCTCGGACACCGATCGATCGGGCTCGCCGAGGATGAAGAGCCGCCCCGCCGTGTGGTTCACCACGCCGGGCGCGGTCACCTGCGCTGCGGCGTGCACGACGCAGCCGAGGATGTGCTTCGGATCGATCGCTGAGAGCATGCGTCCGTCGCGATCGAGACAGGCGACCGGCTGGCCGTCGAAGCGCCCGCCTTCCTTGTGGAAATACCACCACGGCAGACCGTTGATCGCCGGGATCACCGTCGTGTCGGGACCGACCAGGGATTTCAGCCGCGGCAGCATCGCGGCGATCGAGTAGGTCTTGAGGCAGACGAAGACCGCGTCCTGGACCCCGAAATCGGCGGGCTCCGACGACGCGCGCACCGGATGGACTTCCGGCTTGCCCCCGGAAATCAGCGTCAGTCCCCGCCTGCGGATCGCCTCGAGATGAGCGTCGCGGGCGACGAGCGACACTTCGTGCCCGGCCTTCGCAAACCAGGCTCCGGTCATACCGCCCACGGCGCCGGCGCCGACGACGCAAATCCTCATGCACCCCCTTTCCGCGGTTCCGCCGCGAGGACGAAATCCCGGACCGGACCGATCTGATCCTCGCCCATCAGCCAAGGCGCATGGCCGATCCCGGGGAATTCGACGAGCTTGACCCGCGGCCCGCGTTCCTGCATCCGCCTGGCGGTGGACTCGGGCAGCAGATCGGACTCCGCCCCGCGCACCACCAGAGTCGGGCATTGCACCGCGTCCCAAATCTTCCAGAGGTCGATGCCGAAAAAGAAGTCGCTGCCGAATTCGATCCCGGCGCTGCTGCCGCGCATCGTGCCGACGATCGCCGGGTCGTAGGCGAGCGAATACGCGCCGTTCTCCGCGCGCCGTGAGCCGTGCGCGGCGAGTCGCCGCCACTGCCCGTCCTTCAGCGGACCGAACGAGGCGCAGGTTTCGCGAAGATGGCGCTCGACTTCCTCGAGGCTCGCGAACCGCGTGCCGGCGCCGCTGGAGGCGAGCTTGAGCCGCACCAGCGCGCCCCAGGGCACCAGCGGCCCGACGTCGTTCAGCACCAGGCGGCGGATCGGAGAATCGGATTTTGCCGCGAGCATCATCCCGATCAGGCCGCCCATCGAGGTTCCGATCCAGTCGATTCTCTGGCCCTCGCTCGCTCCCTGGAGCCGGCGCAGAAGGGAGACCCTGTGCGGGGGCGCGGTCACCCGGGCGAGCAGCGCCGCGGCGTCGGAAAGATACTGCGTGAATCCGTAATCCTGCTTGTGCTCGAGCCAGTCGCTGTCGCCGCGGCCGACCACGTCCATGCACACGACGCGGCAGCCCCGGGCGGCGAGGTGCTCGGCGAGCTCGTCGAAATCGCGGCTGTTGCGCGTGAGGCCGTGCACGCACACTACCAGGTGCTGGCCGCCGGGATCTCCCCACTCGGTGTAGGCGACGCGGTGGAAGCCGTGGGGCCCGAGTGCGAGGAAGTGATTGAGGCGCGGTTCTGTGGACATCGTATTCCGGGTGGTGCCGGGAGAGGGAATCGAACCCACATGGTGTTGCCACCGGCGGATTTTGAGTCCGCTGCGTCTACCAGTTCCGCCATCCCGGCTGGATGCTGCGTGAAACCGCGTGCATTATAACGGCGCAGCCATGAATCTTTCTATCGACGACTTCGAATACGATCTGCCGAACGGGCTGATCGCTCAGCATCCGAGCAAGGCGCGTTCGGCAAGCAGGCTGCTTCGAGTCGGCGCCGGAACGATCGCCGATCGCCATTTCTCCGAGCTGCCGGACTTGCTCGCGCCCGGCGACCTGCTGGTGTTCAACGACACCGAAGTGGTCAAAGCGCGCCTCTTCGGGAAAAAAGAGACCGGCGGACGCATCGAGGTGCTGGTCGAGCGGCTGCTTTCGGAACGCGAAGCGCTCGCGCAGGTCCACGCGGGCCGGCCGGCGAAGCCCGGCAGCACCCTGCGCCTCGCGGGCGGACTGAACGTGCGTGTGCTCGGTCGCGTGGGCGAGTTCTATCACCTGAGTTTTCCCGAGGGCGCTTCCGTCCTCGGGCAGCTCGAGCGCCACGGGAGCGTGCCGCTTCCGCCCTATATCACGCACGCGCCCGACGCGGCCGACGAGCGTCGATACCAGACGGTGTACGCGCGCACCCCGGGCGCCGTCGCGGCGCCGACGGCCGGCCTGCACTTCGACAGACCGCTGCTCGCCGCGCTCGCTGCGCGCGGGATCGAATTCGCGTACGTGACGCTGCACGTCGGTGCAGGGACGTTCCAGCCGGTCCGCGTGAAAAATCTCGCGAAGCACCACATGCACGGCGAGCGCTACCAGATTCCGCCCGCGACCGCCGCCGCGATTGAAGCGGCGAGGAAGCGCGGCGGCAAGATCGTCGCCGTCGGCACGACCACCGTACGCTGCTTGGAAGCCTCTGCCGCAAAACGCGGCGTGCCGACCGCGGGGGAGGCTGAAACCGATCTGTTCATCACGCCGGGTTTCGAGTTCCGGGTCGTCGACCGCCTCATCACCAACTTCCACCTGCCGAAGTCGACCCTGCTCGTGCTCGTCTCGGCCTTTGCGGGAATCGATCCAGTCCGGCGCGCCTATCGGCACGCGATCGAAGAACGCTACCGCTTCTACTCCTACGGCGACGCGATGCTGATCGACAAGTTCGCCTGATCATACGTACGTATTTCTTCCCACTTGCGTACGTAGTGGGGTCGGGCTAGAATACCAGCCGAGGATTTTCCGAATGGCCATCACCGCAACCAAGCTCAGGGCCGACCTTTATCGCGTGATTGACAACGTGATCAAGAACGGCGTTTCCGTCGAGGTCGAACTGCGCGGCAAGAAGGTGCGCATCGTGCCCGCCGAGCCGCGCGACAAGCTGGCTGCTCTCGTCAAGCGGCCCGGCGTCATTGTCGGCGATCCGGGCCGCCTTCCGCAGGTCAAGACCTTCGACGAAAAGAAGTGGCGAAAGAAGTGGGATAAGCGCCTGAAATGAGCGCCTATCTCGACACCCACGTCGCGCTCTGGCTCTACGCCGGCGAGACCGGGCGCATAAGCAAGCGCGCGGCGACCTTGATCAACCGCGAGCCGATGCTTGCAAGTCCAATTGTCCTGCTCGAACTGGAGTATCTGCGCGAGGTCGGCCGTGTTGCTGCGACCCCGCAGACTGTAATCGCCGAACTGAAGCGGCGCGTAGGACTCGCGATCCAGAACAGGTCCCTGGAGGCGGTCGCCGAACAGGCCTTAGACTTGGATTGGACGCGCGACGTCTTCGATCGCCTGATCGTCGCGCAAGCCGCGCTTGATGGAGCGGCCCTTGTGACGACCGATCGAACCATCCGGAAGCACTATCCGAAGGCCGTGTGGTAAAGCCCGGACAGGCGAAGGCGGAGAGCAAGAAGAGCGAGCAAAAAGGCTTATTCTGATCGTCCCTCACCCCTGCCCTCTCCCAGCGGGAGAGGGAGAAGCGACTGCGACGCGAGTCCGATGAAATTCACCGTTCACAGCACCGACGGTCAGGCGCGCGCTGCAAAGCTCACGCTCGCTCACGGCGAGGTCGAGACCCCGGTGTTCATGCCGGTGGGTACCTACGGCGCGGTCAAGGCCATGAGCCCCGCGGAGCTCGCCGAGAACGGCACGCGCATCGTCCTCGGCAACACTTTTCACCTGTGGCTGCGGCCCGGGCTCGAGGTCATCGCGGCGCACGGCGGGCTGCACCGCTTCATCGGCTGGAGCGGGCCCATCCTCACCGACTCCGGCGGCTATCAGGTGTTCAGCCTCGGCGAGCTTCGCAGGATCACCGAAGAAGGCGTGCGCTTCGCCTCGCCGGTAAACGGCGATCGCCTCCTGCTCACCCCCGAAGAATCGATGCGCATTCAGCGGGTGCTGGATGCGGATATCGCCATGGTGTTCGACGAGTGCACGCCCTACCCCGCGAGCGAGCGCGACACCGGGGAGTCGATGCGCCTTTCCCTGCGCTGGGCCGAGCGCTCCAGGCGCGCGCATGAGGGGAACCCCAACGCCCTGTTCGGCATCGCGCAGGGCGGGATGGTCGAAAACCTGCGCGACGAATCCCTCGCGGGGCTCGCGAGCATCGGGTTCGACGGCTACGCGATCGGCGGGCTCTCCGTGGGCGAGTCCAAGCGCGAGATGCGCAGGGTCATCGCCCACACCGCGCCGCGGCTCCCTGCGGACGGGCCGCGCTATCTCATGGGCGTGGGCACGCCCGAGGACATCGTCGAGGCGGTCGCCGCCGGAATCGACATGTTCGACTGCGTGCTTCCCACGCGAAACGCCCGCAACGGCTGGCTCTTCACCCGCCACGGCGACATCAAGATCCGCAACGCCCGCTACCGCGACGACACGCGAGCGCTCGACGAAAGCTGCCCCTGCTACACCTGCGCCCATTTCTCGCGCAGCTACCTGCATCACCTCCAGAAGGTGAACGAGATCCTCGGCGCGCGGCTCAACACCCTGCACAACCTGCACTACTACCAGGCGCTGATGGGCGAGGTGCGCGGCGCCATAGCGAAAAAGAAGCTCGCCGACTACGCCGCGGCGTTCCACGAGGACCGCAGCAAGTTCGGGAAAACCCCATGAGCTGCGGCTCCCCGATGGTATACTTCGGCGCTCGCTGAACCCGCATCGGAGACCCAAGTGCTGATTTCCCCCGCATTCGCGCAGGGCGCCCCGGCCGGCGCGTCCGGCCCCGGTTACGAGCAGTTCTTCATCATCATCGGCATGTTCGCCCTGCTCTATTTCCTGATGATTCGTCCCCAGATGAAGCGCGCGAAGGAACATAAGCAAATGACAGAAGCGCTGCAAAAAGGCGACGAGGTCGTCACCTCGGGCGGGGTGCTCGGGAAGATCACCAAGATCGGCGAAACCTACGTGTCGATCGAGATCGCGCCCAACACCGAGGTGCAGATGCAAAGGAGCGCGATCCAGACGCTCCTGCCCAAAGGCACGATCAAATCCATCTAGATGAACCGTTATCCCCTCTGGGTCTACGTCACCATCGCGGTGGCGCTCGCGCTCGGGGCGCTGTACACGCTGCCCAATTTTTTCGGCGAGGCGCCGGCGGTGCAGGTGTCCCCGGCCCGCGCGACGCTGAAGGTGGACCCAGCGGTTCTCGGACGCGTCGAAGAGGGGCTCAAGAAGGCCGGGATCCAGCCCACGGGGATCTCGCTCGACCTTGCCAGCATCAAAGTGCGCCTCGCCGACACGGACACCCAGCTCAAGGCGAAAGACTTGATCGAGCGCACGCTCAATCCCGACGCGGCGAACCCCTCCTATACCGTTGCGCTCAACCTCCTGCCGAATTCTCCCCGTTGGCTCGCCGCCATCAACGCGCAGCCCATGTACCTCGGCCTGGATCTGCGCGGCGGCGTGCATTTCTTGTTGCAGGTCGACCTGCCCGCGGCGATCGCCAAGCGCGCGGAGAGCCTCGCCGGCGACGTGCGCTCGCAGCTGCGCGACAAGAACGTGCGCCACGCCGGCATCGCGCGCGAAGGCAACAGCATCGTGATCCGCTTCCGCGATGCCGAGACCCGCGACAAGGCGCGCACGATGATCGGCGAGCAGCTTGCGGACCTGCAGCTCATCGATGCCAGCATGGGCAGCGAGCTGCGCCTCATCGCCTCGATCCGTCCGGAAGCGCAGAAGCGCACGCAGGAGCTCGCGCTCAAGCAGAACATCCAGACTCTGCACAACCGCATCAACGAACTGGGCGTCGCCGAGCCCGTGATTCAGCAGCAGGGGTCCGACCGCGTGGTCGTGCAACTGCCGGGTATCCAGGACCCGACCAGGGCCAAAGAGATCCTCGGGCGCACCGCGACCCTGGAAGTGCGGATGGTGGACGAGGACAACATGAATGCCGGGGCGCTCGCCGCGGCTCAAGGCGGGCAAGTCCCCTTCGGCGACGAGTTCTACGTCGAGAGGAACGGCCAGCCGCTTCTCGTGCGCAAGCAGGTCGTGCTGACCGGGGACCGGCTGACCGACGCGCAACCGGGCTTCGACAACCAGACCCAGGAACCGGCCGTTCACCTGACCCTCGACGCCACCGGCGCACGCATCTTCAAGGAATACACGCGCGAGAACGTCGGCAAGCGGATGGCGATCCTGCTCATCGAAAAGGGCAGAGGCGAAGTCGTCACCGCGCCCGTGATCCGCAGCGAGATCGGCGGCGGGCGCGTCCAGATCAGCGGCAGGATGACGACCGTGGAGGCGAACGACATCGCCCTGCTGCTGCGCGCAGGGGCCCTCGCCGCGCCCATGGAGATCGTCGAGGAGCGCACGGTGGGTCCTTCCCTCGGGGCCGAGAACATCAAGAAGGGCTTCGACTCGACGCTGTACGGCTTCGCCGCACTCTCGCTTTTCATCATCGTCTACTACTCGCTGTTCGGGGTGTTCTCGGCCCTCGCCTTGTGCGCGAATCTGCTCTTCCTCATCGCGTTGCTGTCGATGCTCCAGGCCACGCTCACCCTCCCTGGCATCGCCGCGATCGCGCTCACCCTCGGCATGGCGATCGACGCGAACGTCCTCATCAACGAGCGCGTGCGCGAGGAGCTGCGCGGCGGCGCCACGCCGCAGGCGGCGATCCACGCGGGCTACGAGCGCGCCTTCGGCACCATCCTCGACTCCAACGTCACCACGCTGATCGCGGGGCTGGCGCTGCTCATCTTCGGCTCGGGGCCGGTGCGCGGCTTCGCCGTGGTGCACTGCCTGGGCATCCTCACCTCGATTTTCTCCTCGGTCGTGGTGAGCCGGAGCATGGTCAACCTCGCCTACGGCACGCGCAGAAAGCTCGAGCGCGTGGCGATCGGCAACACGGCCTGGAAATAAGCCAGTGGAGTTCTTCAAGATCCGACACGACATCCCGTTCATGCGCCACGCGCTGGCGTTCAACGTGGTGTCGCTCCTCACTTTCCTTCTGGCAGTCTTTTTCCTCGCCACCAAGGGTTTGAACTTCTCGATCGAGTTCACCGGCGGCACGGTGATGGAGGTGAGCTACGAGCACGCCGCGGAAGTCGAGAAAATCCGCAAGGCGCTCGACGCGCGCGGCTATCACGATTACTCGGTGCAGAACTTCGGCTCCTCGCGCGACGTTCTGATCCGCATGCCCCTCAAACCCGGCCAGAACTCCGCCGAGCTTTCCAAAGCCGTCATGGAAGGACTGGCCGCGGACGACAGGACCGCGACGCTGCGGCGGGTGGAGTTCGTCGGGCCGCAGGTGGGGCGCGAGCTCGCCGAGAACGGCGCCCTCGCCCTGCTCATCACCTCGCTCGGCATCGTCGGCTATCTCGCGATGCGTTTCGAATGGAAATTCGGCGTCGCGGCGATCATCGCCAACCTGCACGACGTGGTGATCATCCTGGGGTGTTTCGCGCTGTTCCAGTGGGAGTTCTCGCTGCCGGTGCTCGCGGCGGTGCTCGCGGTGCTCGGCTATTCGGTCAACGAGTCGGTGGTGATCGCCGACCGGATCCGGGAGAACTTCCGCAAGATGAGAAAGGCGAGCGTCACCGAGATCATCGACAACGCCATCACCCGGACGATCTCGCGCACCATCATCACCCACGGCTGCACCCAGACCATGGTGACCTCGATGCTCGTGTTCGGGGGACCGGCCCTGCACTACTTCGCGCTCGCCCTCACGATCGGCATTCTCTTCGGGATCTACTCCTCGGTGCTGGTCATGGCGCCGATCGTGCGCTGGCTGGGAATCCAGCGCGAAGATCTGGTGAAGCCGCTCAAGGAAAAGAAGCAGGAAGCGGTCATCTAGCGGGCCCGATGGATGCCCGGGCGCTGGAATAAACCGCCGCCTGAAACTGTTATGCCACCCATGCGGCGAACGCCGTTACAATGACCCCCGCATGTCCCCACAACTGAGGAGAAATCGAATGAAAAAGAGGCTTCTGCTGGCCGGACTTGCCCTGGCGCTCGGGGCTGGATACACGCTCAGCGCTTTCTCGCAGGTCAAGCCCGAGATATTGGTCAAACAGCGCCAGGCGGCGATGACCCTGCAAGGGAAGTACTTTGGCCCAATGGGCGCCATGGCGCAGGGGAAGGTCCCGTATAACGGCGATATCGTCGCTCGCAACGCGAGCTACCTCGAGGTGCTGAGCAAGATGCCCTGGGACGGATTCGCCGAGAGCACCAAGGACGTGACCGTAAAAACCGCCGCCCTGCCTGCGATCTGGAGCGAGCCGGCCAAGTTCAAGGAAGCGCAGGAAAAGTTCCAGAGCGCGGTCGGCGCACTTGTGGCCGCTACGAAAACCGGTAACGAAGCCAGCGTAAAGGCGGCGATCGCCGAGGTCGGCAAGGGAGGTTGCGGGAACTGCCACCAGAATTTCCGCCAGAAGGACTAGGCGCGGATTTTCCGAAGAAGCCCCGCTGCGGCGGGGCTTTGCTTTCCTGGAACGACGATATGCGTCCAAAAGCGAAGGCGCTTGGGCAAGCTGCGCTCACCGTTGTCCTGTGCGCGGCGCTGGTCAACGCCTTTGCGCAGGGCGACGCAAAGCGCGGCGAATATCTCGCGAAAGCCGCCGGCTGCGTCGGCTGCCACACCGAAGAGAAGAAGGATGCCGTCCCCTTCGCCGGCGGCCGCGCGCTCAAGACCCCGTTCGGAACCTTCTACGGCCCGAACATCACGCCGCACCCGCAGGCGGGGATCGGGCGCTGGACCGAGGCCGATTTCTTCCGCGCGATGCGCGAAGGCAACCGGCCCGACGGCAAGAACTACTTTCCCGGCTTTCCCTACCCCTCGTTCACCAAGATCGTCGACCGCGATCTGCGCGACCTGTGGGCCTTCGTGCGCACCCTGCCGCCCAGCGCCCGCGCCAGCCAGGAACACGATCTGGGATTCTTCTACCGCTGGCGTTTCCTCGTCACGTTCTGGAAGTGGTTCTTCTTCACTCCCGGCCCTTTCACGAACCTCCCGGGGCTCTCGGACATCGCCAACCGCGGCGCTTATCTGGTGCAGGCCCTCGGCCATTGCAGCGAATGCCATACGCCGCGCAACTTCTTCGGCGGGCCGAAGAAGAGCCGCTTCCTCGCAGGCGGCAAAGGTCCCGACGGCAAGGACGTCGCGAACCTCACGCGGCTCAAGAAGTGGAGCGACAAAGACCTGCAAGACCTTCTGACTACAGGCCTCGACCCGGAAGGCGACGTCGTCGCAGAGACGATGGGCGAAGTCATCCAGAACACCACCAGCCAGCTCACGCCTTCGGACCTCAACGCTCTGATCGCCTACCTGCGCACGCTGCCGCCGATTCCGAGCGAGAAGAAGTAACGCACTTACAGACCGCAGTCAGTCCCCGGTTTTCGGCTTTCGCGCCGGACGCTGTAGTACGTCCCGGCGAAGATCACTGCCGCCCCCAGCATGATCGACAATTCGAGCGGCTCGCCGTAGAAGAGCATCCCCACCACGGCGATCAGGGGCAGCCGCAGGAAA
>DASPWT010000072.1:0-2884 GCA_035637655.1 Burkholderiales bacterium | reverse complement strand
GGCGGCGTTTCCGCGAGCTGATTCTCTCCAACGGCGGGCAAAGGCCCGCCGCGGAAATGGTGCGCGAGTTTCTCGGCCGCGATCCTTCGCCCAAGGCGTTTTTCGAGGAGATCACCGGACAGAGAGGCGATTGAGCGGCAGTCCTCCGTGAACAGCGCCGACGTTCTGATCGGTATCCGCGACCTGAAGGTCGATTTCCGCCTCGACAGGACGACGATTTCCCACGCGGTCAGGGGCATCAGCTTCGACATACCGGCGAACAGCACCGTCGCGCTGGTCGGGGAATCCGGCAGCGGCAAGTCGGTGACGGCCCTGGCGATCCTTGGCCTGCTCCCCAGGGAGAACTCGATCGTGCCTCCCGGCAGCCAGATCCTGTACGGCGGCCGCGATCTTCTCGCGCTCGCGCCCGGGGAATTGCAGAAATTGCGCGGGGCGGATATTTCGATGATCTTCCAGGAGCCGATGAGCTCGTTGAACCCCGTGTTCACGGTCGGCTTCCAGCTCACCGAGGTCCTGAGGAAGCATCTCGGCATGACGGGCAGGCAGGCGCAGGCACGCGCCCTCGAGCTTTTGCGCGAGGTCGGCATTCCCGAGCCCGGGATCAAGATCGACGCCTATCCATTCCAGCTGTCGGGCGGCCAGCAGCAGCGCGTGATGATCGCGATAGCGATCGCATGCGAGCCGAAGCTGCTGATCGCGGATGAGCCGACGACCGCGCTCGACGTGACCATCCAGAAGCAGATCCTGGAACTGATCGCCGCCCTGCAGAAGCGGCTGCGCATGTCGGTGCTGTTCATCACGCACGATCTCGCCCTGGTGGGCGAGATCGCCGACTACGTGGTGGTGATGCGCGAGGGCGAGATCAAGGAACAGGGAAGGGTGGAGCAGATATTCGAAGCGCCGCGGGACGCTTACACGCGGGCGCTGCTGCTTTGCCGGCCGCAGCTTGAGCGGCGTCCCAGGAGGCTGCCGGTGATCGACGATTTCCTGAAGCCCGGACCGCTCGCCGGGGGAGCTCTGGAGGAACGCGGCCGCGGGCTGCGCGGCGACGAAGAGATCATTCTCGAGGTGCGCCACCTGGGCAAGAGCTTCTATTCGCGCGAGGGCTTGTTCGGAAAGAGGGAATTCAAGGCGGTCAAGGACGTTTCCTTCAAGCTCGCCCGGGGGAAAACCTTGGGGCTGGTCGGCGAATCGGGTTCGGGCAAGACGACGGTCGCGCTGACGCTGTTGCGCCTGCGCGGGGCGTCGACCGGCGAGGCCCTGTTCGACGGCAAGGACATGCTGTCCATTCCGCCGAAAGAGATGATGCGGTACAAGCGCCGGATCCAGATCGTCTTCCAGGATCCCTATGCTTCGCTCAATCCGCGTTTCACGATCGGCCAGCTTCTCATGGAACCCTTGCAGGTTCACCGCATCGGGTCGGGCGAAAGCGAACGCCGCGACAGGGTCCATAAACTGCTGGAGGAGGTGGGGCTCCCCGAGGTTTCGTTCTTCAAGTATCCGCACGAATTCTCCGGCGGCCAGAGACAGCGGATCGCAATCGCCCGCTGCCTCACCATGAAGCCGGAAGTCCTCATCTGCGACGAGGCGGTATCGGCGCTCGATGTCTCGGTCCAGGCGCAGGTCCTGAATCTGCTGCAGGACCTGCAGGACGAATACCACATGAGCTACATCTTCATCTCGCACGATCTTGCCGTGGTCAAATACATGGCCGATCAGGTGATGGTCATGAACGAAGGCGAGGTCGTCGAGGTCGCCAATTCGGACGACATCTACCGCAACCCGCAGCACCCGTATACGAAGAAGCTGCTGTCCTCGATTCCCCGGGGCTGGCGCGGAGCGCGAGCGCGTTAGCGGGCGCTTGAGCGGGGTGCTGCTCCGGTCGCGCTTCTTTTCTTCGTTGTTCGCGTGACCTTCCTGAGGAAGTCGTAGATGCCGCTCTCGCTCATGCGCCGAGCATCGGCGAGCTCGCCGGCGCGAGTGGCGTAAAGGACTTCGTTGTCTGGAGAGAGAACCACGGCCGCGGGAATCCCCTTCTTGATGGGATTGCCGTATGCGACAACGAGGTCGAGGTTCCGGTCGAAGTTGCCGATGTCGACCTTGACCACCTTGAACTGCCGGGCAAGCAGCTCCGCACTCCTGCCGCTCTTGATGGCGAGGTCCAGCGCGCGGCAGTCTTCGCACCAGTTCGCGCCGAATATGACGAAAACCGGGACCTGACTTCGCTTCGCAGCGGCGAGCGCCTGCTGAACGGCTGCCTTGGCGTCGGCCGATTCATCGTATGGAAGCGGCGCGGCCACCGCAAATGCGGCAAGCAGAGCGCCGAGGAGGAGGAGGAGTTTTCGCATGGCAGGCTCCTATGAGTTTCGAACAGGGCTAGAAGGCCTGAGTCACGATGCCTCAACCTTGACCAGCTTCATGCGGCCAGACGCTCCGGACTTAATGGATACAGCGGCCTTGCGACACTGGAAGTGCTCGGCTACCAAAGCAATGAGCTCCTCATTGGCTTTGCCATCGACCGGAGGTGACTTCAGCTTCGCCAGCCAAGTGCCGTCGGCCGCTTGCGCGAGGGAGGAGGCCCGAGCCTTGGGCTTTACCTTGATTTGCATGAATACCGTTGCCATTTCAAGAAGCCATCTGCCGATCGTAATGACAAAGAATCCTACAGGCAACGCCGTCAATTCTTGCCGGTGTTAACCGCCAGTTGAGCGTCGAAGGCTCGCTAGTAGGCGGGCCGTGCTTGGCCGCGGGCGAGATAGGCGGCCAGGTTTGGAAATTCGTCCAGAATGCCCGAGGATTTCAGCCTGAGCAGCACCGACACCATCAAAAGGTCGCCGCAGAAATCTTACACTGACCCTACTAACCCCTACTAACCCTCACTGGC
>DASPWT010000071.1:0-7830 GCA_035637655.1 Burkholderiales bacterium | reverse complement strand
CCCGCGTCGATCTTGTGGTCGCCCTTGACGATGTTCTCGTAGACCTTGGTGCGGCCGTTGATGTCGTCGGACTTGACCGTGAGCATCTCCTGCAGCGTGTACGCCGCGCCGTAGGCTTCGAGCGCCCAGACCTCCATCTCGCCGAATCGCTGTCCGCCGAACTGCGCCTTGCCGCCGAGCGGCTGCTGGGTCACGAGGCTGTACGGACCGGTCGAGCGCGCATGCATCTTGTCGTCCACCAGGTGGTGGAGCTTGAGCATGTGCATGAAGCCCACCGTTACCTGCCGGTCGAAGGGATCGCCGGTTCGGCCGTCGTGCAGGGTCACCTGGCCTCCGCGCGGCAGGCCCGCCGCCTCGAGCATCTCCTTGATCTCGTCTTCGGAGGCACCGTCGAAGACCGGGGTCGCAAACGGCACTCCTTCCCTCAAGTTCCCTGCCAGGGTGATCACGTCCTCGTCGGAGAGCCCGCTCAGGTCCTCGGGCTTGCCGCCGTGGTTGTAGATGCGGTTCAAGAACTTGCGCACCTCCACGGCCTTGGTGCTCGCCTTCAGCATTTCGCCGATTTTCAGGCCCAGGCCCTTGGCAGCCCAACCCAGATGGGTTTCGAGAATCTGCCCGACGTTCATGCGCGAAGGCACGCCCAGGGGATTGAGCACGATGTCCACCGGAGTGCCGTCGGCCATGCACGGCATGTCCTCCACGGGCACGATCTTCGAGATGACGCCCTTGTTCCCGTGGCGGCCGGCCATCTTGTCGCCCGGCTGCAGGCGCCGCTTCACCGCGACGTAGACCTTCACCATCTTTTGCACGCCCGGCGGAAGTTCGTCGCCCTGCGTTAGTTTCTTCTTTTTCGCCTCGAACGCCGCGTCGAACCTCACCCGGGTCTGGGCGAGACCGTCCTTAAGACTCTCCAATTGCTGCGCGGCGTCCTCGTTCGCCAGGCTGATTTCGAACCAGTCGTGGCGCTCGGCGCCCTCCAGGTAGGATTTCGTGATCTTGGTCCCGCGGACGAGTTTCTTCGGCCCCTTGTTGGCGGTCTTGCCGACGAGGAGCCGCTCGATCCGCTCGAAAGCGTCTCCCTCGACGATGCGCATCTGGTCGGCGAGGTCCTTCTTGTAGCGCTTCAGTTCCTCGTCGATGATCTGCGCGGCGCGCTTGTCGCGCTCGATCCCTTCGCGGGTGAACACCTGCACGTCGATCACCGTTCCGGAGATTCCGGAGGGCACGCGCAGGCTCGTGTCCTTCACGTCGGAAGCTTTCTCGCCGAAGATCGCCCGAAGCAGCTTTTCCTCGGGCGTAAGCTGGGTCTCTCCCTTGGGCGTCACCTTGCCCACCAGAACGTCGCCCGCCTCGACTTCCGCTCCGATGTATACGATACCGGACTCGTCAAGCCTGGAGAGTTGCGCCTCGGACAGGTTCGAAATGTCGCGTGTGATCTCCTCGGGTCCGAGCTTGGTGTCGCGCGCCACGACCGTCAACTCCTCGATGTGGATCGAGGTATAACGGTCGTCCGCCACGACGCGCTCGGAAATCAGGATCGAATCCTCGAAATTGAAACCGTTCCAGGGCATGAAGGCGACCAGCATGTTCTGCCCCAGCGCGAGCTCGCCCATGTCGGTCGAGGCGCCGTCGGCCACCACGTCGCCCTTGGCGATGCGCTCGCCGGGTTTCACCAGAGGCGTCTGATTGATGTTGGTGTTTTGGTTCGACCGCGTGTATTTCACCAGGTTGTAGATATCGACGCCCACGTCTCCCGGGACCGTTTCGTCGTCGTTGACGCGCACCACGATCCTGCTCGCATCGACGTAATCGACCACGCCGCCACGCAGCGCCTGAACCGCCGTGCCCGAGTCCACCGCGACGGTACGCTCGATCCCCGTGCCGACGAGGGGTTTCTCCGGCCGAAGGCAGGGCACCGCCTGACGCTGCATGTTGGAGCCCATCAGCGCGCGGTTGGCGTCGTCATGCTCGAGGAAGGGAATGAGCGACGCCGCGACCGAAACGATCTGCGACGGCGCCACGTCCATGTACTGCACTTCCTCGGGCGACTTGAGCTCGAACTCGTTCTTGAAGCGGCACGAAACCAGGCCATCGACGAGCTTGCCGTTCTTGTCGATTTGCGCGTTCGCCTGCGCAATGACGAAGTTGCCTTCCTCGATCGCCGAGAGAAAATCGATCTCGTTTGTGACTTTTCCGTTTATGACCTTCCTGTAGGGCGTCTCCAGAAACCCGTACCGGTTGGTGCGGGCGAAGAGCGCGAGCGAGTTGATCAGGCCGATGTTCGGGCCTTCCGGCGTCTCGATGGGGCAGACCCGGCCATAGTGAGTCGGGTGCACGTCGCGCACCTCGAAGCCCGCGCGCTCCCGGGTGAGACCGCCCGGCCCGAGGGCCGACACGCGCCGCTTGTGCGTGATCTCCGAAAGCGGGTTCGTCTGGTCCATGAACTGCGACAGCTGGCTCGAGCCGAAAAACTCCTTGATCGCGGCGGAGATGGGCTTCGCGTTGATGAGATCGTGCGGCATGAGATTTTCGGACTCCGCCTGCGAGAGGCGTTCCTTCACCGCGCGTTCCACCCTCACCAGGCCCGCGCGGAACTGGTTCTCGGCGAGTTCGCCCACGGAGCGAACGCGCCGGTTGCCGAGATGGTCGATGTCGTCGATCTCGCCCCGGCCGTTGCGCAGTTCCACCAGGATTCCCACCACGGCGAGGATATCGTCGTTCGATAGCGTCCCAAGGCCTTCGGCTCCCTGCGAGCCCACCCGGGCATAAAACCGGCGCAGCCAGCCGGGGGTCTTTTCCTCGATCTTCTCGGGGTAGGCGCGGCGGTTGAACTTCATGCGGCCCACCGCCGAAAGGTCGTAGCGGTCCTCCGAGTAGAACAGGCCGTTGAACAGGGTTTCGACCGCATCTTCCGTGGGCGGCTCGCCGGGGCGCATCATGCGATAGATGGCGACGCGCGCCGCGCTCTGGTCGGCGGTTTCGTCGATCTTCAGCGTCTGCGAGATGTAAGCGCCCTGGTCGAGATCGTTGGTGTAGACGGTTTTGATCGCGTCGACGCCCGCTTCGGCGAGCTTCGCAAGCAGGGGTTCGGTGATTTCGTCGTTGGCGCTGGCGAGTATCTCGCCGGATTCCTTGTTGATGACGTTGTGCGCCAGTATGCGTCCCATCAGGAACTCGTCCGGTACCGCCATGCGCTTCATTCCCGCGGTTTCCATGTCGCGAATGTGCTTGCCGGAGATGCGCTTGTCCTTCTGCACGATCGTCTTGCCCGCCTTGTCGACGAAGTCGAAGCGCGCGACTTCGCCACGCAGACGCTCGGGCACCAGTTCGAACTGATTGCCGCTCTTGGCGAGATGGAACGTGTCGAAATCGTAGAACGCCGCGAGGATGGCCTCGGGAGTCATGCCGATCGCCTTGAGCAGGATCGTCACCGGCATCTTGCGCCGGCGGTCGACACGAAAATAGAGGTAGTCCTTGGGATCGTACTCGAAATCGAGCCACGAGCCGCGGTACGGGATGATGCGCGCCGAAAAGAGCAGTTTCCCCGATGAGTGGGTCTTGCCGCGATCGTGCTCGAAGAACACGCCCGGCGAGCGGTGCAGCTGGCTGACGATCACGCGCTCGGTGCCGTTGATGATGAACGAGCCCGTGGTGGTCATGAGCGGAATCTCGCCCATGTAAACTTCCTGCTCCTTGACCTCCTTCACCGTGGGCTTGGAGGCTTCCTTGTCCATGATGGTGAGGCGCACCTTGGCGCGCAGCGGGCTCGCGTAGGTCAGCCCGCGCTGCTGGCATTCCTTCACGTCGAAAGGCGGCTCGCCGAGCGAATAGCTGACGAATTCGAGCCGCGCGTTCCCCGAGTGGCTGGAGATGGGGAAGATCGAGGTGAAAGCCGCCTGCAGGCCCTCGTTCTTGCGTTTTTCCGGAAGCACCGCCGCCTGCAGGAAGGCCGCGTAGGAATCGAGCTGGGTCGCCAGAAGAAACGGCACGCTCAGCACGCTCGCGCGCTTGGCGAAGCTCTTGCGGATGCGTTTCTTTTCGGTGGATGAATAGGTTGCAGCGGTGGTCATGGACACTCCGTCTCGAAGCCAGAGGACAGGGGACAGGGGGCGGCCGGGAAAGTTCCGCCTCCTCTCATCTGCGCTCTGCGCAGTGAAAACTCCTGGATCACGAAGCCCACGGAGCACACAGAGAGAATCCGAAACAACTCTCTGTGCTCTCCGTGCGCTCTGTGGTGCAAGCTTGTTTGGACCGTCGTTACTTGATCTCGGCCTTGGCGCCGGCGTCGATCAGTTTCTTCAAGATCGCTTCCGAATCCGCCTTGGACACGCCTTCCTTGACGGGCTTGGGCGCCCCGTCCACCAGGTCCTTGGCTTCCTTCAGACCGAGCCCGGTGACTTCGCGGACCGCCTTGATCACGTTGACCTTGTTTTCGCCAAACCCGGTGAGCACGACCGTGAACTCGGTCTGTTCTTCCACCGCCGCGGCAGCGCCGCCACCGCCCGCCGGAGCGGCCGCGGCCACCGTCGCCGCGGCGGCGGACACGCCGAACTTCTCTTCGAGGTCCTTGATCAGATTGGAAAGCTCCAACACCGACATGTTGGAAATCGCATCCAGAATCTCTGCTTTTGCTACAGACATTTCGTTTCTCCTGAATCAGTGTTCTAACCGGTAGGGAAGCGCGCGCTACTGCGCGCCGGCCGCCTGTCGCTTGTCGCGGACCGCGGCGAGGGTGCGCGCAAAGCGCGCCGGCACCTCGTTCAGCGTCCTTACAAACGTGACGATCGGGCCCTGCATCGTGCCCAAAAGCTTCGCAAGCAGCTCTTCGCGCGACGGCATTAGCGCGAGCGCGGTGACTTCCTTGGCGGAAATCACGGCGTTCGGCATGGCGCCGGCGCGGATGACGAGCTTCTCGTTCGCTTTCGCGAACTCGTTGAGCACCTTCGCCGTCGCCACCGGGTCCGGCGAGATGCCGTAGACGAGCGGTCCCTTCATGTGCTGGGACAGCCCGGCGAACGGCGTGCCTTCGACGGCGCGGCGCGCAAGGGTGTTCTTGAGGACGCGCAGGTACACGCCCGACTTGCGCGCCTTCGCGCGCAGCTCGGTCATGCGGCCCACTTCCAGACCACGGTACTCTGCGACGACGATCGCTTTGGCCTTCGCGACATGCGCGGAGATTTCGGCGACCACCGCCTTCTTCTTGTCAAGATCGAGACCCAAGGTCTACCTCCATTTGTCAAAGCCGCCCGTCGTAAAGACTTGCGGCACCCACGGCGACCTTGCATTCAGGAAAATCCTGCATGGGGTACGCCATCTGCGTAGGACAGAAGGACGCTTCGACATCGATTTCTCCTTCCGATTAAACCTCTCGGTTCCTACGGTCTTTGATAACCCACCGCAAGCCGTGAGAGCCGTGCGATGGCCCAAAGTCCTGTCATCCATATCAATGCTGCGCCGTCGCGCCGCCTCCAAAGCTCCCCACGTCCACGCGCACGCCCGGCCCCATGGTCGAAGAGACCGACACTTTGCGCAGGTAGAGTCCCTTCACGTTGGAGGGTTTCGATTTGTTCACCGCGTCGACGAGCGCCACCAGATTGTCGCGCAGCTGTTCCGGGGTGAAAGAAGCGCGTCCGATGGAGCACTGAACGACGCCGGACTTGTCGGCGCGGTACTGCACCTGGCCGGCGCGGGCATTTTTCACGGCCGCCGCAACATCGGGCGTCACGGTCCCCACTTTTGGGTTGGGCATCAGCCCGCGGGGCCCCAGGATCTGCCCCAACTGCCCGACCACGCGCATCGTGTCGGGGCTCGCGATCACGACGTCAAAATCGAGCTTCCCCGCTTTGACGCTTTCGGCGAGGTCTTCCATGCCGACGATGTCGGCGCCCGCGTCCTTTGCCGCCTGGGCCTTGTCGCCTTGCGCAAACACGGCGATCCGGATCTTCTTGCCCGTTCCGGCCGGAAGCACGACCGATCCGCGCACGGTCTGGTCGGATTTCTTCGCATCGATGCCCAGATTGATCGCCACATCGACGGCCTCGTCGAACTTGGCAACCGCCGCTTGCTTGATGATCTTCAGCGCGTCGAGCACGGGGTAATTCCTGTTCTGCACACGCAGCTTCGTCCAGGTCTGTTTCCGTTTCGGGAGCTTGCTCATTTGACGCCCTCCACGGTCACGCCCATCGAGCGCGCGCTGCCCGCGATCGTGCGCACCGCCGCGTCGAGATCGGCGGCGGTCAGATCGGGCATCTTGGCCTTGGCGATCTCCTCGGCCTGAGCGCGCGTGATCTTCCCCACCTTGTCCGTGTGCGGCGTCTTGCTGCCCGACTCGATTCCCGCCGCCTTCTTGATGAGAACCGTCGCGGGCGGAGTCTTGACGATGAAGCTGAAACTCTTGTCCTGGTAAGCGGTAATCACCACCGGCAGCATCAGACCGGGTTCGGTTTTCTGCGTCTGCGCATTGAACGCCTTGCAGAATTCCATGATGTTCAGGCCCCGCTGCCCGAGCGCCGGCCCGATCGGCGGGCTGGGATTGGCCTTGCCCGCCGGCACCTGCAGCTTGATGAATCCGACTACTTTCTTAGCCATCCGATTCTCCTAGTGGGTGCAATCGAACGCTATCGCGTTCTCCCCGGTTGCAAACCGCTACGCCTTTTCAACTTGGCCGAATTCGAGCTCGACCGGCGTCGCCCGCCCGAAAATCGTCACCGACACGCGCAGCTTCGACTTGTCGTAATTCACGTCTTCGACCGTGCCGTGGAAATCGGTGAACGGCCCTTCCCTGACCCGCACCGCCTCGCCGATCTCGAACAGCACCTTGGGCTTGGGTTTTTCCACGCCCTCCTGCATCTGCTGCAGGATGTTCTTCACTTCCTTCTCGCTGATGGGCGGCGGCTTCCTGCCGTGCGCTCCGCCGACAAAACCCGTGACCTTGGGCGTATTTTTCACCAGATGCCAGGCGTCGTCGGTCATGTCCATTTCCACGAGCACGTAGCCGGGGAAGAACTTGCGCTCCGAGATGTTCTTCTGCCCGCCCTTCATCTCGACGACTTCCTCCGTCGGCACCAGGATCTTGCCGAATTTTTCCTGCATGCCCGCGCGCTGAATTCGATCAAGAAGCGTGCGCTGCACGGATTTCTCGAACCCGGAGTAGGCGTGCACCACGTACCAGCGCTTGGTTGCGTTAGCGGTCATAGCTACTTTTTCCATCCGAGAAGCAGGTCGTACATCACGTATTCGAGGCTCTTGTCGGTGAGCCACAGGAACACCGCCATGGCCACCACGAATGCGAACACCGCGCCGGTGGTCTGCAGCGATTCCTTGCGCGTGGGCCACACGACCTTCTTCGTTTCGACCACGGCTTCCTGGGCGAACACGAAGAACCGCTTTCCCGGCTCGGTGGTCAATCCCACGACGGAGCCCGCGGCGATGCCCGCAAGCACGCTCGCCACGCGCAGCACCATCGGGCTCTCCGAGAGGAAATAAAAGCCCGCGATGCCCGCGATCAGCAGCAGCACCGCTATCGCAACCTTGATTTTGTCCGCCATCCGCCTTTGTTCCCGGCGGGACCGGAGTCCCGCACCCCGTCCGTTTCCTTGGCAGGCCAAGAGGGAATCGAACCCCCAACCTTCGGTTTTGGAGACCGACGCTCTGCCAGTTGAGCTATTGGCCTGTTTAAACCGCGCCTCTTTACTCGATCACTTTCGCCACCACGCCCGCGCCCACGGTCTTGCCACCCTCGCGGATGGCAAAGCGCAAGCCCTGCTCCATCGCAATCGGCGCAATCAAGCTCACCACCATCTTCACGTTGTCCCCCGGCATCACCATCTC
>DASPWT010000070.1:0-5228 GCA_035637655.1 Burkholderiales bacterium | reverse complement strand
GCAAGCACAGCTTCAGAGCCGGCAACCGCGGCAATTGCTTCGACATTGTCGAGACCGTTCTGGAACGTGATCACCGCCGTGTCCCGGGCCATCAGCGGCGTCAGTGCCTGCGCCGCCGTCGCGGTGTCGTACGACTTCACGGCGAAGAGGACGAGATCGACCGTGCCGATGCTGGCGGTGTCGGCGCTCGCCGTGACGGGGATCGTGGATTCGCCTTCGGAGGTTCGCACCGTGAGGCCACGTCGTTGCATGGCCTCGAGGTGCGCGCCACGCGCGATGAATGCGACGTCGTGCCCGGATCTCTTCAGGAGAGCGCCGTAATAGCCGCCGATACCGCCGGACCCGAGCACGGCCACGCGCATGCTAGGAGGCTCGCGCGTTCACGATGCCCTTCAGCACGGTCTTGGGCGCCGCACCGACCACCCGGTCGACGAGCGTGCCCTCCTTGAAGAACAAGAGTGTCGGGATCGACCGGATTCCGTAACGCGCCGCGAGGGCAGGGCTCTCGTCGACGTTGACCTTCATCAGTGTCGCCAGGCCGCCCGACTCCTCCACCAGCTCCTCGAGAACCGGCGCGATGGCTCGGCACGGGCCGCACCACGGGGCCCAGAAGTCGACCATCACGAGTTCGTGGGTCGCCGCCAGCGTCTCGTCGAAGGTCTGCTCGACTAGATGGGTCGTCTCGGCGATTCCGTGTTCCCCTCTAGGGCTCATCATCGGCTTCCCTCTATTCACTGGGATGCCGGTCCACACCTGGGGGATTCGCCGTCCCCATGCCGTCAAGATGCGGACGCATGTAGTAAGATGTATCTGCATGTAGTCCATGTCAGCTGACGGCCTTCACGAGCAGTAACTGGCTTGCCGGGCACGATCGATGCTGGTAGGATGCCGTCCATGACCGACCGAGCGGCCAGACAGGATCCGCGGAGACTATCGCGCTGTGTCTGCAATACGCTCCGTATGGTCGCCCGCACGGTGACGCGGCTCTACGACGACGCCCTGCGGCCGAGCGGGCTCCGCGCGACTCAGTTCAGCATTCTGGCGACCATCGCAGGCAAGGACGAGGCGAATCTCAAACAGCTCGAGGATGCGCTGGCGATCGATCAGACGACGCTCACGCGCAGTCTCAACCTCTTGGAACGCGATCGTCTGATCGAGCGTGCGCCGCACCCCGACCGGCGGATCAAGGCGATGCGACTGACCCCCAAAGGCCGGCGAACCCTCGACGTCGCGCGGCCGCTCTGGGCCCGAGCGCAAGACAAGGTCCTGCGCGAACTCGGGGCGAGGGCATGGGACGAGGCGCAACGCCGGCTGACCCGTGTCTTTCACGTCGTCGTCAGCAAGCGACGGTACGGCAGCCGACGACGTCGTGTGTCATCCATGACGTAGCTCGAGAACGATGGGAAAGGCCGCGTCGGAACCTATTCCGTTTGCCGGCTCACAGCTCGGCGCAACACGTCATGTCTGTGCCTTCTTTCGCAACGCCGACGAGGAATACCGGGTGCTGCTGCCTTTCATCCAGGATGGTTTCGAAAGCGGCGACCGGGCTTTCCACATCGTCGATCCTAAGCTGCGGAACGAACACCTCCGTCGATTGGCGTCGGCCGGCATCGATGTGGCCGTCGCAGAACGGAACGGGCAGCTCAGGCTGCATGACTGGAACGATACTTACTTTCGGCATGGTCACTTCGATCAGCATGCGATGCTCGCCCTTATCGAGGCGGAGCTGCAGGAGGGCGCAGGACAGGGGTTCCGGCTCAGTCGCGCGATTGGCCATGTGGCATGGGCGCTGGAAGATCGTCCGGATGTCCAGGACGTCGTGGAGTTCGAGGCCAGGCTGAACTACATTCTGCCCCGATACAAAGACCCGATCATATGCGTCTATGATCTCGCCAGGTTTGGCGCTGCGATCCTTGTGGATATGCTGCGAACGCATCCAATGGTCATCATCGGCGGTATCCTTCAGGAGAACCCATTCTTCGTGCCGCCGGATGAGTTCTTGCGTGACTTGAGCGAACGGCGCGGCGCTACTGGCCGATGACGGCCGAGATGCGACATGCCGCCGATGAGGTCAAACATCTCAGGGCGTGTATCAACGATCTCATTAGTCTTGTGACACTTCCCGCCATCTGGACTGGCGGCGAGCCGTCCGACATTGTTGGCACCCTGCTCGACGTTGTGCTTCGTGTGCTCCGCCTCGACTTCGCCTACGCGCGAGTCAGAGAGTCGATTTACGGGACGCAGATCGAGATGTTCCGAGCCGCTGGATCCCGTGATGTCACGACCCGGCCGGAAGAGATCGGGGATGCGTTCAGCGGCTGGTTGGCCGATGAGCCACACAAATGGCCGTCGCGAGTCCCGAATCCTATTGGGTCCGGGGACGTTTGCGTTGTGCCCTTGCGACTTGGGCTGCAGAATGAAGTCGGCGTCATCGTAGCCGGCTGTCAGAGGCCGGATTTCCCGGACGAGGCCGAGAGACTTCTGCTCAGGGTCGCGGCGAATCAGGCGGCGATCGGGCTGCAAGAGGCACGGCTATTAAGCGAGCAGAAGCGGGTGGCAAGGGAGCTCGATCAAAGGGTCGCGCAACGGACTCGTGAACTTGCCACCGCAAACGAAGAACTGCGGCGAACAATCGACGCCATTGCACAGGCCATCGTCGTCTTGGGGCCGGATGGACGTACGCTCGACGCGAATGCGTTCTTCCTCGACTACACAGGGCTCAGCCTCGAAGAGGTAAGGGCCGATGACTCTCGCGTCCGTCGCTTCCATCCGGATGATGTGACGAGGGTCCAGGAGGAACGCCGCCAGGCGCTCTTACGCGGTGAGCCCTTTGAATTGGAGCAGCGGTCGCGCCGCAAAGACGGTCAATACCGTTGGTTTTTGATCCGCTACAACCCTGTTCGCGACAACGACGGCAATATCATCCGTTGGTATGCCACCGGGACCGACATTGATGACCGCAAGCGAGTCGAAGAGCGTGTCCAAAGCGAGAATCTGGCGTTGCGCGAAGAGGTCGATCGCTCCTCGATGTTCGAGGAGATCGTGGGGTCTTCCGAGCCGTTGCGGCGGGTGCTGGCGCAGGTCGCGAAGGTCGCACCGACGGATTCCACCGTGCTCATTTTGGGCGAAACCGGCACGGGCAAAGAGCTGATCGCTCGGGCCATTCATAAGCGGTCAAACCGTTCGACCCGCGCATTCATTCGGGTGAACTGCGCGGCGATTCCGCCTTCGCTGATCGCGTCTGAGCTGTTCGGGCATGAGAAGGGCGCCTTCACCGGCGCATTGCAGCGGCGTGTGGGACGCTTTGAGGCGGCCGATGGCGGGACGATCTTCCTGGACGAGATCGGCGAGCTTCCGCTCGAGACTCAGAGCGCTTTGCTGCGCGTGCTACAAGAGCGCGAATTGGAACGCGTCGGCAGCAGCCAGTCGATCGCAGTCGACGTCCGGGTCCTGGCCGCCTCGAATCGCAACCTGAAGTTGGCCGTGGCCGCTGGCACATTTCGGCAGGATCTCTTTTATCGGCTGAACGTATTTCCGATCCAGATACCAGCGCTGCGAGAGCGGGCGGCTGACATTTCTCTGCTCGTCGAATATCTGATCGACCGCTATGCGAGAAGGGCGGCGAAGAAGATCAGGACGATTGAGGGCAAGACCATGAAGCTCTTGAAGGCATATGACTGGCCGGGCAACATTCGCGAACTGCAGAATGTCATTGAGCGGGCCGTCATCCTATGTGAGACCGACACGTTTACTGTAGACGAGGCATGGCTGAAGCGAGAGTTATCCCCGGCATCGACTCGGGAGGATGTGCAAGGGGAAAGCCTCAGACGCTTGGATCGCGATCGGGAAAAGGAAATGATCGAAGCGGCACTGGCAGGCAGCAGGGGTCGGATCTCGGGCCCATTCGGCGCGGCGGCCAGGCTTGGGATTCCGCGGCAGACGCTCGAATCCAGGATCGCAAGCCTGGGTATCAATAGATATCGTTTCAAGTCTCTGTAACGCCCTTCCATCCTGCGCTTCGCACCACAGACAAATAGCATTCGTCCCTAGTACCGGCTTTAGAGAGCCTCTCCGACCGGCTGCGCCCGGTCGCTTCTAACTACGCCTTCTAACGGCATCGCTCACCGGGAAGTTGGGTGTCGAGGAACACCATCCCCCGGCCAGTTTTCATGCCGAACTGCCGGGGCCCGAATGCTGAGGTTCGGCAAATGCCGAACTTCAGCATCGCACTGGAAGGACGATTGCCGTTAATTCAGCACCTTACGCCTGGCACTTCGCTTGCCGTCTACTGGGGTGGGAGGTACGCGAGGTGACGCTCCGCATCGAGCAAAGCATCGAGGAAAGGTTCGACGGAAAACGGACCATTCTCCGCCTGAGTGGCCGAATTCAGTCGAACCATTTGGACGAACTGAAGGCACAGATCAGGCGCAAGGGGCCGGCGATCGCGCTCGACCTCGAGAACGTCACGCTTGTCGACCTAGGCGCAGTGCGCTTCCTCAGTCTTTGTGAATCCGACGGCATCGACGTGCTGCATTGTGCGCCGTACATCCGGGAGTGGATGGGCAGGGAGCGAGGACGCGAGGCTTGACGACAGGCCAGAGCGTCGCGCTGCAAAGGAGATCGGCAATATGAGCGGGAAATATTCCTTGGTTAGCCTCATCGGTCTGTTGCCCTTCGTCTTGGCGGCATGCAATGACGCTGCTTCTTCCTCAACCGACCCGAGGATGCAGCCCCCGCTGGTGCGGATAGAGACGGTCGCGATCTCCGTGCCGTCAGAGCGTTCGTTCACCGGAATCGTCGCGGCCCGCGTGCAGAGCGACCTGGGATTCCGAGTTCCCGGGAAGGTCCTGGAACGCTTGGTTGACACCGGGCAAACCGTCAACCGCGGCCAGCCGCTCATGCGTATCGATCCCACGGATCTGAGGCTCGCCATGCGGGCGCACGAGGAGGCCGTTGCTGCCGCCAAGGCGCGCGCGCGCCAGACCGCGGATGACGAGGCACGACACCGCGGCGTGGTCGCCGTGGGTGCGGTCTCGGCATCGGAGTATGACAAGGCCAAGGCTGCCGCCGAGGCGGCAAGAGCGGAGCTCAGTGCGGCCGAGGCCCGGGCCGACGTAGCGCGCAACGAGGCGGGCTACGCAGTCCTACTTGCTGATGCGGACGGCGTGGTCGTCGAGACTCTGGCTGAGCCGGGGCACGTCGTCGGTGCCGGCCAGGTCGTCGTGCGT